>CAVVZG010000146.1:0-33133 GCA_963752205.1 Bryobacterales bacterium | reverse complement strand
CTGGCCGGCGAGGCGTCCGAAATCTCCCGGCTGTTGGCAATGGGACCCCGTACTCGACCGGCCACGGTAGTAGCCTCGCGAAGCGACTCCCTACGGGCCGACGCCAAGACAAAAGCCGTTATCGCAATGACTGCGTTGAGTGTCGCGGCAATTAAGAGCGTCTTAGAGAAACCCAGCAGCTCAATGAAGAAGAACGCTGATCCAATGGCGCCCGCCATCGCACCCAATACGTTCGCCAGATAGAGGTAACTGAAAGACGTTGAGGATTTAGCGCGGAACGCCGTCCGGATCCCGGCCATCGCCAGTGGAAATGTAGCGCCCATGCAAGTACAGAACGGCAGCATGACCAAGGCGACCCAGGCGGCAGAAGCAAGATAGTAGCCTGGTGACCCCCAAGATGCCCCTTGATCCGACAACAAAACCCGCCCCGCGCGCAGCAGAGGTGCGACTACCAAGCCAGAAACTCCAATGACCAATTCACTGGCTCCGTACAGGAGAATAAAGAATTTCGCAGGACGGAGCTCGTAGAATCGCACCAGACGGCCGCCGGCCCAACTCCCCAGTGCCAATCCCGCCATGAAGATTGATAACACGATCGAAATCATCATCGTGGTGACGCCGAACCCGGCCATAGCCACGCGCAGCCACACAACTTGGTAAAGCAGGCTGCAGAAGCCCGACAAAAAGAAAAAAGCGAAAAAGAAACTCATTTGTGACTGAGCTTCCTCGGGAACCGCGACGGGGCTACTCGACATAACTTGGTCAATCTTTGCCATCGAATTTCTCCCACTGTACGTTTATTGCCCTCGTATACTCGCCCAAACCTTTCAACGCTCAGCCCGGCAGGGCCTATCCGTCCGAGCAGTGATCACTTATCCTGACTTTGCAAACTAGCCAACATAGCCTCGCATCTGCTTCCAGGTCTCCAGACACCGCCGCGCGGTTTCAAGCGGTGGATAGTGGCTGCCTTCCTGCTCCATGAGGTAGAACTCCACCCCTCCGACACTTTCGGCAGCTTCAAAGATTTTTGCCCACGGTGAACTACCCCGTCCGAATAGCACGCGATAGCCCCCCCAAGGCCAATGAGCCCAATCCTTGCAATGAATGCTCTTGATGCGCCCGGGATTCGCCTTGATCCAGGCAACCGGATCTTGCTTCGCAGCTACGCACGAGCCTACGTCGAATTGGAGCATGAACTCCTTGGGTGTATAGGCTGCGATCACATCCATGGGCCGCTTCCCTTCTACCGGCTCCCATTCGATTTCATGATTGTGAAAGCCGGAACTCATTCCCAGCGGCGTGAGTTTTTCCATCAATCGCGTGATCCGTTCCGCCAGCGCCTTCCATCCAGCCAGACCGCTCACCGGACCGGAACCCGCCATCACCAGGTACTTGGACCCCAGAATCTGATTGAGTTCGACGGCCTTTTTGAGCCCCTCGGGCGTGAACGAATCTTCCCCATTGTGAGTGGAGCGGCAGCGGACACCCAGATCGTCGAGCTGCTTGCGGATCTGCTTGGCGTAAGCAGTGGTCCATTGGAAGTAGGGAGCGTAGAACTCCACGACTTCGTAGCCCATTTGCGCCACCGCTTTAATCGTGCCTTGCGGATCTTTCGTAAATTCGTCGCGAACCGAATACATTTCCAGCCCCATGGGTATTTTCCTGCTGCCCCCTCGCAATGCGAGCGGGGCAAAGGCGGACATCGCGAGGAGCGCGCGACGCGAAATCGTAGGAGTGGAATTGTCAGAAATCATATCAGTCGTTTGCCGCAACACTGGCCGAC
The DNA here is from genome assembly GCA_963752205.1 of Bryobacterales bacterium. Taxonomy (GTDB): domain Bacteria; phylum Acidobacteriota; class Terriglobia; order Bryobacterales; family Bryobacteraceae; genus Palsa-187. The sequence goes on along the minus strand of CAVVZG010000146.1, from coordinate 31,350 downwards.
TTCGACTTCAGCCTTGCCGTATTTGATCTTGACGGAATCGAGGACATGCTGGCATCGTCTGGAGCCGAAGTCTCAATTGCTTCTAACCGCCGCCTGCGCGGCAACCGATACGTGAGCCAGGACCATACCCAGCGCGGAATCGCCGCCCAATCAAAGTCGAAAACACCATCCAAAATTGGACTGTCGACCCGTTCCACCGACACCCCGAATCGAACATCAGACAAGTGACGCTTATTCACCAGCACATGATCCAGTTTGAGGTTGTTGCCCGCATAAGTGCCGGGAGCAACCACCGCGTGACGCACGATCGTGCCTGGCGCTATCAAGCAGTCCTTAGCGATGACGGCAAAAGGCCCAATTTGCGCCCCGGCGCCGATCCGCGAATTCTCGCCGATATATGCCGGCGCGGTGATCGCGGCACTGCTGGCCACCGAGGTGTTTCGAGCGATCCAGACTCCAGATTTCACTTCGAGGCCGCCATGAAAAATGTGGGAGAGGTTCGAATGCAGCGCGTCTTGATGAGACTTCCAAAGTTCCTCCGCGCTGCTGCAACGGAACTCCACGTCTGCGAGTAGCGGAGCGTAAGTCTCCAAAGCCTGCAGATACGAAAGTAACTCAGCGTGATCGCACAAGGGAGGCATCCATGCCGCGTCTTGCGCTTCGATCACGGCCCAGCCGGTCCAGTTCTTACCCTCCGGCCCGTAAATAATGGCTCCAGCGGCGCGTTCCAATTGCTGCCTGAGTGGGAATTGGGGCAGACTGGCAGCGGATACCAGCAGAAAGTTCTCCCTCCCCGCGATCGGCGCTACTTCGTAATCAGATATGGAGTGTATTCTGCGATACTCGATCGATGCGCCCCACTGGCACCCGTTCCCCAATACGAGTTCCGCATGTTCACAAGCCGTTCCAACCACCAGAATTTCCCGGACTCCTCGATCGACCACGAACTCCACGATGTGGCGGAGAAACGGGCGGTCCACCAAGTTAGCCAGGAACGATGTATCGCCGGTTCCCGCAAGATTTAATACTGCCTTCACTCTTAGCCTCTAGCCTTTTGGCCGTGGGGACGATAAAAATTCAGTTCGTAAAGCACGTGCCGCGCTAGGAAAGTCCAGTTGCCGATCAGGTAGCGCTTCCACATTCTTCCTGGCTCCTGGAGCAAACGGTAGGTCCACTCAAGGCCGGTTTCTCTCATCCATGTCGGGGCGCGGGGAATCCGTCCCGAATAGAAGTCGAATAGCCCGCCAACACCCATCGCTACCCGAACCCCGGTCTTCTCGAGATTCCGGTGAATCCACAATTCCTGCTGGGGCACGCCCATCGCAACCAGAAGTACGGCCGCGCCCGAACGCCGAATGTCTTCCGCGACCCCATCCTCTTCATGCGGTTCGAAATACCCGCTTCGATAACCGGCGATCGCAGTTTGAGGATATCGCTTTTGAATCCACTCAGCGACATCCTGGGCCACTCCGGGCCGGCCACCCAGTAAGTACAAGCTGTCGCCGCTGCCTTCGAGCATAGCGCAGAGCCGCGGAAACAAATCGGTACCATTGACGTTTTGCCGTATGGGTGTCCGCTTTAGCTTTCCCGCGATCCGCAGCCCCACTCCATCCGCAAGGTTCAAGCTCGAATCCAGGAGCGTTTCATGATAAGACGCGTTCAGGCAACTCACGTTGGCGCAATGTGCATTGGTGATGCAAACCGACGCGTGTCCGTCGCCTCTGAGTTTTTGCCGGATCCATTCGAGCGCCTCGGCCATGCTTATGTTGTCGATGCGGATTCCAAGAATTTCCACCGTGCGCGGCGCGGCATCCCGCGGCTCAGAGAACACGAGCGCCGGTATCGCGCGCAGCGCGATGCCGAAATCACCGGCTAAGTTGGCGGTATTCAAATATTCACGATCGGCTGCCGCTTCATCGTCGAAATCGATGTTGCCCCTCTGGCGCAACCACCAGGAACAAATTACTCCAGGCTTGACGGACAGGCGCGCGCGCGCGTCGGCATCCAAAACCGGGTCGCCGGGTGCAGCCGGCCGGGGGCCGATAAACGACATTTCTCCCGCCAGAATATTAAGCAGGAGCGGCGCCTTTCGGAAAATCGGATGCCGCTGGAGTCCCACGAGGGCATACTGCGTATATTTTCGACCGAACCTCCCCACGCGCTCCACTCGCGCAAGAATGGGCCTGCCGCTGATCTTACGGCGAAGTACAACATAGCTTAGAAACGGCGACGTAACGATCAAAGCTGCGGTTGCTAAGACCACGTCGAATGCCCGTTTCAACGGCTCGAAGGAGTCGATCAACAGGACATGCGAAACCGCATAGAGCAGCTTCCGGCGAAGCGCTGCCGGCCGACCCGGAACTTTAACGGTCGTGAACTTGGAGGATGTGACTATCACGGGATAGATTTCTGGTCAGTGGCGCTAAACGGCTTGGAAAAACTTAGCTGGCCGCGCGGCGCCGATCGCGTTCGGGCCGTCGAAGCAAAGTAACCCTTCGCGCCAGCTCGAGACTACGGGAACATGCTTCGAGATCGGCGAAGCTCCAAGAAGCCAGAGTATCGGCTCCGTGCACTGGGCAAGCACGAGGGGGCTCCCCTTCGCCTGCACGAACTTTAACCAATCTGCAATCATGACCAGTCCAGAGCCGTCGGCAGTAGCAACATCTGCAAAATCCAGCCCTACCTGATGGTGCCGCGCCAGCAAATCACCCACCTCGCGTCGATCGCGTTCACAAAAGCGCGAATCCAAACAGCGTGGCTTTAAGTGGATGATGACCGTGTTGCCAAATTGTTCCGCGGTGAAATGCGACGCGGTTCTTATTGGTGTCGGTGCCTGCACTGTTTTTCCCCGGGAAGTTTTTGAATGAAAAGCGAGAGAATTGCGGCCAACTCCTACGCAACATAACGAGCCTGTAGCCAGTCTGCAAGCCGGAGCGCCGTCGATACGATCATGAGCGTCGGGTTAGCAGCGCCCGAAGTCGGAAATACCGAGCTGCCGGCGACGAAAAGCCCTTCGACCCCGTGAACTTGGCAGTTTCGGTCGACCACACCCTTTTTCGGGTCATCGGACATGCGGGTCGTCCCGGAAGGGTGGGCCTTCTCCACGCAGTTGGACGCCCAGTCACGGTGTTCGTCGAGCCATGGATTAAGCGTGGGAGCCGGAAGTCCCAGGCGTCCGAACTCTTCACAGATCAATTGAGTCATACGCCGGGCTGTGCGTCTTTCGGCATCGCTGACCTTCCAATCGATTTTTGATAACGGCATCCCCAAGGCATCTTTTTTGTCTTCTGACAAGGTCACACGGCTCTCGGGATCGGGTATCTGCTCGAGGATGCAGTGAAGCTCCACCCGCGTCAGCCGTTCCAACTGTGGGCGATGCTTGAAGCGGCGCCGATACAACCCTTGCAGTAGCTCGCCCGAATGAGATAGAGCGATTCCGGCATCCCGCAAGCTGCGTGTAGCCTTGAATCGATCCAGTGCGGACCAGGGGTCCGCGTCGCTTACGTCAAACGCGTCCACGTAGGCGTGGCAGTGCAAGAGCTGCTCGCGCTCTTGTATTTCACGGCTCAATGCCAAGCCGTGCAAGAACACATGGCGACCCTGCTGGTTGTCCCACCAATAATGTCCGAAACGGGAGCGAACCGCCGCGCAATGTTCCGGATCAAAATACCCAACCACGGAATCCGTATGATCCATCAGGAAGCGGCCTACGTTGTCATGTTGATTACCCACGTTCGACGCCAGTAGCAACCGCGCGTTTTCCACTCCCCCGCAGCACAACACCAGAGCTTTAGCCCGCACGCACGCTCGCCTTCCGCCCAAAGTGCGGATTTCGGCGCAGTCAAAGCGAGTGCCGGCGGAGTTGGTGTGGATCTGCGTTAAGTTCGCGTGCAGCAGGATTTGGATGTTGGATGCCTCAAAATCTAGCCGGTCCCGGCCGAAATCAATCGAGTTCTTGGGGTTGCGGGGGCTCTTGCTAAACTGCCAGAACATAGGCTCCAGCGAGTCTGTGGTGAGAGGAGGGGTAGGCCGGGGCGATCTAAAATGAGGCCACAGCTTCTCTTCGTCATAGCAATTGGGTCCCGTTCCTAAGAGGTCTCCCGCCCGCGTAATGCACGGTTCAAGTTCGGACCGGGTGATCGGCCAGCCGGTATTGGGAATCCAGGCTCTTTCCTCAAAATCGAGGGGGTGAAAGGGCGCGCAGCGCCCTGTCCAAATGTAGGAACTACCACCCAGAATGCGTCTCCGCAACGAGTCCTGGTTGATCTTTCGTGGCGGGGCCGATTCGATATCGTAGAGCGCTTGCGTGTCTGGTTCCTCTTCCAGCCCGCCGCTCTCCAGTAGTAACACATTGATGTTCTTCTGTGCGAATTGGCGTGCGATGGAAACACCCGCCGGCCCGCTGCCGACGATACACAGATCCGCCTGGATAAGTGAATTGTCCTCCAAGTGATTTAGGTCAAGAATCTTCATGGTAATTTTCGGATAGAGATGAACCAGGTATCGGGCGAGGCGCGCCCCTACGCAAGCGGCGGAGCAGCGGCTATACCGCCCCGAGCCACGCTTTGCTTCAATTCTCCCGGGAGTCCGTCGGGTATGCGATTGTCCCTCCCGGTCTTGGCACCGCGCACATCCAAAGCTCTCAAATGGCCCATTCTTCGTGAAACGGTTCGATTAAAGGTATGGCCTTTTGCGAAACTCAAGGCCTTAACCGACTGCTCCCGCAGCAACTCTGGCGTTCTCTGAATGTCACGGACGATCCGAGCGAGTTCGTCAGGCCGGTTGAGGGGGCTCAACCACCCGCACTCGGACGATCGAACAACGCCCTCGAATGCCTCGTTGGCATAGCCCGCAATGGGAACTCCGCAGGACATCGTTTCCAAATAAGTACAGGAGGGGTCACCCTGCGGGTGACAGCAGATAAACAGGTCAATGTCTGACTTGACGAACGGCACCAGCTCCGTCTGGAACTCGAGAACCCCGTCCAGGCTGACGTAGCGCCCTAACTGCTCGGTCTGAATTGTCCGGCTCATGGCTTGCTTCGATTCACCTTCGCCACAGATCGAAAGGTGAAAGTCCACCTGCAACCGGCGCAGTTCCTTAGCCACTTCGAGTAGTTGAGTAGAACCCTTCATCGGGGCCAGGCGGCCTGAAAATAGCAGCCTGAGAGGGCGAGTTGTATTAAAGCCTGAGAAGCGCCGCGAAATGTCTTCCTCGGTAGCGAGCATGTCCTCCGTCACACGCGTGTCAAAAAAAAGAATCGTCTGCCGGCACAGTTCCTGATAACAATCAAAGGTTGGAGTCCCGTTGCATTGGAGTCCGGTGGCGCTCGCGACGGCCACGCGGCGTTTTCGCTCCTCGCTGTTCTCCCAAAACTTTTTGCGTGCGCGTCTCAAGGGGTTTCTGGTCGTCGCGTCGATGATTTGCTTGCGCGTCGCAAGACTATATTCACTGATATACGAACACGCGATGCCATGCTGCTGACAGATCGCCGCCAATCCGCTTTGTCGAAAATCGTCCAAACTCAGCAGCACGACGGCGGCACGGTCGGCGGTGATCGCCGTGACAATTTCTGGGAATTCCAGCACTTCAATAGGGAAGGAGAGATCCTTTGGCCAGACACTCACGTCATCCATTTGACCGGGTTCATTCTTGGCGGGCAGCATATAGACTGCCACCGGAGCTGCCCAGGCCTTTTGAAACTCCAACACCCCTTCCATGAACTTCCGTGTAAGCACAATTTGACCATCGGGCAAAAGGCGCGCACGAAGACTCGGGAGTATTTTCAAGATCATCTGCTTCTCTTTCATGTCTTAGTGTCCAGTTCGACCAGATCTGATCGTCAGGAATTAGGGCCTTTCGGCAAACGGACGAATAGTGCTCACTGAAAAATTCAGGGTTGCGCTACGGCGGCCAGGGCGTTGGCGATGATTCGATTGCCTTCGGGATTCGGGTTGATGAGGTCGCGGAACGGTTCGCGGCCCTGCGACAGTTCGGTATGCCACGCTGGCATCAAGTCGATCAGTTTGCCGTTGCCGGAGGCCGCCAGGTCTGATAGATCCTTCTGGAATTCGGCCCTGTATCGTCCGGGCACAGCCTCGTCCTTGTCCGGGACCATAAGGATGATCGGCTTCGCACCAGTTCGCGACACCAGATCGACCATCGCCTTCAAGGTGCTTAAACCGCGCTGGTAGTTCGGCAGAGTTATGGCGCGATCAGTCCAACCCCGCTGCGCTTCCGCCATTCCCAGCCGGCGAAGAACCCGCGGCAATATGTAGCGATCGACTACTTCGATCAGAGCCAGCAGAGGATTGTGGTCCGGCAGATTGGGGTCTTCTCCGACTGCGGAACCCGTTTCGGACTCCGGATAAAGTTCCCGGGTTCCGGCTTCCAATACGATTACTCGCGCATCGAAAATCCCTTTGTCTTGCAGAAAGGCATATTCGTTCGCCAGCGTCCATCCCACGGCGGAAGCATTCAGGACTTGCACCTGGACGCCCTTCGCCCCTAGGATCCGCTCGAGTTGATAAGAATAAGTGTCCGCTTGATCCATCAACGCGCCGCCATTCGTGACGGAGCCTCCGACGCACAGGACTCGGTATGCCGTCCCCGCTATCGGACGAAGGGCTTCCGAACGTAATCCCTGCTCGTTGTAGGAGATTGAGTGGCCGAACCGTTTGAGAGATTGATTTGGCTTAAAGGCATAGCCGAATTTCGCATTCGCGTAAACCAACGGCGGGGATCCGAGTCCCAAAAAGACTCTCAACCCGACCTCGGCTATCACGAGAAGGAAAACCAGCACGCCGCCAGCAATAATGACGTTTTTCTTCATTTATTTGGGTTTCGCCGAGTTGCTCTCAATGTTCTTCGATCGCTTGGATTGCGCCAGCCTTAAAACAACGAGGAAGCTTTCATGAAGGCGTAGTGGTCCTGGATAGAGAGTCCTTCCCGTTTTCGCGGTTTGCACCGCGTCTCGTGATCCAGGATGTGGCAGACGAACATGGATTGGTACCAGGGTTCGCAACGCGTTGGACGGTGGCCCAAGCTGCGATCCGTATCGATCTTCCGCATGGAATTCTCTTGGTTGAACTCCTCGATCGCCAGCAACTCGCCGCACCATCGGTTCGCGAAAAAGAAGCCCACATCGTCGCAGTACATACTGATAGCGGGAGTGTATAGTTCGGGACGCCCCAGCAGGGCTTTAAGGGCGCTGTGTGTTCCACTATAGATGTCCACATCGATAGCGACAAAACCGAGGGGGGCCGACTCGTCGAGACTCTCGACGAATCCCCCTACCGTGTCCTTGATATCACCGAAGATGAGCTCGGCCCTGCCCGCCACACGCTTTCGCAAGTCTTCCTTGTTCGTCATGGCGAAGTCTCCAGCGGACCACAGTTCGGGATGATCCCGATAATCCTCGACGGGCGGCAACCCCTCGCCAGTGTCTAATCCAACAACCCGGATGTCCACCTTCGTCTCAGCCTGCACTTGTTCGGCGATCTCGACCATGTTCATCAGGCCATTACCGGTCGCAACGCCGAATTCGCAAACCGTTACCGCTCGCTTACCCAGGAAGCGGGCCAGATCGGCTGCTCGCAACAAGCCGTAGGCATAGTTCGGCCTCGATATCAGGCCCATGGATTCCTTTTCGCGAAAGGTGCCTGCGCGCTTCACTCTGGCGGTTTCGCCGAAATTGCGTTTGACCAAATCAATCATATAAATACTCTCTTTCTGCCCAAGGATGCTACACAGCGCGGCGCGTGCGGCTCATTGCATTCATCAAAATCGGCGGGGTAACGGCGCGAATGATCTTCTTCACGCTGTCCATATGAAATTTGGATGCTCCTGCCCTCGCTTGAAACAGCGTGTCATGCCCTTCCTTAACTTCTTCCTCAGGCCGTCCGTTGGAATAGTAATAGATCGCAATCGATTTGCGCGTGCGATCGGGGGGGCAGCTCAAGGGCGTCGGATGCCCGTGATACGACGTGGAGGTAGTGCTAAAAATGGCACACCGGTTGAACAGTGGGAGGATTTTGCGAACCGAGGCCGACATATCCTTGTTCCACAGTTCGAAATGCCCTCCGTACTCTTCCTTCCAGTCCTGGTTCAGGTACAGCAGCACGTTTAGCCTGCGATCTAGCTTAAGTTTATTGTTACGGTTGAAATCTGCATGCACTTCCAGGAACCCGCCGGGTTTGATCTGATGCACGCCGCCGCCCGTAAAATACGGGTCGGGGATCAGGCCACGAATGCCGGTCAGGTCCTCCAAAAATCCCAGCATGGGTCGGCTATTGAAGAAATAAAGAATATCTCGAATCGACGCCGGAAGTTTCTCGGCAGTATCGAAGGCTAGCTTGACCTGGTTCCGATCGGAAAATTCATCCCAGGGCAGTTGCTTAGGCTGCGGAAAGTCTCGCAGCGCGGTTTCCACTACGTCTCGCGGCAGGAAGTCGTCGAAGTAGATGTTCGGGAATGGTGCATTCGCCTGGTATTCTGCGGCCTTCTCCTTGCCTAGACTCCTCAGGCGCCCGATAAAAGCATCACTTAATAATTCTTCCATTGTGATTCTGTCTCCTAAAACACTTTGCCCAGTCATCGTAATCTCCTAAACTCAATGCAAAAGCACAGCGTGCGGGAAATGAACCCCTGCCGCCAAGCGTATTAAAACCAACGTTCCCAGGGCCACTAGAAATACCAGTGTCATTTTCAGATCCTGCATCACCGGATACATTCCTTCGCGTCCTAGGCCGTAGAGGATGATGAAATACATTGGTACGTCGCTGAGCGCCACCGTCCATACTGCCCCTAGCAAACCCCATTGGTGAAACGTGATGGGAATAAAAACGAGAATGGCAATCGCACTACAGAGATAGCCGCTCACCACGTATTGCGGTTTGCCGACCGCGAACAGACAGGAATTTGTGGTGGCGTACAAGAGCGTATGCCATAAACCCAGGGCCAGGATCGGTACGATCCATGCCGCGGCGTGATACCGCGCATCGTATACATGGACAATAAACAGGTCGCCTGTAGTTACCACCACCGCCAGCAAGCCGGCAGCGGCCAGCAGCACGCTTTGCCGATACTTCAGAACCAAGCCGAAAAACTCAGTCCGCGGTAAATGCGCAAGCTTGGAAACAAACGGGAAAACGATATTCGCGCAAAACGCCAGGATCACTTGCCGGGGGATATCCGACAATGCAAAAGCGATACCGTAGAGTCCGAGAGTCCGCAGCGAGACGAGTTTCCCGAGAATCATCCGATCGGACTGAGAAGCGACAAACGTGAGTGCTGTCGAGAAGAATACCCATCGGCCGAAAGCGAACAACTCGCGCGCCGCATCCTTATCCCAGTGGAAAGAGGTGCGGCGCCCGCGAATCATTCGATGGCTCACAACCAGGCGGACAAGATCAGAAAAAAGCCGGCCGGCGATTAAGGCCCACACCGAGCGGTCAATGAGAGCCCAAACGATCGTGAATACCAGTTGCACCACCTGAATCGACAGCTCCATGAGCGCGAGCTGCCGCACGGCCATGTGGCGGGCCAGGGTGGCCAAACTGCTGGAATTGAAACTATTGATAACGAGAGACAGGCCAATGACCGGCACCATGATGCGGAGCTGCGGCTGGCCGTAGAACGCGGCGAAAGGCCGACTCATGAGCAGGCATATAATCCATAAGGTGGTGCCCCGGAGCACTTGCATGGTCCAGGCAGTATTTAAGAAGCTCTCTTCATCCCCGCGGCTGCTGCGCACAACATTGGGCGTCAGGCCCAAATCGGAAAATAGAATCAGTCCGGCTATGGTCGTGTTCAACAGCGTCATCAACCCGAAGTATTGAGGAACAAGAAGACGGCTGAGAATGATGTTGCTCACTAACCGCAGGCTGGTGGCGGTCGCATAAGAGCCGATCGTCCAGGCCGTACCCGTGAGCGCTTTGCTCCGTAGCGATGAGAGGAGCGTCTGGGCAGAATGCGCCGCCGTCGTCTCCTCGGCCTGTGGCTCCGGGGCAGAAGGTTCGGTAATCTCGACTTCTTGTTCGGGCGATGTCACAGCAATTATTCCTTCGTACTTTTTCTTTTTACCGGAAAGAATCGTTCTAACGGATAGTGGTTCCCTACTTGGTTTGCGCTGAGTTCCAATTCAAGACCGTCATCGAGAAGGGCGGTAGCGAGAGGGCGGATCGAGAATCGAAGCTTTTAAGAGTGGTACTTGTGATATTCACTTTGGCCGAAACTTCGTTGGTATCAGTGGGGTGTTCCGATTTCAATTGCTCCATCTGTACACTTCCGGAAGGAGCATTCGCGCCACTGAATGTGACCGGCAGGATGTCAGTGCGATGCAAGTTAAAGATGACCAGCGAGTTATGAGATCCGTTGGAGAAGGCAAAGGATTGCAGATAGTGCGCCCCTGCCAGTTGCACGGTGTTCACCAGCGGCTGATTCCAGGTGGGGTCCGCCCCGCTGTGGACGGTCTGTAGCATTGCTGCGTTGGAGCCAATGGCTTGGTTGGCCAGTTGCAACGCCAGAAATTGCGGTCGGCGCTGGTTAGTGACACCCATGTCTACCACGGCGCCCCAAAGATAGGCCGTACTTCGGTCCGAGCGCACAAAGTTATATTGAGTCAAGTTCCACAGATTCTGCGTGATTATGCCTTGGCGCATTTGCTGCAACATAGCATCGGCAACCGCCAGACCAGCGCCCAGCGAAGAAACGTAAGAGTTCAAAGCCCCTTGGGTGATAGTGCCCGCCAGCGTACTCAGGTTCATCTCATAAAGGACCAGAGGAACCGGGTGCGAGGATGCTTGAATCGCCTGCTGGTTCAGCGCCATCAATCCGCCACTCACCCCTTCGGCCGCTCCCTCGTGCGACAGGAAGGCTTCGGGCTCCGCAAAAGTGGAGCCAAACAAGGCCTCGTTGTTAGCAAAAGAATCCACCGTATTCATCAAATAGGGCGCCACGGCGAAAGAATCGTTGTTGTTGCAGTTATTCTGAATATCCTGATTTCTCCCAGCCGACACGGCTTGGCCGCCCAGCACCAGATCGAAGGAAGAATGGCGAAAGGCTGGGTTCTTACGCATGGCGCCGAAAATAGTTTGCGCGCGCTGGCCGTAAGGCGCAGAGTACTCGATCGAGCCGCCCTTGAAGGCGCCGTTCCAGGCTTCGTTGCCGAACTCCAGATGAATTTTGGCAAACGACGAGATCCAAGGATTGGCATGGCCGTTGGCGGCGCGTTTAGAACCGTAGGGAGTGCTGCTCGATCCCGCCAAATATTCGATTAGATGAGAGGCATCGGTGGTGCTGAAGGTGCTGGGAACCACGAACCACGGTTCAGCTCCGACCGATTCGCACAGTTGCAAAAACTCCTGCAGACCGAAGGAAATATCATCTTGGCTGGTAAAAAAGGCTGAGTAGCCTGCCCGCTGCCGGGCGTACTGAGGGGCGATGAGATTATCCAGGGTATCCCCCAACTGGCCGGCCCAAAATCGCAGCACGCCGGGGTTGAGTGTCTGCAAGGTGGCGATCATCGGATCGCGAAACGCCGTGGTGTTGGAAGGATCCGAGTTGCTTTGTGTCAAGCTGACATCATCCAGTAGAAACGAGTCCTGACCCACAGTGTTAAAACTAAGTGTCACCGCATTGGGGGTAGAACCCGACTCAGCGGCGGTGAACGAGAAATTGTAAGTCGTCCACATATTGGTAAGGTTGACGGTTTGATTCAGGTAAGTAGCCGCGCCGCCGCGCCGGACATTCAAGGCAATCGCGTTCGAGCCGCCCGTGCCTTTAGCCTTAAACGATAACTGGAACGTACCATTGAGCAGCACGAACGATCTGCCCGCCGTGTTGTCAAAATATGCCGTCAAGCGAGCGGAGTCACTTGCCGCAGGAGCATTTATCGCCACGGTTTGGCGGCCGGTGGTTGCCGGCGGCAGGTCGGAAGTGTTGGTCGTAAGCGAACCGTTGCCCACGGTATTCGGCCACCAGCCCGCAGTCGCATTTCCCGGCACGTCCATGCGAACGATCATGTAGTCGCCTTTCGCCGGAGCGACTCCGCTGTTGGAAAAGGCGAAGGTTCCTCCGCTCCCGCCGCTGGCTGCGGTGTAGGCGGCGATGGTTCCGCTACGTCCTTTAGAAGCCCCGTAGAAAATCTCGAAGGTAGCGCCATTCCAAAACCCAGTCGGCCACGCCGACCATTGATCATCATCGACACAGTTCGCCGTGCTGCCCGAAGCGCAACGGATCGTCGACTGGTAGATCTCGCCCTCAAAGCCAGGATTCCGCGATACCAGATTCTTCGTCATCTGGCCCGCGTCGTAGTAATCCTGGTTCGTCAGGTTGATGCCGAAACGTTTCACGGAAGGTTGCAACACGGTTGGTCCAATGGCAATATCGGTGGGTTGTCCGGGTAGAGTGGCGAAAGCGAATGCTAACATCGCCAATTTACTGAGCCATTTCTTCATTGGGACTTAGTCTTGTATTCGATGAGCACGCGACCCTGACCTCGCCGTCGTGCCCATAAGTGGAGTAGCTGGCCCTGCAGAATGGGCACATGCTGGAAGTGGGAATGGACTCCAAATAGTAGCAGCGTGCTCCACGGTGCGCGCTTCCCTCTTGCCAATATGGCAGTCCGAATGGACAAGGCGGCCGCGCCCAGTGCTAAGGCAAGTAGAGGAACAAAGGAACGCAGAAATAAAGCCGTAACACAAACCGCAATACTCACCAAAATGTAAAGCGATCCCCGTAAAAAGTTCGCGTGGGATTCCTTGGTCCATAACGGGTCCGGCGTATTACGGTACCGGGCCGAGATTTCAGAGTAGGCGTGCCCGGTGCGAACGGCGCGGCGCCAATATTGATGAAAATGGTGAAGGGCCAGGTCGTGGCCGGTCATCGGAGCGTCAATATGAAGGATCCTGTTCCCCATGGCTCTCATCCGCCGGCACAAATCAGGCTCTTCCCCGGCGATCAAGTCTGCGTTGAAGCCGTTGACGCGCTCCAGCACATCCCGGCGCATCAGGGAGTCACCCCCGCAAAAATCCGTATCTCCGGTTGGGCCGTTCCAGTCGAGATCGAGGACCCGATTGTAAACTGACGCTTCGGGCCGGGTCTCTCGCCGGTGACCGCACACCACCGCCACGCTCGGGTCTGCGAACTCCTTACACGCACGTTGGACGAAGTCAGGATCTAAAATCGTGTCTCCATCCAGAAAAAGTATGAAAGGCGCTGTTGCCGCGCGCCAGCCGGCGTTGCGCGCCCGGGCGGCGGATAGCTTGCCCGGGTCCAACTCGATGACTCGGGCTCCGCACAAGGCAGCCCGCTCCGGCGAACCGTCCGTCGAAAGGGAATCGACATAAATCATTTCAACCGGCTGGGGCATCTGGCGCGCGGCTCGAACCGACTCCAAGCACACAGCTAGCCGGTCCCCTTCGTTTCTTCCAATCACCACTACTGAGAGCATGGCACCGCTCATAGCGACGACTTTATGGGTTGATGACTCGGACACTTGAGTTTCCGTTTTCGTCTAGAAAAGATTTCGAGCCGGCGACCCAACCGCCATCGCGTTCGATGGCACGTCGCTGAGCACTACCGCGTTCGCGCCGATACCCACGTCATCGCCCACCCGGATCGTGCCCAGAATCTTGGCGCCTGCTCCAATATCAACACGATTGCCGATCACCGGCGAACCCCTTTTCCCGGATTGGCGCAGGCCAATCGTGACGCCGTTTCGCAGGATGACGTCGTCACCCAGCCAGGCGTCTCCGCTGATGACAATCCCCTGTGAATGATCGATCCGAAGCCTACGGCCGATGCGAGTCTCACAGGGAATTTCGGCGCCGCTGATAGCCTGCACCGTGGCAAACAGAATCTTATATGCGAACGAGAAGCCGACACGCATCCAGCGCGGCTGGATTCCATAGCGCCAGCGTCCGAAGCGGTATACCGCCATGACCCATAGCCCGGGCGCAAAGAGGTTCCCTTGGTAGGTCCGCCAATCCTCACGAAAACTTCCTGGCACTTTTTCGATTTGTTTCGTTTGCATGTCAAAAAGCTTGTTCCCTACCACGGCTTAGGAGGCGAGTAACGTCCGCCCCGCGTTTCCCGCCACGCCTGTCTCGCGAGCGACACCATCGTCTGGCTCTCCGCAGCCTTTTCGCGGCGAGCGGGTCGGCGTGAAACACGGTTGCGAATGAAGCGCATCAAATGCCAACTGGACTCCAGTGCCATGATTCGCCACGCCGTTCCACCGTGGTGTTTGCGATAGTACAAGTAGCCGCTGCGCAGTCTCCAGAGGGCGAGTTGGGCTCCCATTCTTGAACGAACGGCATTCTTCACCGCCTTGGAAGATTCCCCCCCTAAATGCACGACCACCACATCCGGCAAGTAGCGGACGGCGTAGCCCGCTGCTTTAATTCTGCGGCAGAGATCGACCTCTTCGTAGTAGAGGAAGAAAGAATGATCGAACCCGCCCACCTGATCGAGAACCGAGGTGCGAATAATCGAAAACGCTCCCGGAACCCAATCTACGTCGGCTCCTTGGAGCGGATCAGCCCAAGTTCGATCTGCACGACCCCAAAAGCGTGATTTTCGAAAGCGGTGCGCCAGACCCGAGAACGACAGGAAATCATTTAACAGGGAAGGAAACTGCCGTGCGGAGGGCTGCCAGCTTCCATCTTCCCCGACTAAGCGTCCCCCAGCCAGTCCCGTATCCGCTTCCCTCTCCATGTGGTCGATGGCGCATTTGAGAGCGCCGGGGAGCAAGAAGGCGTCCGAATTCAGCAATACTAGATACTTTCCTTGCGCCGCCGGAAACGCCAAATTATTCGCCGCTGCGAAACCGAGATTCTTGCCGGGTTGAAACAAACGAACATCGGGAAAGTCATTGGCAACCATTTCGACCGAGCCGTCGCGCGATGCGTTGTCGACAACCAATACTTCGGCGGAAAGTTGTTGGACTTCTGCGGCGAGCGCGTTCAGGCAACGCCGGAGCACCTCGCGCGTGTTGAAAGAAACGATCACAACCGAGAGATCGTACTTGCACGCGCGGCGCGACTTGGATTTTTCTTCGATGAGGTTCACAGCAGGCGACAATGGTAGACCTCCGCCAGCGTGCTGACATTTCTTTCCAAGTTGTAACGATCCATTACACGCAGCCGGCCAGCCCTTCCCAGCCGCCTCCGGAGCTCCGGTTCGTCCATAAGACGGCGCAAGGCATCGGCCAACGCCTCTTCGTCGGACGGGGAAACCAGTAATCCATCGATCTCGTCCCGAATCAACTCCGGGATGCCGGTGATCAAGGTGCTGACGCAAGGAATCTCCGACGCCATCGCTTCCATGAGCGACACCGGAACGCCTTCGGCAAAACTTGCGAGAGCGAACACGTCGGTATTTTTCAAGAATCCAGGAATACGGTCCTGATTGACCGCACCCTCAAGAATCACGTGACCCGTGAGTCCTTCTTCTGCAATGCGTCGCTCCAGACTGCTCCGCTCCGGTCCGTCGCCCAACAAGCGCAGCCGGACGGCGCGATGTTCTTCGATGAGCCGCTTGACGGCAGAAAGCAGGATGTGATGCCCCTTGGCTGATGCCAATCGTGCGATACACAAGATCTCGAAAGGAACTGTGGCTGGACGCCGTTCAGGCGCGAACTTGACTGGGTCCACACCAAGCGGGACAACTTCGATTTTTTTCCACTGATCGCTGGCGGAGACCTTCATAACCTGGCTGCGGGCGTAAGATCCGATGCAGCAAACAAAGCGAGCCGCAGCCACCTTCTCCGGCAAGTAACTATTACTAACCTCGTAAAATTCATCCGGTCCGTGAATGGTCAGCGAATATGTGATCGGAAAAGTCTTTGCCGCAATCATCCCCACGCTAGAAGCGGCCGTGCCAAAATGCACATGAAGGTGCTCCAAGCCTTTTTCTCTCATCCACATTCCGATCATCAATGCTTCGATGAAATAGAAATAACGCTTCGCGCCTCTGCCCAGCCGCATTGTGAATAGCAGCCCGCTCATAGTCCCTATCGGGTTTTTCACAACCGAAGAAATTACCGCTTGAAGCGCCTTGAACCATCCGGAAGGTTTTACGTAGAACGTGCCGGCTTGTTCCTCCCGCTCGATCTCGGGTAGTTGCGCTACGGGCCGATCGCAAGCGTTGATAGAGGCTGTGGAAATGTCAAAGCCCAATTTTCTCAAGCCCATGATTTCATTAAATATGAACGTATGGGGAACCGCTGGGTACTGACTCGCTAAGTAGGCCAGCCTCAAGGCTGGCCGCTCGCCCGCGAGGACCCCGCCCGCCGCGCCAGCGCTTGCGCTTGCAGGACTCGTGTTTGGTTTGGTGAGAATTTGCATTCGAATTGCTAACAGAGTAGATCAGCTCTAAATTAACTAGTCCGCCAAAACCAGGCAAACATTACTTGGTAACTAAGGGAAAGGCCTCTTTGCTCGACTAGTACCCTCATGGGACTATTGCCATGACTGCGCTGCGTCAGGTACTAGCTCTTGCGAATTCTAAAGTTCTCGTTTCCCCCGACGAAGTAACAGATGTGAAAGGAAATACCCGAATGGCCCGTTCTAGAAAGTTCATTAGCTCCCAGATGCGGCAGAGTCTGGCTGCGAGCGCTATCATCATCTATTCTTTTGCTGCGGCGCATGGGCAATCTACCAACATTGCTATTGGACCAACCCTACTACAGCCGTCCGTGAAGCGTTTCGGCATGAACATCACCAACCAGGATTACTATGATGCCGGACAAATGACCAAGAATCTGGTGTCGCGAAATCCAGGCTTTGAAGGTGAGATCTACCAGTCCACGATCCGCTGTGCGTCGGGCACCGCGTCGTCCTGTGTCGACGATGATCAATGGTCGGCGTGGCCCAATGGATTCTGGAACGGCGCCACCTTTGAAGTTTTCTTCGGAGCATCCCAAGGACGCACCGGAACCATCAGCGCTTACACTGCCGCCGGCGGAGGCAGCGGGGGAACTTTCACTTTTTCCAACAACGGCGCCGCCCCTGCGACGGGCGATTACATGATCGTTCGCATGACCGTGCCAGGAAATGCGGCTGCCGGATGGTGGCCGAGTACCTCCGGCAATGGCTCCATCACCACCAACACTTCCGACCTGCCCCCCGGAACCACCGGCCTGCAAACCGCAGCTGTCAAAGCTCCCGCGGCCAGCGACTCCGCTGGTTTGGCGGCGTACTTTGATGGGGATGCCGGCAGATCGTTCGTGCTGCTCAACGGGACTTATCAACTGTCGTTCAAGGCCAAAGGTACTGGCGGCTCGAACGCAATTGCCCTGGGTCTCCAGCGTGGCGGCTTGGCTACGTACCTGAATCAAACTGTCAACCTTAGCAATACTTGGACGACCTATAGTTTCTCGTTTAATGCCTCTGAGTCGGGTTCCACGCTTAACTCCGTCGCGCTCAGCTTTAACACCGTAGGTCAGGATTCGTTTCTCTTGGATGATGTTAGCCTGACCCAAAGTAATTCGGATCCTACCAACATCACGGCATTTCGCGATCCCATGGTGAGCACTCTCCAAACGCTCAACCCGGGTGTGCTGCGATTTTGGGCCGGCCAGTTGGGGGACACGCTGGATAATCTCATCGCCCCTCAATACGCGCGGCAGCGGGCGGGCTACTCCGCGTTTTATACCAGCCAGAATGACATTTCCTTCGGCCTGCAAGAGTTTCTGCAACTGTGTGAATCGATCGGAGCCGAACCGTGGTTCGTGGTGCCTAGCACCTTCAGCACCACCGACGCCTCTCATTTGATCGAGTACCTGGCCGGATCGAGCAGCACTCCCTACGGCGCCAAGCGCGCCGCCAACGGCCATCCCAATCCGTGGATCGGTTCGTTCCCGAAGATTCATCTGGAGTTCGGCAACGAAGCCTGGAACAGTGCTTTCAAGGGCGGGTCGATCGAATACTCGGCGCCTTACGGGCAACGCGCCCAAGCCATTTTCGGCGCCATGCGCGCGAACGCAGCCTATAGCGCTTCTTCCTTCGATCTGGTGTTGGGCGGACAAGCCGTGTGGATGGGCAGGAACCAGGATATCCAGAACAACTGCAACAACAACGATTCTTTCACCGTCGCGCCCTACATGATGGGCACGGTGAATTCCTTCTCCAGCAACGAGGATTTGTTTGGCTCGACTTTTGCTGAAGCGGAGGCCTTGATTTCGTCCCAGGGAACAGCGGAGGGCGTAGCCGGCGGAATGATGACTCTGAACCAGCAGGCGATCCAAGCTACCTCGCACCCGGTTCCTGTCGTCATGTATGAAATGAACATGAGCACGCTTCAGGGAAGTATCACCCAAGCAGCCTTGAACTCCTACGTCTCTTCGCTCGGCGCGGGCTTGGCTGTAGTCGACGCCATGCTGCAGGAAATGCGTCAAGGCGTGCTTACGCAGAACTTGTGGAACTTGACTCAATACAATTTTGTCCGGCCCGACGGAAAGACCGCATACCTTTGGGGAGCGGTCGTCGATATGGGTGTGACCAATCAGCGTCGGCCCCAGTTTCTGGCGCTGCAACTGGCCAACCAAGCCATCGGCGCTAACGCCGCCATGATTCAAACCGTGCACACCGGGGCCGATCCCACCTGGAATCAGGCGCTGGTCAACACCGTGCAGTTGCCGGGCGCTCATTATCTGCAATCCTTCGCTTTTTCCAACGGATCCCAAAACTCGCTCGTAGTCTTCAATCTGCATCGCACTGCCACGCTGCCGGTTACCTTCAGCGGCGCCAACGCGCCTTCCGGGAGCGTACAACGCACTCTGCTGACATCCGCTAATTTGACGGACACAAATGAATCGGCGATCGTGGTTGCACCTGTAACCAGCACTACAGCCAACTTCAACCCGTCCACCGCTCTTTCCCTGCCGCCTTATTCCATGACCGTTCTCACCTGGACTGGAGGGAGTTCGGTAACCACTCCGCCCGTAGCCACGCCCCCGGTAACGGCGGCTCCTCAAATCACCAGCGTTGCAGTCAGCAGCCTCACTGGCACAACGGCGACGATTACCTGGACCACAGATCAGACTTCCACCTCGCAGGTCGCGTACGGCACAACCACCGCCTATGGCTCTCTCTCGGCAAGCAATCCATCCCTGGTCACCGCCCATTCCGTCAGCCTGAGCGGGCTGACCCAGGGAACTACCTACAACTTTGCCGTCTCCTCGGCTAACTCGGCTGGACAACTAAGCACTTCGGCTAACTTCACCCTGTCTACCCCGGTTATTTCCGGAATTACTCAGGTCGGCGGCGGCCATAACAACACCGGCGCCAATGTTGCGCCGACTTCACTCTCCATCAACTACAGCAGCAGCAGCGGGAACACCATCGTTGCCGTGTGCGCCCTGGGGAACACTTTGTCTTCCATCAGTTCGATTACCGACGGCGGATCAACCTGGGCCTTGCGTGCTTTCGCGAGCAACGGCACATCGGTCAGGTCCGAAATATGGTCCACCCCCGCGGGCGGCTCCGTCGCGTCGAGCTCTTTCACCATCAACATGGCTGGTGGCACTCCAGCGAGTTGCGCGCTCGAAGAGTATTCTGGAGTCCTCGCTCTCGGCAATACGGCGTTCAATCAGGCGACCTCGGGAACCTGGTCCGTCACTCTAGCCACCCAAGATCCCAACAACTATGTGGTGGCGGGCATTGGTGCGAATTCCTTCTACGGCTATTCCAATCCCTTCGGTACCATCGAGCAATCCGGCGGAATCACCGGCAACCCGGGCAGCAACTTTGTAGAAATGTCGTTGCTGGATAATACAGCCGCTACCGCATCAACCGTAAGCAACGGAGTGATCACTTCACCGGCTCCCTGGGCGGCGGTTGCGTTAGAACTTCGTTCAGTGGGCTCTGCAGCGCCTGCGGCTCCGGTGATTTCCGCCGTAATCTCCAACGGTATTACGGTCACGTCAGCAACCATCACTTGGAACACTGACCAACCTTCCAGTTCGCAGGTTACCTACGGGACCACCACCGGCTACGGCTCTTCATCTGCGAACATCTCTACCTTGACTACCGCGCATAGCGTGAACTTGACCGGCCTGACTTCCGGCACAACCTATAACTTCGCCGTTCTGTCTGCCAATGCCGGCGGGAAGTTGACCACGTCTCCGAACTTCACATTCTCGACACCGGCAGGGGCACTCACTATAACCTCAGTGACCTCCGCCGCCATTACAAGCACCTCGGCCACGGTTACCTGGATCACCAATCAGCCATCCAGTTCGCAGGTTGAGTACGGAACATCCGCTGCCTATGGATCTCTTTCCGCCTTGAATTCTTCGCTCGTGACTTCGCATTCTGTGACCTTGACCGGACTGATTCCCGGCACCGCCTATAATTACGCTGCTCTTTCTTCCAACACCGGTGGAGCCATCACTTCTGCCAACTTCACCTTCTCTACTGCTGCTACAGTTCCCAGCGGATCTGCTCCCATCGTCCAAAATGTCTCGTCCTGGGGCGTCAGCGGCAGCTCGATTACCATGGCGTGGTCGACCGACCAGTTTTCCACTACCTCAGTCCAATACGGGACCACCCCAGCTCTTGGCCAAACCAGCCCGATTCAAACGGCCCTAACCCAGAGCCACGGACTGACGCTCACCGGACTTTCCGATGGAACCACCTATTACTACCGGGCTCAGTCTACAAACGCTACGAATGTTACCGGCTATTCAACCGTCTATAGCTTCACGACACTCACGAAAACGCCACCCGTAATTTCGAACATCCAAGTGACTCCAGCCGCGAACCATACCGCAACCATCAGCTGGTCTTTATCCAAACTTGCGACAAGTCAGATCCAATACGGTACCAGCCCGTCTTACGGCTTCTGGTCCACTGCTACTATCCCCATGCAAAACCCGAGTGTCACGCTTGGCTATGTACCGAGCGGAATCATTCATTACCACATCATTAGTACAGATCCTGCGGGAAATCAGGCCGTGTCCCCGGACGCCACGTTTATTGAGCCCTGACCGGTTTTGATCGCGATTTACCCCTGGCTGCTGTCCGGCACGGCCGACCAGGACAAGGAAGAGAAGTGCTTGAATTCTCTCTTGAGCGCGCTGCCGGCACGACGCAAGCGTACCCGGCTCATGATCACGCCAATGCTGGGAGTGCCGATTTGTCCCAGAAGAGCCGTCCCTTGTACTAACTCGCGCCGAGTCGCTTTTCCCGCCTCGACTACTACCAATGTAATGTCGCTGATCGACGCGAGGAATTCCGTATCCGCGGAAAGCCGCAGCGGAGGAGTATCGATGAGGACGACATCGTATTCGCGCCTCAAATCGGTTAGCAGGCTGCCGACCCGCGCCACCACCGGAATGCGGCTGATCTCTTGTGACGCGCCCATATCTATCCGAGCCGGCACACGGGCATCGGCCGCAGGTCCCTCCGCGCGTAAAGCTTCGGCCAGAGTTGCGCAAGTACGGCCGTCCCCATTCCCGGGATTCGCATCGACAATAATGGTCTTCAATCCGCGAGCCAGCAGAGCGCGTCCGATGTCGCTGACCAAAGATCCGGAGTTGCGTGCATCGCTCAGTGGAGTGAGGACGATGCACTTCGCTTCCTGGGACGCCATTCCCCGCTGAATTCCGTTCACCAAGCGGCGGAAATGCTCGTCTGCGAATGCCAGTGTTCCGTGGGTCTGCTCCAGGACGATGCCCACCGGCGGAAACCCGATGGCTCGCTTTACCTCAGCGGGAGATACGATCCGCTGATCGATCAAGTCCATCGCCACGGCAACCGCGATCGACAGGAAGAGCGCAAGCCCCAACAGCGCGCCCAAAATCTTCTTGGCGTCGGATTTCTTCGGCTCAATCGGTGTCTGCGCGGTGGAAAACATTCGCAGGTATCCGGAATCTATTTCTCCGGTCCTCAATTCGTCGATGCGGCTGCTGATGGCGATCTGATCTCGGCGCAGGCGATCGATGTCTCCATTGAGTCCTTGCACCTGTTGCACCTGTCTCGCACGTGACAGAACCTTGGAAGCACCCAGTTGCACTTCCTGGTCGAGTTCTGATTCGATCAGCCGGGCGCGGTCGACTTCGCTGTGTAACTTCACCAGCATTCGTGACGCGGTATCATCCGTAAGCCCCTTCCGCAAACCCGCGACCTGTACGTTTATTTCGTTTAGCTCCTTTTCCGTAGCTTGACGAAGCGGATGCTGGGGTGTCAGTCCTTCCATGCGGGCGCGCAGTTCTGCGCGCCGCTGCAGCAAGGTATTTGTCAGCGCTTGAAGGTTGGGGTCGGTGCTGGCCGCCTCCTCGGCGAAAACCGTCAGCGGATTCTTGCCGCCGCCGGCTCTCGCAGCCTCCATAGTGGCTAGCTGGGCTTCCGCCTCCATGCGCTTGTGGCGCGCGTCTTCCCGCGCCTGTCGCGCACCGGCAAGCAGCGTGTCGTCAACCGGAGTTGCTTTGTCCAAACTCACGGTCATTAGTTGTTGAGATAGCTCGGATTGCAGATCCAGCTTCCTTTGCAGCTCACCTTGAATATTGGTTTGTTCCATGGTCAGGGCGTTAAGCCGGTCGGAACGATCGGCCAACTCGTCCGCC
This sequence comes from Bryobacterales bacterium, assembly GCA_963752205.1. Taxonomy (GTDB): domain Bacteria; phylum Acidobacteriota; class Terriglobia; order Bryobacterales; family Bryobacteraceae; genus Palsa-187. Next base: position 8,780 of record CAVVZG010000146.1, on the reverse strand, counting down.
TTGCCCTTTTCTAGGTAGGTGTTGGCGACGGTATTTACGATGGGGGCCACCCAGTCGCGCACCGGCCCGTCTAGTCCGACCAGGACCTCGTAGCTGTCGGGAATATGTTGTACGTCCAAATCTTTCGTCAAACGCGCGACAGCGGACTCTTCGGACTCGTTCAGCCCGCGCCACTGAATGCCTTGGCCTTCCAAACGTTTCAAGGCTGTGCGCAGGATCTCGTACTGCCGAAGCGTCAGGATTTGCTGATTGACCAGGGTGCTGTAAGAGATCTGCAGCTGTTCCCGATCCTGCTGCACATTCTTGAAGTAAGTCGGCGAGACATAAATCGCGGCTTCGGCGTGGTACACCCGCGGGGCGCGCCGCAGAAGATAAGGCGCTCCTGCCAGCAGCGTAAGGAACAGAGTGGCGAGCACCAACAGAGGCCGCTTCCGGATCGCCGCCAGAACGTCGATGCCGCCCATCGCGGCGGGCTCGACCTTAGGGGGCGCCGGACGAACGTCCGTAAAATTCGCAACTAAGGCATGTTCGCCTTGGGGGTCGGTCGTCTTCCTAGGTAATTGTTGCATTGCAATAACCCTCCTAGCGAGTCATCAGAGTACCGCTGAACAGCAAGATTGAACTCAAGGGAGCCAGTTGTTGTAAGGCATACTCGAACTTCGCCGCAGTGCCTTTTTGCACATAAATGACATCGCCGCGCTGCAGAGAGGCCTCCACCGTCTTATGTGGATTCATCAAGTCCTGAAACGCGATTTGACGCGTGGTTCCGGAGCCGGGCCGGACAATCTGAATCTTTGCAGAGCCTGCCGCGGGTGTCAGTCCGCCCGACATAGCCAGAACTTCGGCCAAGGTCGTTTTAGAATCTAGCCTCACCAATCCCGGTTTTTGCACTTCCCCCAGCACCGAAACAGAATCGTCTTTTTCATCCGGCACGTACAGCACATCGTCGCGCCGCAGCCGCATGTTCAGGACTGAGCCTTCCTGCTCCATCATGGCTTTCAGATCGATCCATACCACTTGCTCTTTGCCGCGAAAGATCGCACAGCGTTGGGGAAGCGTGGATGATCCACTGTTATCCCCCGCCCCTGTGAGAGCCGGGCTCTTGGTTAGAGCCTCCAGCAGAGTTGGTGCATTGTCAAAATAGATTACGCCGGGATGGGCCACGTGCCCCATCACCAGAATGCGATTGGAGCCGTATTTCGCCACACGCACCGTAACGTCGACGCTGTTATAGTAGCGCTCGAAGCTCTCGGCAATCGCCTTTGCCGCTGCCCCGCGCGTCAAATTTCTGACTTCGAAGGCTCCGTAGAGAGGCAACGTGATTCGTCCGTCCGGTCCCACCTGTTGCGTTCCGGATAGTTCCGGCCGGCCTACCACTTGAATGTCAAGGTCGTCGCCGTCACCGATCGTGTACTCCAAATTGGCCGACGCCTCAAATTCCTCCAGCGCCGCTAAGGAACGCGCTTGCAATCCCACCGCGGGCGGATTCGAATCCACCGCTTGCCCCGCGCAAAGCAAGCTGCCGCAGAGCAAGACCGAAACTATAGCTCGCAGATTCATACAGGCACTGTAAGTGTTCACGGCAAATCCTTTCATTACAAGGCCAATAAACATTTCTGACTTACCCTCAGCGGTTGTCATTTCGCGATTCTGAGACTCGCTTCGTTGTCGCGACCGGTACGCACCCACCGAGCTCCGCGGCCCGAAGCAGAAAGAACCGCATCCAGGGTGGTAATCTTCCAAACAATATAGAAGGGAGCAGTGGCTAAGGCGAGAACGCTCTTCCACGGATTCCCGCCGAGTAGGGCAGCGGCAAGAACATGGAGAGCAACAATTCCAAGCGCACCCACGGCGTATTCCCGAAAGGGTGCTGGTAGAAAAATTGTGAATAGAAGGAGGAGAACTTGATAGGCGAGTGGCAGTGTGATTAGATCCAGCAGGGGCTCGATCAACCGCCACTGGCCGCGCGCGATTCCAGCCAGCAGCCGGGGAACCCACTCGCTGGCCATGCGCAAGCGTCCACCCTCCCAACGCGAGCGTTGTACGCGAGCGGCGGCACCACCCGTCGGGATCTCGCCGAATACCGTTGCTTCGTTGATGAAATCCACCCGCTCCGAAGCAACCACCAGGCGCAAGTGATACTCCAGATCCTCGACGATGGAGGCGGCCGTATAAGGAACTTTTTGAAGCGTCTCACCGCGAAGCCCAAAGCCGTTCCCCAGAATTCCGGCGGACAGTGCCCAGCCCGCTCGTCCTTTCGGCCGCAGAACATTAAATCCGAGAAAGGCCACATCCATCAAGCGCGTACGCAGCGAAGCGCTCTCGTTAGCAACCCGGTACCGGCATTGCACTGCCGCGGCTCCCGCGCCGAGCCGCAGGACCACTTCGTTGACCAGATTTGGCGACACCATCGAATCGGCGTCAATCACTAGGAATGCGTTGAACCCTTCCGCCTGCAGTTGATCGAACGCCATCCGCAATGCGTATCCCTTGCCTCTCCGCTCACTGTCCGTTCGCACTAAGACACGTGCGCCTGCTTCAGTGGCTAGCATGGCGGTTTGGTCGGTGCAATTATCGGCAACGACCACCGTTTCCCGAACACCCGGAGACGGCGCTGACGCTGCAATATTAGCGACACACCGTCCAATAAGACTGGCTTCGTTATGAGCGGGAATCACAATGCCCAAGCGGATGTTCTGTCGCTGGCCATCTCCCTGACGTCTCGCTTTTCGTGCGCTCCCCACCGTTAGGATGAGAAGTTCTACGGCGCCCGGGACGGTCGCCACCACCAGGAGAATCCCCAGCGCTCCGAGCAGGGTATGTAGGATCTGCATCAGGCGATAACTCTCATGGCACCAAAACCGGCGCTGACGTGCTGCTCGACGAGCAACTCCTCAGGCTCGGAGCGGAACACGATGGAGCCCTCGCCCCATCCTAGAAATACATAGAACAGGGGTTGTAATTGAGCCCCCATATAAACGGTAGCGGTGGAGATCGCCACGCCCACCATTATTCCCAACATAGCGAAGCGGAACGCACGTTCCGAAGGCTCCAGGCCAGCGACAGAATAGGCGCTGGCAAACAGCCGCCAAATCGCCGCACCGTAGATCGCCAGCAGCAGGCCCAGGCCCACCAGTCCGCTATTTAATGCAGTCAATAAATAGTTGTTGTCGATGGAAGCCATTCCCGGGACCCTCGGCCAATTCATATGGCCAAAGCCGGAAATCGGCTGCTGCATCACGATGGTTTCGTATTCATCCACCAGAATCGCTTTATAAGCCGCCGAAGCCTGCTCTTCGATTCCTTCGAATGCCGAAGCCCCGTCTAAGTAAGCCTTGCCAACTGTGTAGATCAATAATCCGCTACCAACCAGAATGACCAGGGCTCGCCTCAAGGCGCGGGGTCGGTTCACTGCTGTTCCTATGGACGCCAGTATTGCGCCGCATGCGGCCCCCATCCATGGCCCGCGCGATAGCGTCATCAGCATTCCAGCCAGTAAACCGAAGGTTAGAATGCTCGACTTTTTGAATGGGATCGAGCCAAACCATTTGAAATGGCGTTCCCACTGGCCGGAGACAGCCAGCCAGCGGCACAAAAGGTAGCCCATACCCAGAATGGTGCACATCAAAATCGCGTGTACATAGGGCCCCGCGATTCGCCCGAATCCCCACCGAATTTGGGTAAACGCCTCGGGGTCCTGGCCCGGGAAAAAAACCATGACCACTGGACGAAAAAGACTGTTCCCCATTTTAAATTCGTAGAGCGAGATCACGCAAACTACAAAGAGCAGCCACACGAAGCGCCGCGCAAATCTGACCCGCAAGGCCATTGGTTCAATGAGCGCTTTCCCCAGCATGTAGGGAAACAGGGCGAGCGTCAGCGCGTTGAACAGCGCATTTTGCGCTTCTTTGTAGCCGATGTTGTAAAGATCGGAAATGAATTCCCAGGCGACAAAGGCAACCACAAAGAAATCGAGAGGAGAGAACCGCCACTCCCGCCGCACAAATGCGAGCCAGCACAGCCCGATGCCAATTGGCAGGACAGTAGCCTGGCCGAACCCGGGGTCGGGAAGGCCGTCAATCGGGTACTTGAAATAATCCGGGATCAACATGAGCACCGGCAAGTACACGCTGAAAAAAGCTGCTTCCAGAGACCGGTTCGTGGCAAGCCATAGGGAAATGATTCCCGGTAGCAGAATTATCGCCCCTAAGTTCACTCCGGCTGCCTCCGGCGTATCAATGATAAGGATCCCAAAAGGTCCCGCAGCACCAATCTCGTGTATAGCGACATTCGAGTGATCGCTTCGTGCCAGCCGGTATCGGCCCCGTCGGAGCTAAAGGACTCGCCGTCGTGCGCGGCATCCGGCAAAGAGTCGAACTGCAGCACCCCTACGCGAGAGCCCAAATAAGCGTTGCGCTTGGACAACGGGGCTTGTTCTATCTCTTCTTTACTTCGCGGCCTCGTGCCCACAAGACCCAGGCGCCCGGCCGCTATCGAAGGGAGGGCGGGTAAGAAGCAAAAAAAGAAGTGCCGAACCCAGCCCGCACCACCGGATGGGATTTGCCGCGCGCCGAAGCTCCACAAGGCCGCCGTCTTCCAGCGATACGGCTCGGATACCGCTGGTGTGCGCACCATCGATACACGTTGTAGCGCGGGAACGAAGCCCACCACCGAACACACCCACAGCGCCAGCAAGCAAGGAGACGCCAACATGCATGCCATGGCGGCAACGCTACGCCCGCAGGCTCGTCGAACCCGTGTTCGCCACGGTGTTCCAAAAACGCTTCCGAGAAGGAGATCGTCGACGTCTTCGATTTCCGCATCCCACTTCGTGTTGATCAGACGCGACCGGTCAACTACCACACCCCTCAAGGCGAGTTGCCGTCCTACATAACTCCCGCCACAGACTACCGAATCGGAAACGAAGGTGTCCCGCTCGATCATGCAGTCTTTGCCGATGGACGCCGCCGGACCCACCTGAACCATAGCGCCCACTCGCGAGTTTTCACCCAGAAACGCAGGTGGCACTAGCCTGGCCGTGGGATGGATAGTCACATTCCGCGCCAGCCAGACACCCGGCTGCACTTCTCGCCCCCCCACCAGCAGCCCAGGAAACTCTCTCATCAGAGCTCTGCGGTTTGCGTCGATAAGATCCTCGTAGGAACCAGCAGACAAGGGCCGCGGACCATCCTCCAAGATTGTGCCGTTGCATTCATTCAGGAGAAACGCAAACAGCCCTCGCTCATCCAAGCCCTCGGGAATTCGCAGCAGATCGGCGGCACGACTCACAGCCCAACCAGTCCAGAATAACTTCTTGCCCTTCCAACAAAATAGGGCCGGCAAAGCTGTCGCGCCATTCAACCGTATTAACGGCAGGCGGTCCGAGTGTGCGATCAGCACTGCTTCCTCGGAATTTCTCAGAGGAATCCGTTTCAGCGCGTCATAGGCGAATTTGCTTCCAGCGGAATGGTATCTAAATTCCGCTCCCCAACGCGTACCGTCGCCCAAGATTGCACGCGTGGGTCGGCTTCCCTCCGGCATCACAAAATCGACGCGCCGCACACCGTGGCCAACTACGCATTCCACCACATGATGCAGGAAGGGTCGATCGACCACGGGTGATAAATCGCCCCAAGCGGCCCCAAAGCTCAGCGTACGCTGCGGATTTCCGGAAATAACAATCGCTCGCAGCTTACTGTCCTCCGCGTCGGTCAACCGCTACGTTTTGAACCGGCCGCCGCGCTTTGTCGGCAAATGCCGGCCGCCTGCGGAATCGCCTCTCGATCGCAGTGGCATCGCTCTTGGCGAACTCATTGCGATCAATCACGCGACGGTATACCCTTCCGAAAGGTACGCGTGTGTCGCCGCTATAATCAACGCTCAACTGCCGGGTTGACCAGCGCTCGCTTGGCTCCAGCGTGACCTGTACGCGCCACCATGAGGCTTGCCGGACTGCATCGAAAACCGAGGGCAGGGTGTGAAATAGTCCTTCACAGCAGGAGGCCTTGAGCGTTCGTGCAAACCCCGCAGAGATTCCCGTCAGCCAAAGTTGGCAGCCGCAACCGCTTGCCCTCCTCTGTAGCCCGGCCAAGACCCGGATGCCGTCCGCGCCCAGGTAGGATACGGCCGCCAAGTCCACGATCAGTGCTCCGCTCTTGGATAATAGCGAAGAGGCGGCAAGTCCGAGTTCGTCCAACCGGCAACCCGTCATCATTCCTGACGCTCGCAAAACATCGACGGATCCATGGGACTCGATGGCAATCTTCAAACCTCTCCCGCTCCTACGCGTGGCCAGGTTGATCGCCAACTGCACGCTAAAATATCTGGCCATTCCGAATGCGTCTTTCAAGTAGCGCGGCGCCAGTCGCCGTGGTTCCACCGATAGACGATAAAGCCATTCGAGTCCAGCGCGTTGCATCCAGGCGGGTGCTCGCGGTATTGCGCCGGCGAGGAAATCAAGCGAGCCGCCGATTCCGATAGCGACCGGAACCTGCAGCTGATGGCGGTTTTGATAGATCCACTTTTCCTGCTTTGGGCTACCCAGCGCAACGAGCAGAATGTCAGGATTTGCTCTCTCTATCTCGGCCAGGATGGAATCGTTATCGAACTTGTCGAGCGCACACGGCGGTGGCGCGAGCGTGCCGGCAATCCGGGCTCCCATTTCCTTAAGCCTCGCCGCCGCTGCTTCGCAAACTCCTGGTGTCGCACCCAGAAGAAAGATTCCGTAATCCTTTTCGTTAGAGAGACGGGCGAGACGCGGCACCAGATCCGCGCCAGCCACACGTTCGGTCAAAGGCGAGCCAAGTAGTTCGGAGGCCCATACCACCGGCATTCCATCCGCTAGCACTAAGTCACAATTGCTCAGGATTTCCTTATATTTTTGATCGTGGACCGCATTGACTAAGAAATCGACATTGGCGGTGGCGATCTGATGAAACGATCCATCAAGGACGAAGTCCTCAATCCGCCGCAACGTCTCCTCCATGGAAACGTTATCGATCGGCACCCCCAGTACCACCACGCCTCTTGTCATATCAAACCAAAATCCGCGACTGTCTTAGTACGCTCCACGTCCAGAAATCACCGCGGGCACGGTCGACACCACCAACTTGAGATCGAGCCAGAAATTGTGACTGTCGACATACTCGACGTCCATCTCCACTTGGCGCTCAAAGGGGACGTCCGCGCGGCCGCTTACCTGCCAGATGCACGTCAATCCCGGGCGTACGCCCAATCGGCGGCGATCAGCCTGGGTATAGTTCTCCACCTCTCGCGGCAGGGCAGGACGCGGACCAACCAGCGACATCTCCCCGCGCACAACACACCATAGCTGAGGGAACTCGTCCAAGCTGAACCGCCGAATGAACCGTCCGATCCAGGTTACTCGAGGATCCCTCTTGATTTTGAAAGTGATGCTATCTCCATGGTGATTGTGGTCGATCAGAGTTTCGACCATCCTGTCGGCTCCGACCACCATTGAACGAAATTTTGGAAAGTCGAACACTTTCCCCCACATGCCCACTCGTTTTTGCCAAAAGAGCACCGGACCACCGTCGGTCAGCTTGATGGCAACTGCGATGAAAAGCAGCAACGGGCTCGAGAAAATAAGCAAGGCTGCGGCGAAACTGAAGTCCAGAAGCCGCTTCGCGATCCGGTACGCGCGTTGCTGGCTTGTCTGAAAAGTCCGTTCCGCGCCCCGGCGCGTTCTACGCCAATTGCGCGCCGGTGCTTTGGCAACGCGTTGATAATGGCGTGCCCATTCGCGAGCCCGCTGGGACGGCGCATCGCGAACAGGAATCTCGATTCTCGGAGAAACGGCAGCACTCATAACGGCTTATCCTTCACAGTCCCCCTGTTAAATCTCTATGCCGTACGTCGGCCCGGAAGCGGATCTTCTTCCCGTGGGTATGTTTCCGGCGACTTGCGTTGGGTTGAATCCGGGCCCCGCAGGGATGCCATTGCTTCTTCGCGGCTGGCATATAGCGGAACCACCGTCTCCGCTTGCAGAAGTTCCAACAAAGCGTGAATGGTTCCTGACCCGGAGCATAAACGGACTTCGGAACCGCTGGCTACCCACTTCAAAATCGCCGCGAAGCCACTCACGTCGAAGTAACGCAACGCGCCGAGATCCACCACCGTCTGCGATTCCCCGTGCATGGCTTGCACCAGACACTCCGTCACATACGAAGCGTTCGCTGAGTCAAGGGACTGAATTTCCAGGGTAATCACCGTGACTCCCCAGAGTGTCTCGCGCCGTAAAATATGCATGTTTTCAGGCTCCGTTCCGTCTCGCTGCCCACCTGTGCGCTCTTCTTTCTACTGGGAAGCTAAGCGTCCTGCTGTTGCTCGAACGGTTCCTCGCCCGCACCGTTGAGCTAAATTTCAACGGTGAGGCGAATTCGATTTACATCCGTCATGAGTGAACGTGCCGTCCATGGTGCGACGGGGCGGCCGCCGAATTCGACGCTTCCGGCTTTGGCGCTTTCCACGCGCCGAAAATCTTTTCGATTTTCGCCATCATTTCGGCGCCGTCGAAATCTCCGACGACCAGCAGCAGTGCGTTCGCTGATGTGTAGTACTTGCCGTAATACTGCTGCAGTTGCTCGCGCGTGTACGCGGCCACCTGCGCTTCGGTGGGCGAAATAATCGCGTACGGATGCTTGCCGAAAAGCACGCGCCGCAGCCGCTCGCTCGCCAGAAATCCCGGAGTCGTACGTTCGATCCGCAGCCCCTCGATTTTCTGCCGGCGTTCGCGATCGAATTCCTCCACCGGAAACAGC
>CAVVZG010000145.1:0-4765 GCA_963752205.1 Bryobacterales bacterium | reverse complement strand
TTTTTTCTGCGAAATCCTTGCGCGGACTGTTGCGAACAAATTAAAAACAGGTATGCTAATGGTGATTGCGCCGTTCAGGAGGCTGATGGAATGTTCGAAGATCTGAAGCTTGTCGCCCGCGACGAAGACGAAATGGAAGATTTCCGGGACTACGACGAAGAAGGCGGCGGCGAGCCCGCCAAACTCGACGAATATGAGGAGGGGGACCTTGAGGACGACGAAGAGGATGAAATTGTCGCCGTTGTGACGGCGACCCCCGTGATCGTCACCGAGGTGGTGGAGGTCGTCGCGACTGTCATGCCGACTCCCGCGCGTAAACCGGCGAAGAAGGCGAGGAAAGCCTCTCCGCCAGCCCCGGCAGCGCCTCCTGCGAAGGCGAAGACTAAGAAAGCAGCTAAGAAGGCTCCGGCTAAGAAGGCTCCAGCTAAGAAGAAGGCGGCTCCTAAGAAAGCAGTGAAAAAGGCCGCACCCAAGAAGGCAATAAAGAAAGCGGCGAAGAAGGCTGCACCCAAAAAGGCTGCGCCCAAAAAGGCAGCGCCCAAAAAGGCAGCGAAGAAGGCAGCGCCCAAAAAGGCAGCGAAGAAGGCAGCGAAAAAAGTTGTGAAGAAGGCCGCCCCGAAGAAGAAGGCGGCCCCCAAGAAGGCCGCGCCGAAGAAGGCAGCCAAAAAGGCAACTAAAGCAAAGAAGAAATCAGGCCGCCGCTAGCCCCGAAGGGTTCGGCGTCCGGCTATTTCGGCTGTACTACCGGTTTGGCGACCACCGAACGGCACTTCTCGAACAGCTGTAGCAGCGCGTCGGTGTATTCTTCGGCGGACTTCGACGGCTTCCCCTGGAAACCAGCCGCTGCGGAGCTTCCTTTCCCATAGCCCGTGGTCACGGCAATGAATTTCATCAGTTCCAGTGCGACTTCGTCGCGGCTCTTCTCTGTATTGTTTTGGGCTGCGTCGGTCGCTGGTTTGGTTTCTTCGGACAAGTGATACTCTCCTCAAAATTGATTGCGATGCAGGTTTGGCCGGTGGCGGCGAAGATGCCGGAGACTACGCCCTTGACGGCTTCGTCGATTTCGGCGTCGTCGAAAACGATGTTGGCGGATTTGCCTCCGAGTTCCAGGGTGACGTGTTTGATGCCTCGCGCGGCTGCTTGGTAGACATACTCGCCGGTGCGGTCGCCGCCGGTGAAGGCCACTTTGGCGACGTCGGGATGGGTGATCAAGGGCTCGCCTACTTCGTTGCCGAAGCCGGTTACGATGTTCACGACTCCTGGGGGGAAGCCGGCTCGCTCAAATAATTCGGCGAAGGCGAAGGCGGAGACGGAGGAGAACTCTGATGGCTTCCACACTACTGTGCAGCCGGCGGCTAGGAGCGGGGCTAGTTTCCACGTCGCTAGCAGAAGTGGGGAATTCCAGGGCGTGATGGCGGCGACGACGCCTAGCGGTTCTTCGCGGGTGAAGTTGAAGACTCCGGGTTTGTCGATGGGGATGACGCGGCCTTCGATTTTGTCGGCTAGGCCGCCGTAGTAATGGAACCATTGCGGGATGTAGTTGAGCTGGGCACGCATTTCTGCGTAGAGCTTGCCGTTGTCGGTGGATTCTATGAGGGCGATGCGGTCGGCTTCGGCGGTGGCGAGGTCGGCGAATTTTCGTAGCAGGTGGCCGCGGGCGGTGGCGGTTAGGCCTTTCCATGCCGGGCTGTAGAAGGCGGCTTTGGCGGCGGCGACGGCCAGGTCAATGTCGGCTTTGGAGCCGCGCGGAACTAACGCCCAGGGTTCGGCGGTGTAGGGATTTAGGGATTTGAACCATTCGCCTGAGGAGGGGTTGGTCCAGGAGCCGTTAATTAGGAGTTGATGCTTTTGCATGAGTCGTTGAGAGGAGAGCGGCTAGAGCGCCGGCGTCGGGTTGCTGATCGAGTGTATCGATGAATTTTTCGGCGGCTGCGGTGGCATGGGGGCCCAGAACTTTTTCGGCGGCGCAACGGAAACGGGTGCGGATTTGTTCGGGAGTTGCGGGGACGACGTCGGCTAGGACGCGGTGGACGGTGCGTCCGTCGGTGAGAGTCACGATCACTTCGGCGCCTTGCTGCACGGGGTAGGCGGCGGTCAAGGCGGGATCGGTTTCGACAGTTGTGATAGACGCGAGACGATTGATTTCTGGGTCCGAGAGATTGCGGTAGTTGGCTTCTTCGATCACGCCACGCGAGAGAGCGGCGGCGACGCAGAAATGGATGCTCATTTTCGCTTGCAAGGTTTTGGTGAAGGGACCGGCGTAGTTGCATCCGGGATAGCCCACGGCGGCGGCGGTGGCTTTCACTTGGATTGCGGTGACGTCAGCGGCGCGGACGCCGTCCTCGCGGGCTAGGGCTTGCGCGAGTTGGGTGGCGGTTTGCGCGTAGTTACAGGCTGGGGCGGGCTTGTGATAGACCTCGAGAATTTCTGGGCGCTCGCGGGTGAAGAGAGTGACTTCGGAAACCTTGTGCTGGCGGCGCAGGGCTGTGAACAAGCCGGCTTGGCCATCTAGAGAGGTTTCCGAGGCACGGGCGCCTTGCGCGGCTAGTTCTACGGAAGTGACTGCGTTTCTGGCGGCGAAGCCTACGTGGAAGAACATTTCATCGCCGCCGGAGTAGGGCCACTCGTTGAGTCCCACGGTGGTGTTGGCGGCGAAGCCTAGGGCGCTTACGGAGGCTTCCTCATCGAAGGAGAGAAGGCGGCTGCCGGCCACGGCTGCGCCGATGGGGCCGGTGATGCCAGTGGGGCGATACTGGCGCACGTTTTCCTGGTCCATGACGGCGCGGCCTACGGCGCAGCCGGCTTCGTATCCGCATACGGCGGCGAGAATGAAATCCTGGCCGGATACTTTTTGGGATTCCGCTAGGGCTAGTAGCGTGGGCAGCACGACCACGCCCAAGTGGCTGACGGAGCCGGTGTGCATGTCTTCGCGGACCAGACCGTGTCCTAGGATCGCGTTGACGAAGGCGGCTTCGGCGAAGGGGACACGCAAAGACGTTCCGGCGATGTGGGCGTCGCCTTTGGAGCGGGAGGCGATGTGGATGGCTTGCTGGCTCCAGGGGAGGTCTTGGGCTTCGAAGGAGCAGGAGAGCATGTCGAGCAACGCGATCTTGACCTTCGCCACGGACTGGGGCGAGAGGCGTTCCATGGTGTACGCTCGTACAGCTTGGATCATTTGGCGGGCTAGTGTCATTCTTATTTGGGCCGCAAGGTATAAGATAACCGATACGGTGCAATTTCGTGAAAGGTGAGCGGTGAGCAACGGGGTCTGGCAGGTTTACGCAATCAAATACGCCACGCATGATCGCATGGCGCGGGAGAATTTTATTGGCGGCGATCCGCACGATAACAGTCCCATGCCGCTGGATTATTTTGTTTGGGCGGTGGTGTCGGGGGAGCGGGCGATCGTCATCGATACCGGCTTCGATGAGGTAGGGGCGAAGAAGCGCTCACGCACTTTGCTGAACAGTCCGGAGAAGGGACTGAGGGCGATCGGGATCGATCCGGCGAAAGTCGAGGATGTAATCGTTTCGCATATGCATTACGATCACTCCGGCAACTACGATTTGTTTCCGAAGGCACGGTATCACGTGCAGGATGATGAGATGTCTTTCTGCACAGGGCGATATATGACGCATCCTTTGATGCGCCTGCCGTTCGAGGCGGAAGACGTAGTGGCGATGGTGCGAAAGCTGTACGCGGGGCGCGTGGTGTTTCATGACGGCGATGAGGAATTTGCGCCGGGGTTGAGTCTGCATCGCGTGGGCGGGCATTCGAAGGGTCTGCAAATGGTACGGGTGAATACGCGGCGTGGTTGGGTGGTGGTGGCATCGGACGCGGCGCATTACTACGCGAACATGGAGCGCGGGCTGCCCTATCCGTTCGTGTTTAACATCGGCGATACGCTGGAGGGCTACCGGCGCGCTTACGCGCTGGCGAGTTCGCCGGATCATGTGATTCCGGGGCATGATCCATTGGTGCTGCAGCGGTACCCGGCGGCGGCTCCCGAGCTCGCGGGGTGGGTGGCGCGTCTTGATTAAAGAGCCGCGCACGGACGCCGGTTTTTTGGGGCCGGTGGTCATGATGGTGGCTACGTTAATCGCCTATATTGACCGGCAGGCGCTGGCGGTGCTCTCTCCTATGATTTTGAAGGACACGGGGATGAGCGCGGGAACCTTCGGCGATGCGTTGTCGGCGTTTTCGATTGCGTACACGGTGTCGAATCTGCTGTGGGGATCGGTGCTGGATTTCGTCGGGCTGCGGATCGGGATGGCGATCGCGGTGGCGGGTTGGACGCTATCGAGCATGTCGCACGCTTGGGTGGTGGGTCCGATGTCTTTGTTTCTGGCGCGGACCACGCTGGGGATTTTTGAGGGCGGAGGGTTCCCGGGGTGTATGAAGATGGCGAACGATTGTTTGCCTCAGAATCTGCGTTCACGCGGGGTGGCCATTGGTTATAGCGGGGCGGCTTCGGGCTCGCTGCTGGCGCCGCTGTTGGTGACTCCGATCGCGCTGGCCCTGGGTTGGCGGACTGCGTTCTGGATTACGGGCGCGCTAGGCACGGGCTGGCTGGTGTGGTGGTTTTTTGTGGCGCGGCCGCCGCGATTGCCGCATCGGCCGGGATTGAAGGGCTCCAAAATCATGCTGCCGAATCCGTTCGATCGCCGCTTCTGGCTGGTGGTGACGACTTACGGCACGGGTGCGGTGGCGCTGGGTGTGGTGGGATATTTGAGTCCTCTCTATTTAAGCCGGTCTCTTGGGTTAT
>CAVVZG010000144.1:0-17624 GCA_963752205.1 Bryobacterales bacterium | reverse complement strand
GATGTTTATGTTGACGCTTAACCAGTTGATTATTGCTGTTGGCGGTGAAGTTGTCCCAGAACGCGCCGGCATTGACGGTGTGCAGGACATGCACTGGGGCGCTGGTACGAAACAGGTCGTCGGGAGCAGCGCCTAGCGCCGCCAAGGCCACGCGCGGATCTTGCGCGTCCACCCAAAAACGTTCCACTGCCCCGGAACCTGCGGAAGAGAAAGTCTGCCAGCTCAATCCGCGATTCGCGGAAACGCTGACGTCGCCATTCTGCATGCCGGTGTAGATGAAATCGCCGGCGATCGCGAGGGCCGTAACGTTGACGCCGCGCAGTGAAGAAAGCGCCGCACGCAACTGCGTTTCATTGACGAGATCGGAATTATTGGCCGGCAGCCAGGCGTCTTTATTCCCGGGAGGCCAATCCGCCGCCGCATCGTTCAGCAGCGCGATCCGCACACCTTGATCGCCGGCCGGAAGATCCAGCAGCCGCGTCGCCGGAAGATTCGGCAGTCCTTGATTCAGGCCGCTCCACGAGCGCCCTCCGTCGACGGAGCGAAAAACGCCCGCCGCGCCGGCCGTCACGATCTCATCGTTGTTGCCGGGCGCGATCGCCAGGTCCACCACGCCGCCGACGAGTGACGCACCGCGGTAAGCGGTCATGTTCTCCCAATGCGCGCCGCCATCGTCGGAGCGATACACAAAGTTTCCGAACGCGTAGACGCGGCTGTTGTCGCCAGCCAGAGCGCGCGTCTGCGCCCCCGCTTCGGGAAGACTCTGCGACTTGGCGTTCACGACGGCGGGAGGGACCGCGGTTGTGCTGCCTTGCCAGTTTTCGAGGTCAGAAGTCTGAAACACCCGGCCCAGTCCCGTCTGCGCGAATACTGATCCGCCCGTCCCGTACCAAACACGCAGCACCGGACCTGACGCCGGTCCCGCCAACCCCAGTTCCACGGTAAAGTTGCCGATGTGCCGCCAGTCCGCCATCGGGGCAGGCGGGGGCACGGCTTGGCCCAGCGCAGGGCCAGCAACAAAAGTACTTAGAAGTACTGTGGCCAAGCGCCACTGTGCTGTGGACAACTTATACATCAGACCTGTCCATTGTAACTTTATCTATCGGCAGTCGAGCCCCGAAACTCGTGATTCCAGAGGAAATTCCCGGCAAAAATCTGGGCGGGCCCCCACTTGCTTATGGAGTTTAATGCTACACTGACCGAATAGTATTTATGCTGCGCGTGGTGCATCCGAATCGAATGGTGGTACTGTCGCTCCTGCTGGCGGCCGCCGCCGGAGTGTGTTCGGCGCAGTTAGTTCCTTTCAGTACAACCAATTACGCAGCTAAGGTCATCACCCAAACTGGACAGGTTTCGATCGTCAAAGACACCCAACCCTGGGCCTTGTCGGTGGGCGATTCGGTGCAGGTTCGGGATTTGATCATTACGGGGGTGGACGGCCACGCCCTGCTGCAAGTTTCCGATGGCAGCACTTTTGAAGTGTTCCCCAACTCGCGCGTGGTGTTCCGTAAGAACCCTCCGAACTGGCGCGACTTCCTGGACGTCCTGGTGGGGCGGGTGCGGGTTCACATCGAACACCTGGGCAACGTGCCCAACCCGAATCGCGTTCTGACGCCGACCGCAGTTATATCGGTGCGCGGGACTACCTTCGACATTTCTGTCAATGACGACGATGAGACCACGCTGGTGGAAGTAGAAGACGGGCAAGTGGAAGTGCAGCATGCCCTGCTGCCGCGTGGCAATTCGAAGATTCTGAATCCGGGCGAGTCGCTGCGGGTGTATCGGGACGAACCTATCGCTCGTAATTTTGACAAAGGGAATCTGGCGCGGCACATCCTGCACTCGATTTCAGACGCTGCCCTGACGATGGCGACGCGTATGCCGAGTTCAGGGGGAGCCGGCGGCGCGGGCGGGTCCGGCGGCGGCGTCGGGGATACTACGAAGGTTCCGCCACCGCCGCCTCCGCCCACGCCTCCTCCAGCGCCGCCGGCCCCGACTATTTAGGCCAGTCCGCCGGGTCCGTGCGAAACTAGCGTTAGGTATGAAGTACATCCTGCCGCTTCTTCTTCCACTGGCGTTCACCTTGCCCGCGCAAGCCCAGGGCGTTTCCGCTCCGTGGGACATTTCACAGACCCTCCTGTCATTGGCCGAACAGACGCAGCGCCTGACGCCGATTCTCGACCAATTGACGCCGCAGCAGTGGGAAGCCAAAGGCGCTCCCGCCGCCTACACCGCGCAGTGGCGCAACCTGCGCAACGAAGTCGGTTACTTGCTGGGGGCCGCGCAATCCCTGCGGAAGCAGCCCGAGAAGATGACGCTCGCGCTGGAAACGCTGTTCCGCTTGCAAGCTGTCGAATCGCAAGTCAATTCATTGGTCGAGGGGGTGCGCCGCTATCAGAATCCCGCCGTGGGCGATCTGCTGGTGAGCGTGGTGTCCGCGAACTCGGCCAATCGCGATCAACTCCGGCAATATATCACCGACCTGGCGAAGACCAAGGAACAAGAATTTCAGATTGTGGATACCGAAGCGCAACGCTGCCGCGGGACACTGACGCGCCAGCCAGCCCCCCGGCCCGCACAGCCCGCGAAATGAGAGCCTGAGCATGGCCGAGATCCTTACTTTCGAGTGCAACATTTGTAACGAACCCTCCACCGATATCTGTGTCTACTGCACCAAGGACACTTGCGCCAATCACCTCTGCGAGAAATGCAAGCGCTGCAGCGATTGCTGCCAGTGCGATTTCCGGCGCAACGACGATTAGCCATGGACTTTACGCGACGGGCGCTCTTGGGTTCGTTTGGTATTTTGGCTGTGGCGCAGTCCAGGAAATCGTCTATCCGCGTGAAGGCATTGAACCACATGACTCTCACGGTGGCCGATCCGCACAGGTCGCTGGAGTTCTACCAGGGTCTGTTCGGGCTGCCGGTGCAAGCGCGGCAGGGCGAGACCACGATTTTACGAATCGGGCCGGGGCCGCAATTTGTGGCTCTCAGCAAAGGCCGGGCGAACGCCAAACCCGGCATCGCCCACTTCTGCATGACGGTGGAAAACTTCGACGTCGCGCAGATTATGAAGACTCTCGCCGAGTACGGGGTGGCACGGACGGACGCTCCGGGGACGGGTCCGCTGAAGGCTTGGGTGCGCAAGCGCGAGGAGGGGACTGCGGAGTTGTATTTCACGGATCCCGATGGAATTACGGTGCAACTCCAGGATGCGAGTTACTGCGGCGGCACGGGTGTTCTCGGCAACGTTTGTCTGGCGAAGCCTGAGCCGGCGCCGGGCATGGGCTTGATCGCGGCGCGCGACTTCAGCCATTTCACGCTGATGGTTTCCGACGCGCAGCGATCGCGCGACTTCTACCAGGCACTGTTTGGTCTGCGCATCCAGGCGTATCAGGGGTCGATGCCGGTGCTCGGTGTCGGCGCGAGTGGCCAGTTCCTGGCGTTGGCGGGAGGTTCCTCAGCGCCCAACATCGGCCATGCGTGTCTGAACATGGCGGGATTCGATCCCGACAAGGTTTTGCGGACGCTTTCCGATTTCGGCGTGAAGCCCAGAGGTGACAATCGCGGGCCGGTGGGACCGCTCAAGTCCTACGTAAGCATGCGCATGGAAGATCGCGGCGGGGCGCGCGAAGGGACTCCGGAGTTGTATTTCACCGATCCGGATGGCATCCTGCTGCAACTGCAAGACGTGAGTTATTGCGGGGGCGCGGGCTACCTGGGTGACGAATGTCCGGTGCCGGCGTAGCGGCGGAGACAGGCATGACCTCTTTGCTCGACTCTGGCGTAGTCGCTCGAGCGGATCAACTCAGCAGGGACTTTGCCGGCGCCAAGCCGTTCCGGCATGTGGTGATCGAGCCGTTTCTGGACGCGAACTTTTGCGCCGAGTTGATGGCCGGGTTTCCGCGGTTCGACAAAGAGAAGGCACTCAACGAATCGGGCGAGGTGGCCGGTAAGGCGGTGTTTTCAAATCTCGCCGATCTGGGACAGGCGTATGCGCGCTTCGACCGGTTGATGCAGGATCCGGAGTTTCTGGCGCTCACCGGACGCATCACCGGCATAGCGAATCTGCTCTACGATCCCGAATACGTCGGCGGCGGGACGCATGAGAACTTGCAGGGGCAGGAACTGGACACGCATGTCGATTTCAATTTTCACCCGACGACGCAAACGCACCGGCGGCTGAATTTGATCGTGTTTTTGAATCCGGAGTGGGAGCAAGACTGGGGCGGATGCCTGGAATTATTGCGGGATCCATTCGATGCCGAGTGCGAGACAGTGATTCCGCTGGCCAACCGCGCGGTGATTTTTGAAACTACCGAGGCTTCCTGGCACGGCTTCCGCAAGATTCAGATGCCTCCGGAGAAGAACACTTCGCGCCGGTCGATCGCGGTGTATTTCTATACCAAGGAAGCGCCCAAGGCGGGCGCCGCGCCTTCGCACGCTACCTTTTACTATCAGCGGCCGATGCCGGCGCATCTGAAGGCCGGGCGCACGCTCACGGACGGGGATGTTCGTGAACTGGAAGGGCTGTTCGCGCGGCGCGACCACTATATTCGGTTTTTGTACGACCGCGAGATGAAGTTTACGGAGACGTTGGATAAGATTATTCACTCGCCTACGTTTCGGCTGGCGGCGCAGTTCGCTAAGGTGGCCAAGCTGGTGCGTGGGAAAAAATAGGGACGGAGCCTGATTTGTTGACAGGGCAACGGGCGAAATCAGGCTCCGTCCCTATTTTTTGGCGACGTCTACGCGGCTTAGGGTGTCGGCGTAGGCGGCTATCCCTTTATAGAGGGCTTCCGCGATCTTTTGGCGGTGTTCGGGTTTGCGCAGCAGCGCTTCCTCGGCGGAGTTGGTGAGGAATCCGACCTCCGCCAGCACACTGGGCATGGCCGCGCCGATTAGCACTACGAACGGCGCCGTTTTCACACCACGATTTCTCGCGCCCTGCGTGCTGCTCTTCGAAACTACCGAAAGCGAATTCTGCAGTTTGGAGGCGAACTCGCGGGATTCGTCGATCTTATCCTTCAGCGCGATCTTTTCGAGCAGCTCGTGCAGGTCGTGGATGGAACGCTCGGAGGTCGCGTTTTCGCGCGCGGCCAATTCGAGCGCTGTCTTGGAAGTGGTGAAGTTCAGCACATACGTCTCGACTCCGGCCGCCGTTCGATAGGGAGAGGAGTTTGCATGGATCGATAGAAACAGATCCGCTTCGTGCTGATTGGCGATGCGAGTGCGTTCTTCGAGACCCACGTAGGTATCGTCGGAGCGGGTGTAAACCACTTCGCTGCCCATGCGTTCTTCGATGAGCGCGCCCAGGCGCTGCGCCACGTCGAGCGTCAGATCTTTCTCGTAGTATCCGGAAGGCCCATGCGTGCCGACGTCATTGCCGCCGTGGCCCGCGTCGAGCACCACGCGGTCGAGTTTCAGGCCCAGAGCACGCGTCAGTGAGCGGTCGCCACGCTTGGCAGGCGCCGGTACTTTGATAGAGGACGGTTCCTTGAGAGCACTTGCCGTGGCGGCTGGCACAGGCCGGCTGCTTAAAATGGCGTCGGGTGGCGGCGGCAGTTCGCGCGGCATCGACGAAGGCAGCCCAGGTAAACGCGCGGGCTTCGATAGAGCGGCGATTCTCGTGGGAGCTTCGACTTCCGGTAGGGGCGCGGCTTTCGCCGCTGGCTTCGGTTGCACCGGGGGAGGCTCGAACTTGCGCGGCTCGGGCTTAGATGCGACGGTCGAAACTGTGGAATCTTCGTGATCGGCTGGCGCGGTCAGGTCCTTACCGCCGGTAACGCTTGGCTGCGCGGGGGGCAACGGCGCATCTTTAGACCGCAGTTCCAGCACCAGCCGGTTGGGATTCGAGAGCTGCGAAGTAGTGACAGACGCTGCCTGCAGCAGATCGATCACGACGCGGGTCACTTCGGGCTGGTTTTCGGCCACGCGAATCTGTTGGACCAGAGCGTCGCCCACCACGATGGTGTGAACGCCGTCGCGCGCGATCTGGGGCCGCGCGCCGTGGATGTCAAAGAACATGCGCTCCGGGCTGGTGAGATGGCTGTACTTGAAAGTGAAGTCCGACGAAACTTCGATAGCGATGCGCGTCACATCGCCCAGCGACCAGAAACGAACCGCGGTTACCTTCGTTGAATCGGGCGCAGCGGCCGCGGAACACACGCCCACTGCCAGGAAGACGCAGGCGGCGAGAAGCGCCCAGCGAATTCCAGAACTATTCTTGCGCGATTCTGGGAACCGGTCTGGCATTTAGGTCGATGATTCGCTCCACCTTGAGTTGCGGCTCTGGCGCCGGCGGCTGGATTTCTTCCTCGGGCGCTGCCACGGCCGGCTGCGCCGCGTTTTTCACGGCTTCGTCGTGCTTGGCCATCTGGTAGCGCTGGCCCACTTGGTTCACGTAATCCTGCGTCTCCGGGAACGGCGGCGTTCCTTTGTACTTATCCACGGCCCTCGGGCCGGCGTTATAAGCAGCCAGCGCCAAGCGGTCGTCCTGATAAACGCTTTGCAAATACCGCAGGTATTTTACACCCGCTTCGATGTTTTCGGCAGGGTCGAAGCTATTGCTCACGCCCAACATGCGCGCGGTACCGGGCATTAACTGCATCAGACCCTCGGCGCCCTTGGGGGAAACGGCGAAGTGATTGTAATTGCTTTCTACCTGGATGACCGACTGCACCAGAAGCGGGTCAATGTTGTGGGCGCGCGCGCTCTTCTCAACCAGCTCCTGAATGTGCGCGGGCGGAGGCGCTACCGGCGTCAATTTCTGAGTGGAGCCGCCGCCGGAAATGGCGCGCACGAGTTTGCCAGTGCGGCGGTCGACGCGCACCACCGACACTTTTCCTGAGTCCGCTCGCGGCGTCAATAAAGACGACGTCGCGGAGGCGTCAGCTGCGCGCATGGGGGAGGCGGCCAGCATAGCTATTGCTAAACAACAAATATACACCTTTTTGTTTAATAAAAAAGGGGGTCTGTTTTCGCGGCGGCGCATTGCTACCATCTTCTCATGGAGACCTGCGCGGGATTCGTCCTTACCGGCGGCCACAGCTCGCGCATGGGACGCGACAAGGCGCTGCTGCAAATCGAGGGATTGGCGCTGGTCGAGCGCACCGCCGAACGGGTCCGCGCCGCGGCCGGAAGCGTGACTTTGATTGGCGCTCCCGAGCGCTACGGGCACCTGGGACTGGCGGTGGCGGCGGATCTGGTGGAAGGCTGTGGACCGATTGGAGGTCTCTACACGGCCTTGAAAACGACGCGCGCCGATTGGAATCTTCTGGTCGCCTGCGATATGCCGGGGCTCACGGCCGAGTTCCTGCGCGACCTGCTGGACGCCGCACGGCAGTGTGGCAGCACCTGCCTGGTGCCGCAGACCGAGTCCGGACTGCACCCGCTGTGCGCCGTTTACCATCGCCGCGCCGAGGGAGCCGTCGCATCCGCTATCGAACATAAACGTTTCAAAATGCATGATTTAGTCAAAATCCTCGAAGCTCAATCGTTCCCGGTTGCCGATGCCGCGATGCTCGAAAACGTGAACACACCGGTTGAGTGGGGCGCACGATGAGCGAGCATTATATCGAATTCCGCAATGTATATAAGACGTTCGACTACCCGGTTTTAGTCGACGTCAATTTTTACGTGGATGCCGGACAGACGCTGGCGATTATCGGGAGGAGCGGCGTCGGTAAGTCCGTGAGCCTGGGGCACATCATGGGGTTTTTGAAGCCGGACTCGGGGCGGGTTATCGTTTCCTATCAGGACATTACCGATTTCACCGAGGCCGACCTGCGGGCGATTCGCAAGAAAGTGACCATGGTGTTTCAGTCCGGGGCGCTGTTTGACTCGCTCACGGTGGGTGAGAACATTCTGTTTTCGCTGGAGTTGCGGGATGATTACACGCCGCATAACAAAGAGGACGTGGTGAACGGGCTGCTGTCGATGGTGGACTTGCTGGAAGTCCGCGACATTTATCCGGGAGAGCTGTCGACGGGGCACCGGCGGGCGGTGGCGATTGCGCGGGCGCTGGCGGCGCAGCCGGAGTGTATTCTCTACGACGAACCGACCACCATGGTGGACCCCATCATGAGCGACCACGTCGGCAACTTGATGCTGCGGCTGAAGCAGCAGTTGAAGTTGACGGGGGTGGTGGTGACGCACGATTTGGAGTTGATGCGGAAGGTGGCGGATACTGTCGTCGTGCTGCACGAGGGCAAGGCGATTTACTTTGGGCCGGTGGTGGATTTAGAGAAATCCACGCATCCGCATATTCAGGAGTTTTTGGCGATGGATCGGGTGACGTAGCTACTTTTTCAGCGGTGGCAGCGCGGGGCGGCCGGGGAGTTGTTGGTCGACGGCTTGGAGCATCATTCCGACCATCGCGTAGTCCCCCATCACACCGATCAATTCCACGGTGCCGCGCTGGCCGAAGGCTTCTACTGTTTTCGCGAAGGTATCCGGACTTACGCGGCGATCGCGGAACCATTCGCGTCCGAAGCGAATGATCAGCGCGTCTTTGGGGTCTAGGCCGGTGGGTTCTTTGCCGAACTTCA
This sequence comes from Bryobacterales bacterium, assembly GCA_963752205.1. Taxonomy (GTDB): domain Bacteria; phylum Acidobacteriota; class Terriglobia; order Bryobacterales; family Bryobacteraceae; genus Palsa-187. The sequence continues at coordinate 9,075 of CAVVZG010000144.1, read as the reverse complement.
CCACGTCGATGATCGACTGATCTAATCCCGCTTTCAGCGCGGCGGCTTCGTGGCCATACCATTCGTTGAGCGACATCTGCTCTTCACGAGTGGCTACCAGGATGGCCAACTCGTCAACACGGTTGCCAAGGGTGCCGTACTTCGTTACGGAATCGTGCAGTAGATGCAGCGCTTCGGCGAGTTTGGGATCGTAGATTCCCAGGCCGAGAATGCCGCGTAGAGGGCCCTTGTTGTTGGGGCCGGCGAGCGAGTCGAAAACCTTCTGGCCGTCGGCGTCCAAATCCTGGCGCTGGACCGGAGCCAGGCGCGTCAGGGTGGTGGCGTTGATGTCGGCGGGCAACGTTTGTCCGAACGATATCGCGCTCAAAATTGAAATCGCAAGCAGAGTTTTCATGGCGGTCTGGGGGAAGCATATCATAGGCGGCGCTTTGCTAGAATTGAGGTTCAATCCCACCAACTGAAGGAGAGCGTGTGGCCGCGCTGCCGCCGTCAAGAATCGTCGCCATCTATCCGGGCTCGTTCGATCCGATCACCAACGGGCACCTGGATCTGATTTCACGCGGCAGCAAGCTGGCCGACCGCCTGATCGTCGCGGTGCTGCAGAACCAGCGCAAGCAGAGCTTGTTCACTGTTGCCGAGCGTGTCGAGATGCTGACCGAGGTGGTGAAGCCGTATCCCAACGTCGAGGTCGGCAGCTTTCACGGGCTGCTGGTGGATTACGTGGCGGCGCGCGGTGCGAATTTCATTTTGCGCGGCATTCGCGCCATTTCGGATTACGAATACGAATTGCAGATCGCGCACATGAACCGGCTGCTGAGCCCGGGCGTCGAGACGGTCTTTTTGATGGCGGCTGAGGCGTACTCTTTCGTCAGCTCGCAACTGGTGAAGGAAGTGGCGTCGCTGGGCGGCAACGTTTCCGGACTGGTGCCGCCGCTGATCGAGGAACGGCTGAAGAGCCGCGTCGCCAAATGAGATATTAGAAGGAGCAGGACAACCAATGCCAACAACCCAAGCACTAGCCGACAGAATTTCGCTCATCAGCGTTTCGTCCACCATGAAAGTGGCCGCCGACGCCGACCGCTTGCGCCGCGAAGGCAACGACGTGGTCGACTTCGGAGCCGGCGAACCGGATTTTCCGACGCCTGAAAACATCAAGCGCGCCGCCATCGAGGCCATCAATCAGAACTTCACCAAGTACACGAACACGGGCGGCACCGAAGAGCTGAAACAGACCATTTGCGACAGCCATAAGTCCGACTACGGCACCTCCTATAACACCAAGGAATGCATCGTCACCGTCGGCGGCAAGCATGCGATTTTCAATCTGACGCAGGCGCTGGTCGATCCGGGCGATGAAGTTATCATCCCGGTGCCGTATTGGGTCACCTATAAAGATGTCGTCAATTACGCGGGCGGCAAGTGCGTGTTCGTCAACACCAACGAGCAGGAAGGCTTCACGCTGACCGCCGCGATGGTGGAGCGCGCCATCACGCCCAAGACCAAGATGATCATCCTCAACTCGCCATCGAATCCCAGCGGAGCGATTTTCGATCGCGGCGAGATGGAGCGCATCATCGCGATCGCCAAGGATCGCGGCATCTGGGTGATGACCGACGAGTGCTATCATCGCTTCCTCTATGACGGCGAGCCGCACTCGCTGGCGGCGATCCCGGGCGTGAAGGACACGGTGCTGGTGGCTGGGTCGCTCTCGAAAACTTACGCCATGACCGGCTGGCGCATTGGCTTCGTGCTGGGCCCGGCGCCGGTGGTGGGCGGGATCGCGAAGCTGCAAAGCCATGCGACTTCGAACCCGACGTCGTTCGCACAAAAGGGCGCGATCGAAGCGCTGCGCGGTCCGCAGGAATCGGTGGGCATCATGCTTGCCGAATACAAGAAGCGGCGCGATTACGTGATCGGCCGCCTGCGCGCGATGCCCGGCGTTACGGCGCAAATGCCGAAGGGCGCGTTCTACGCTTATCCGAATGTGAGCGCGGCCTACACCAACGGCATCACCAATTCGCTCCAATTTTCGGAGAAGCTACTGGCGGAGGAATTCGTCGCGGTGGTTCCGGGCGAAGCTTTCGGCACTAACGAGCACATCCGCATCTCCTATGCGACTTCGATGAAGGAGCTGGAGCGCGGACTCGACCGCCTGCAGCGTTTCATCGCGGCGCGCCTCTAGATTCATGCCGCTCCGCAAACTGGAGCCTAGTTTTCGCGAACGCCCGTGGGGAACCCGGAATCTGGAGCCGTGGTTCCCCAACGCGCGCGCCAAGGCCGGGCCGTTTCCTATCGGCGAGGTGTGGTTTGAAACGCCGGAAGTTCCTCTGCTGGTGAAGTTTTTGTTCGCCAAGGAGAACTTGTCGGTGCAGGTGCACCCTGACGATAAATACGCGCGGTTCCACCACAGCTCTCCGGGCAAAACCGAAATGTGGCACGTGCTGAAAGCCGAGCCCGGCGCGAAGATCGCCGCTGGATTTCGCGAACCGGTGACGAGCGAGCAAGCCCGCGCCGGCGCGCTCGACGGAACCATCATGGGGATGCTCGAGTGGTTCGACGCTCAGGCCAGGCGATACTTTTTTCATCCCTGCCGGGACCGTGCACGCGATCGGCGCGGGGCTGACGATTTGCGAGATCCAGCAGCAGTCGGATATCACTTACCGTTTGTTCGATTACGGCCGCGGACGCGAATTGCATCTGGATAGCGCGCTGGCGGTGAGTCATTTGGGTCCGCATGACGCGCGTCGACCAGTGAAGGTCGAGTGCGACTACTTCGTTACCGAGCCCTTGAAGTTGAAGGCACGTTGACGCTTCCGGCGTCGTCGGAAACGTGCTCCTGATCGCAATCGAGGGCGAGGGAGAAATCGACGGACAACCGATACGTGCTGGTGAAGTCTGGCACTCCACAGATGCGCAATCAACCAAGATCGCTGGAAATCTGTGCCTGTTGCTGACCTCAGTAGGAGCCTAACTCTCTCCGGCTTGCGCGTAATATGTCCAAGTGGCGGAGAGGTCGGGGCCGACGTGTTTAATTAAACGCCGAATTGTCTGACGCTCTGAGCGGCGTCTTGATGGCGCATCACAGCGAGGACTTGTCGGCTTGTGCTACTAAACCGTGGACTCTGATTGAGCTCACGTTTACGACCGGTTTAGGGTCCCACGGGGGACAATGTAGGCAACCAAACGACTTGTAATCCGCGCACCGATCGCAATCATGAATGGCGAGAGGAATGTGCTGGCAAGTATTACGGATGCGACGGGCCGGGGAAAGCGGTAGTCGCTCCAAAAATAGAGGTGAGTTAGCACCGACCAACCGCTTAACGATTTCACGCCGGGAAAGGACGCGCCATGGATGCCGAACCAGATACCATTCCAGAGACCGAGCGTAACTGCGGCCACCATCTCCCTTTTTGGGGCTGCCAACGCCAATAGGCTTCCAAGCAGCATCGGGATGATAAGGCGTCCGATCACAATGGCATAGAAAAACCAGAATCCATAAGGGTTTACATATCGATAGACATCGAAGTTATAGAGAACTGCCACCACCATTCTCTGATAACCCCGATCGAGATAGCCGCTCAGAAACCATGTAGCTATTACCGCTATTATCCACTGTGCTGCACGAAAGCCATCGAAAAACATGGCAGCGATGGTCTTAATTGTTTGACGCCAATACCAACTTCGGGCGGCTCCTACTCCGCTGCGCGACGCGAGTGTTAAGAATTCCTCAAGAAGATCACCTTGGATCTCCTGCGCCTCATTTTGAGGCACGAAAAGGATGATCAACCAGGACGCGATATGCGGGGGTATCATGCGCGCCTCCCGGCCAGATCCAGTCCTTGCATCATTCGGCCGAGCGCGTCGTGAGTGCGGTTCATGGCTTGGATACCCTTTCCGGTGACGTGAAAGAAACGCTTGGACCTCCCGCCGCGTTCGGGAGTTGGAGCGCCGCGGCAGGAACTAACATACGCTTTGACCTCCAGGCGATCAAGCGTCGCATAAATAGCACCAATCGATACCTCTCGCCTCGTCCGAGATTCGATCTCCCGTCTTACGGTGACGCCGTAGGCATTGTCTCCAAGGCGAAGCAACGCGAGCAATACAATGTGTTCAAATTCGCCGAGGTGATCGTGAGAAGGCATTCGAAAGTCATTATACCTACAATCTAGAACAAATACCACGCTTGAAAAAGCCCACATCTGAAACCACACGGACGTCGGCGTTCGCTCCACTTGGCTGTGTATTCGGCAATACGGAGAAGTGGCGTTTTTGAATTGCTTTGATTTGTCATTAAGGTACTTCTGAAAACACCCGCTTAGGTAAAGAACAAACGCCACGCCGTGACCGTCAACGCGTGCGTCACCATCGATGCCCGGATGCTGCGGGCTTGGCGGTAGGCTAGGCCGTAGAACACGCCGGCGACTGCCGCGAGGATCGCGATCCGCCAGTTGGGGAAGGGGCGGTACCACAGGTGCACGGAGCCGAAGAGCAGGGAAGTCAGCAGCAGTCCGGTCCAGTCGTTATGCAGCCAGGCGGTGATCCACTGTTGCAGCAGGCCGCGGAAGAAGAATTCTTCGCCTAGCGCGACTACCCATAGGATGCCGAAGAAGGTGGCGAGTCCGATCAGCGTGGTGCGGGCCCAGCTTGTGTAGTGCATGTGCGGGCTGGTGAAGTGGATGGCCCAGCCTACGGCGGCTACGACAGGGGCCAGGGCTAAGAAGTATAGAGCCCCGAGTTTCCATTCGCGCGCGGCGGGCCAGAATCCGAAGCCGATGTTCTTCATGCGGCGGACGCTGAGCATGGCGAAGAGTCCGGTGCGGAACCACATCAATTGGCCTAACGCTCCTAAGGGCAGGGCGTCGAGGGGGCTCGGGATAGAGCGGCGGAATCGCGCGCGAGAGCCACACGGCGGCGATGAAGATCAGGAACAGGATATCGACGGCGGTCTGGTGCGGGAACACTACGTACCAGAACGCTGCGACCACCGCTAGCGCGGCGATCACTCCTAGGGAGTGCCAGGAAAAACTGTGAAGTGCCAGGGCTGCCAGCGTGTAGGGCGCTGCGGCGGCGATGACCAGTGCCACGGCGACTCCGGCGGGCGGGAGTTTTTCCAGACGCAGGCGCAGGCGCTCCACGCCCATCGTGAAATACAGGCTGACTTCGAGCAGGAAGGCGGGGAGCACGGCCAGCGCGGTCGCCCACGGGATGCCCCGGTCTTGCGCGTAGAAAAACGCTGCGACGGCGCCCGCCGCCCACAGGAGCGGAAAGGCGAACAACATTCCCGGTCATCGTAGCATTGTGGGCACGCGCTAAAATAGTCGCGCATGTCCCGATTCCCCGGCGTTGACTATTTGCTGATCGATTCGCAATTCTCGGAACAGGAGTTGCTGGTGCGGCAAACGGCGCGCCAGTTCGTGGACGAGCGCGTGCTGCCGCTGATCCGCGATTGCTTCCGCGAGGCGCGCTTCCCGAAAGAACTGATCCCGGAAATGGGACGGCTGGGTTTCTTGGGCGCGAACATCGAAGGCTACGGCTGCGCGGGGATGAGCAACGTCGAGTACGGACTGGTCATGCAGGAGATCGAGCGCGGCGATTCCGGGCTGCGCAGTTTCGTGAGTGTGCAGAGCGCGCTGGTGATGTATCCGATCCTGACCTTCGGCAGTGAGGAACAGAAGCAGCGCTGGCTCCCGAAGCTGCAAAGTGGCGAGGCTGTCGGATGCTTCGGACTCACTGAACCCGGCTTTGGATCGAACCCTGCGGGGATGCTGACACGCGCGCGGCGTGATGGCGCCGACTGGGTGCTCGACGGGGAGAAGACTTGGATCACCAATGGCAGTGTGGCCGACGTGGCCGTGGTCTGGGCTCGCGCCGAGGACGGCATCCGCGGATTTCTAGTGGAACGAGGGACTCCTGGATTTTCAGCCTCCGAGATTCACGGGAAGCTTTCGATGCGGGCGTCGGTGACTTCGAGCCTCGCCTTCAACAACTGCCGCGTGCCGGAAAGTGCGCTGCTACCGGAAGCGAAGGGGCTGCGCGCGCCGCTCTCGTGCCTCTCGCAGGCTCGCTATGGCATCGGCTGGGGCGTGATCGGCGCGGCCATGGATTGCTATGAAACGGCGCGCGCCTATTCCGTCCTGCGCAAGCAATTCGACGGGCGGCCGATCGCTTCGCATCAACTGGTGCAGGAGAAGCTGGCGGATATGATCACGGAGATCACCAAGGCGCAATTGCTGGCGCTGCAAGTTGGGCGGTTGAAAGACAAAGGCCAAGCCGACGCGGCCCACATCTCCATGCTGAAGCGCAACAACGTCGCCATCGCGCTCGATTGCGCCCGCGCCTCGCGCGACCTGCTGGGAGCGAACGGCATCATGGACGAATACCCCATCATGCGCCACATGTGCAACCTCGAAACGGTCAAAACCTACGAGGGCACGGACCACATTCATGCCCTGGTGATCGGCGAGCGTGTCACGGGCATCGCCGCCTATAAATGAGACGGCGTGCTACGATAGTCATTAGATTTCTTTCCTGGATCGCCGTATGACCATTCTGATTACAATTGTGCATGTGATTGTGTGCGTGTTTCTGGCGGTAGTCGTGCTGCTGCAAAGCGGCAAGGCGGCCGATCTGGCTGGCGCTTTCGGCGGCATGGGCTCGCAGACGGTGTTTGGGCCGCGCGGTTCGGCCACGGTATTGTCCAAGGCCACCACCATCGCGGCGGCTTTGTTCATGGTGACTTCGCTGACGTTGTCGATTCTTTCGACGCGTTCCGGCAAAGCTTCTCCGGCGATCTTTCAGAAGGTGGTCCCGGTGACCCAGCAAAAGGGCGGCAGCGGTGCGGCTCCGGGAACCGTGCCGATCACGGCGACCCCGATCGTGGGCGGCAAGCCAGGCAAGCCACAGCAGATCAACGTGCCGATTCAGCAGGCGCCGGCGAATCAGAAAAAGTAGTTGGCAGAGGCAGTCTTCGAATGGCATGAAGTTACCACCTGCGGGGGTGGCGGAATTGGCAGACGCACTAGCTTGAGGTGCTAGCGGGAGCAATCTCGTAGGGGTTCAAGTCCCCTCCTCCGCACCATTTTATCTCTCGCCGTATCAGGGGTTCGCAGTTCCACGATAGATCGCCCGTCTTGGAGGATTTCAATTGAGGACCCGGCATAGCGCCTTCGCGGCGGCCTTTCTTGCGTGGACGTTCCTGGCGGCAAAAACTGCTTCCGCCGTGAGCCTGGTGTTTGCTCTCTCGGGCAGTCTCACGGGGACCGTCGGCAACACTACTCTCAACGGAAACGCCTTTCAATTCACGATCACGCGCGATACCAGCAACGGGCAATTCTCCACCGCCACGGCCACTTCCATTTCGATCTCCGGAGTGGGCGCGGGCTCCTTTAGCGATGTTATGAATTTCAGTTGCGCTGGCGGGACCGGAAGCTTTATTCAAGACCTCGGCTTCCCCTTTACGGTGGTCGCATTCTCCGGATCGGGATTGAACGGTTGGAATTGTTTGAGCGCCCTGGCGCCCGTTTCGGTGACGCAAAGCAATCCGAGCGAGTGGACCAGCACGCGCACCAGCCTGGGGAATTTAACGGTGACGGGGATGACGAATCTGAGTTTCGCCGTGACCACTCCGGATGGGCTGACGATTACCACCAACCCTACGCTTCCGGCCGGCGCCGTGAGCACCTTTTATTCGCAGACGCTTAAAGCGTCGGGCGGCAGCGCGCCTTACTCCTGGATTCTGACTTCGGGCGCTCTACCGCAGGGGTTATCGTTTTCGAGTTCGGGAGCGATCACCGGCACTCCCACATCCGCCGGAACCCTAAGCTTCACGGTGCAGGCGGCGGACTCCACGGCCACCACCGTCAGCCAAACCTTTAGCCTTACGATCGGCAGTTCGTTGACCTTCGGCAGCGCATATCGGATTCCCCAGATTGTCGATGGAGCGGGCTGGACCACGCGGATTTCGATCATCAATACCGATGTGGTGCCGGTCACTTATACTTTCCATTTCTGGGCCGACAATGGCTCTGCCATGCCGTTTCCGATTGTGAACCAGGCGCCGGGAGTCTTGTCGGGCACTCTGGCCCCGGGCGCGTCGTTCTTCGCGCAGAGCGCCGGAACGTCTTCCACTTTGATGCAGGGCTGGGCGGAGATCGCCACCAGCGGGCAGATTGGCCTGACGTCCATTTTCCAATTCAGCATTGGGAGTCCCCGGGACTCGCAGGGGTCGTCGATCGCATCTTTTTCGGGCAGCAGCTTCCTGATGCCGTTCGATAACACGCAGGGCAACGTGACGGCGGTGGCGATTGCGAATACCAACGCCACGCAGCCGCTCACCGTGACCATGAACTATGTGACTGACAGCGGATCGCAATCGAGTGCTTCGATCGTTTTACAGCCGCATGCTCACCAGGCGTTTGTGGTGACCGCGAATAACCCGGCAGTGGTAGGCTCGCGAGGAGCGATTCAGTTCACGGCCGCGACGCCGGACATCGCGGTGATGGGGCTGGAATTCACCGCCGCCGGAGCCTTCACTTCGCTGGGAGCCTTCCAATAAGCTCCGCCCCCTTGTTCCGTTTCGCGTCGACGAATGATAAGATCGTTGGCGATGAAATCCAGATTGAGAGCCGCGGCAATAAGTCTCTGGCTGCTGGTCTCGGCGCTGCCGGCGGCGGCGCATCACTCCTTCGACGCCGAGTACGACGGGAACAAGCCTATTGTCCTGAACGGCGTCGTGACCAAGGTCGAGTGGATGAATCCGCACGCCCGTTTTTATGTCGATGTGAAAGAGAACGACGGCAGCGTGACCAGTTGGAATTTGGAGCTGGGCAGTCCGGCGAGCTTGATCCGGCGCGGTTGGACGAGACATTCGCTCAAAGTTGGCGATCGAATCACGGTCAAGGCGTCGCTCGCCAAGGACGGATCGAAGATGGCTAACGCCCGGTCGGTCACGTTGGCGGATGGGACGAGCGTGTTTGGGGCGTCGTCGGCGGATAAGGAGTAGGGAGCGATGAGCCGCCGTCTGGTTGCCTGCATCGTTTTCTTGGCCGCGATCCCCGCCGCTGGCCAGCAAAAGGG
>CAVVZG010000143.1:0-9188 GCA_963752205.1 Bryobacterales bacterium | reverse complement strand
CGATTCTCGAAGCGCGGGCGGCGGTCATCGCGTTCCCGATTATCGGGACGGTCACGGAAATCACGACGTTCATCTGAACGAGGCAGACGTCCGCGATCGTCGCGATACAAAGGGCGGTCGTCACGGTGGGACGGGCGGTCATCACGCTGGGGACGATCGTATTCCTCGGTCTTGGGCGCGGCCTTGGCGCCTTCACCGTTTTGCAAAAGATGGATCAATGCGGAGGCGATGTCGGTGGAGCTGAAACCGTCTTCGAGCAGGCGTTCGATGATGTGATCGTGCTTCGAGAATTCGCCGCCGGTGATGAGGGCGCGAAGTTTTTCGAGGAAAACATATTGCCCACTCGCTGCACGCCCAAGCCGGAAGCCTCCGGCGGCCGCAGCGGCTGTTCCCAATTCGCGACGGAGTAGCCCTGCCACGACGGCTCGGCGTGTTCCGGCGCTTTGCCGCCGAAATGGAACAGGCGCGTTTGCGTGCCGGCGTCGGTTTCGATCTTCAGCGTGCTGTCGTCCTGCCAGGTGATGTGTAGGCGTCCGGGAATGCGCATGACGGCGGGCGCGCCGTAGGCTTTACACTGCTGCCCGGCGGCTTCATCTTTCGCGGGGTCCCAGGCGTCGATTATTTTTCGGGCAGCGGCGTTGACAGGAACGCTGGCGGAGTCGCCTTTCAACGGCGTCACCATGCGCCAGCGCCAGTCTTCGGTAACGATAGAAACCCAGTAGCCCGTGAGATCCACGGGAGCGCCGTCTTTCGGCGACTTCGGCGGAGCAGCCGGGCGGGGAGGTTGCGCCAACGCCGCGGCACTCAGAACCAGTAAGCCAAGTGTGAGCTTCATGTTATTTGCCCCCCAGGCTCTTATACACGGCCTCAACGAACTGGTCGGTCTTGACGAAACCGTTGGCGGAAATATATTGCGTATCGTAGTCGAGGGTAGGCTGCGCGTCTTTAATCTGCGCGAGCGTCATGCCTTTCTTCAGCATGTCCGCAACGCGGTCCTTCACAATCACAATCATGTCGCGGTATTCCACCACTTCGGCTTCCTCGCACAAGTGCCCGTGGCCGGGGATGATGAGCGTGCCGCCTTCCTGTTTGTCGGCGGGCACGGCCAGGTCCAAAATGAAATTCAGCGCGGCGATTTCGCCCTGCACGCTTCCCCCCCGTTCTAGATCGATGAACGGATAGCCGTCAGGCGTGAAGATATCGCCCGCCGAAACCACATCCGACCCGCGGAACAACACCACGCTGTCGCCGTCGGTGTGCGCGTTGGGCTCGTGATACACGATGATGGCTTCGTTGTTGTAATGCAAATCCTTGAACGGCAGATAGTATTCATCGGTCGGCAGGCCGATCTGGTAGGGCGGCGTCGTGCTGCCGGTCACCGGCGCGGTCATGCGGTTCAGTACATTCTCCTGCGCAATGATCAGCAGCGGCTGCGCGCGATTCGGCGGGATCATCTTGGTAAACGCTTCGTTGCCGCCCACATGATCGGGATGCACATGCGTATTAATGATGTAGTGGATCGGAGCCTTCGAGATCTTGCGGATCTCGGCCATCGCTTTCTGAGCCAGCGGCGCAAGGCCGGTGTCAACCAGCAGCACGCCTTGCGAGCCGGCCTGCACGGTGATGTTGCCGCCATCGCCGCTGATCATATAAATGGCGCCATTGGCTGCGCTCGCCGGGCGCACTTGCAGCACTTGCAACTCCGGATCGGATTGAGCAGCGAGTGCGCCTGCCAGCAAGCAAGTAAGGAATGAAAGTTTAAATGTCATGTGGATCTATCGCAAATTGCAGGCGCCGCCATCCATGCCGCAGGTGCAGTAGCGATCGCACTTTCCAGGCGCCGGCGTTTCCGGTTTGCCCATAGTCTGGCGGAACTCCGGATACATCGTCTCCGCGCCGCCGCGCGTGGCTTTCACGGGGAGCCCATACCAATCCGCAACCTCATGCAGGAACGGATTCGTCCCCGGCAAATGCTGCGGCACAGTCCCCTTGGGAGCGGGAATTTCCGGCGCGGGCTCGCAGCTTTGCGGCAAGAATTCCTGGCCCGGATCGAGCGCCCAGTTTTCGCTGCGAATCAGCGGTTCGGTCAAGAACACCGGATCGTCGATGAACACAATCACAGTGAGGAAGTTGCCGTGGCGCGTCCAGTGCTCGGTGACCGTGGCCTTATCGCTGCGCGGGATGCCGTTGCGCCGCAGGTAGCTGGGCTTCAAATGCGTGGTGGTGATCGTCAGCATGTTGCCCTCCCACACGCCGGTGGAGAAACCCGCCCAGCTATGAACGGCGGTCGCCGGAGGGTGCGGCCGGCCGTCGAGCCAGATGGTGCGCTCCTCTTCCATCCATCCGATGTGCGTCTTGAACGCGAGCGGCTGTTCAGATTCGCCGTCGATATCCTTAGTGATGCGCAGGTTCGCCGACCCGCGCATCGAATAGTCCGATCCGTGCGGGCGGCACTGATATTCCATCACCACGGAAATGCGGTCCGCATCGTAAGCATCGCCGCGCGCGCGGGCGGCTGCGTTGATGGGCAGCCCGGAATAATCGGCCAGTTCCGGTCCAGGGAAACGCTCCGGATAATCCTCGTGATACAGCGGATTCCACGAGCCTGAGAAGTCTACCTGCCCAAAAACCAGGCGGTTCGCTGGACCCAGGGCAAGAATGCACAACAGAGTGGCAATGCGGGCTTTCATACAAATTCCTCTTTTGAAGACCGGATGGGTTGGTTTACCCATGAACTACTTTATACGATCACGAGAAAATCGTCCTGGCCTTTTGGCAGGTTCGGCGTTTGGCTATGCTGGCGGTTATGAATCTTGCTTTCATTGGACTCGGAAAAATGGGCGCCGGCATGGCGCGCAACCTGCTTCGCGCCGGGCACACGGTTGCGGTCTACAATCGCAGCCGCGACAAAGCGGACGCGCTGGTAGCTGACGGCGCGCGCGCGGCCGAATCTCCCGCGGATGCCTGCCGCGACGCCGAAGCCGTGATGACCATGGTGGCCGACGACCACGCGCTCGACGAAATTGTTTTCGGACGCCATGGCATCCTTGCGGCGCTGAAGGAGGGTTGCGCCCACCTCTCGCACAGCACCATCAGCACGGCGCTCGCGCGCAAATTAACCGGCGAACATGCGCAACGCAAGCAAGGCTATCTCAGCGTGCCGGTGTTCGGACGCCCGGAGGCCGCTGAGACCAAGAAATTAGTCGTGGTGGCCGCCGGCGCCAGTGAATTGATCGAACGCTGCCGCCCGCTGTTCGACGCCATCGGCCGTGCCACCTATGTCGTCGGGGACGAGCCCTGGCAAGCCAACGTGGCCAAGCTCTGCGGGAATTTCATGGTCATCAGCGCCATCGAGGCCTTCGGCGAAGCCTACGCGACACTGCGCAAGGCCGGCGTGGCCCCGCAAGTATTCCTCGAAATCATGACGACGCTCTTGGGATCGCCGGTGCTCACAAATTACGGCCGCGCCATCGCGGAAGAAAATTTCGAGCCCGCTGGATTCGCTCTGCGCTTGGGCTTGAAAGACGTGCGCCTGATCCTGGCGGCATCGGAAGAATGCACTTCGCCGATGCCGCTGGCCAGTCTGGTTCACGACCATCTGCTCGCCGCCGTGGCGCAGGGTCAGGGCGATATGGATTGGTCCAGCATGACGCGCGTCGTGGCGCGCAACGCCGGATTATGACCGCTTTATAACTACGCGATTCCCGCTTTATACAGCGCCAGAAGCTTGGCCCAGGCGCGCTCGGCGTCCGCCTTGTTGTAAATCGGCATGCCGTTCTGCACTGGCATATCCGGCACGCACCAGCCATGCAGCGAAGCGCTGTACACTTCGATTTCCGTCGGGACTTTGGCGGCAGCGAAGGCCTCTTTCAGTTTGTCCTTGGCGTCCGGTTGCCGCATGTCGTCGTTCGATGCGATCCCGAAATACATCCGCCCCTTGATCTTTGAGGCCAGTAGATGCGGGCTATCCGGTTTATCGCTAACCAGCCCGCCGCCATGGAACGAGCCACCAGCGCCGATGCGCTCAGGCAGCGTCGCCGCCGTCTTCACCACCAGCGGACCGCCCATGCAATAGCCCTGCGTGCCGATCTTCTTCGCCTTGTCCACTTCCTTCCGCGAGTCGAGGAAACCCACGTATGCGACCGCGTCTTTCTCAGCATTGCCGGGCGCGTTCACAGATCCCATCAGCGGCCCCAGCTTGGCCATATCCGCGGGATTCCCGAAGTTGAAGGTAGACGCATCCGTGAAAGGCGCCTTCGAAATCCGGTAAAACGGATTCGGCACCAGCACCGAATAGCCTTCCGCGGCCAAGCGCTTGGCCATTTCACGCATCGAGGGCCGCAACCCAAAAGCGTCCGGCCATAGCAGCACGCCCGGATGAGAACCCTGTAAGGGATGAATGAAGGCCGCGTCGCAAACGCCGTCCGGCATTTTGATTTCTACATTGGTCTCGCCCACCGGCATGCCTGCCGCCGACGCCGTGGCAGTGGCGGCGGCAACGCCTGCGGCCATCGAAAGACCCACAAAATCGCGCCGGCCTACTTCGCCGGGCTGCACATCGTTACTTTTTTCGTTAGACATTTTTTGCTACCTTCCTTTCAGACTATCTTCTTATCAACGAATCAACGGCGCGATTGCCGGTGCGCACTGCCGCCCAGTCCGCCTAGATCGATAATCACGGCGATCAGCAGCCAAACTAAATTGATTCCCGTGGTGGGCATCCCGCTGTTGTATTCCCAGGCGTAAACCAGCGTGGTGAGCGGCAGGAAAAAGAAACCCAGCACTGGCAGCAGCAGGCCGCCGTGGAACGCCCGCTGCAAGTAGGTGGAGAAGAGCCACAGCAGCAGCAGCGTGACGCGGGGGAACAGCAGGACAATGAACAGCAGAAAACAAGGCATCGCGCACTGCGATCATATCAGGTTCGCGCGCACGCGATGCCCGTGTGGGCTAGTTTCCCAAGTATTGAACGTGAACGTAGGTTCCCAGCCTCACGTTGTAGGCCAGATACCAGCCATCGTGATCCGGGTCGTCGTAGATAACGATCTGGTCGCTATCCCACAGCCAGTCGTTGCAGTAGCCGATGTCGAACGCACCCACGCTGAAGAAGAATCCGCCGAACCCGAAACGTCCGGGACCGCCGCCGCCCAGCCGAAACACGTGACCCGGCCCAATGCCGCCCGTGAATCGTCCATGTTCGAAAGGATGGTCCAGGTGAAAGCGCGGATCGTTCTTGGCATAGTCATGCCCGATCCACTTGTTGTTGGTATGCACGTGGGGTGCTTCAGGGTGCCCTGCTTTATCCACAAAGCTGCGGGCGGGTGCGGGCGCCGCGCCACGAGGCGGTTCTTTCACCCGCGTGGGCGCGGGACCGTGCGTCGGAATATGTCCGCCGCCGACGCCTTTCACGGGGCCGCCGCGTCCCTTTTCCTGGGCCAGCACGGGAATCGACACGATGGTCAATATCGTTACGGCTATTAATGTTTTCAAACACACACCTCCATAAGTAATTTGGCGTCGCGTAAGCGGCCTTAGTTACTTTCCCACCATGTGTTCCGGATCTTTGTTGTTTTCACAAACATATTCGCCCACCTCATCGCCGGGATCGAGATCGGCCACGCGCTTCATGGTCCACGGCTTCTTGTACGCGCCCGGGTCGTCAATCGTGAACTCGATTTCAAGGTGGCCCAAGTCAGGCCGCCGCAGCCGCTCGGTGACGCGCATTTTTTCGGTATGCGGATGGCCTTGCGGGTCGAGCCAGGAGCGGTCGTTGAACCCCACCGTGTCGATCACCAGAACGTCACCCTCCCAGCGCCCGATCGAGTGCCCCATCCACGACGGGTTGGGATCCTTTGGATGTCCGCGTCCGTCAAGAAATACCTGGCGATGACTGGGAATGTCGTCTTCAAAAAGCATTACTAACAGCGTCGGAGTCTGCACCAGCTTATAAGGGAACAGAGCTCCGGCCGCCGTCACGCCGCGCGTCAGGCAATGCGCTCCCGGTGAATCTTTTGAATTGTTGGCCGTGCGCTCCCGCAACAGCGCTTCCACCCACGGCAACGGTTCCGGTTTGCCCGCATCAATCGGCCGCTGCGCGTACCAAACCCCGGACAGATCCGGCTTGCCATCCGCGGTGCGCGGCGCCGGTCCCGTCGGCGTCGCATGCGGACTGGTCAGGTCAATCCTGAACTCGCGCCCGTCTCCTAGTGTGTCGAGCTGGTAATCCATCAAGTGAATATCCAGGCGCAAAGTCTTTGTCGCCGCGACAGTTATGTTTTTCTGCTGGAAAGGATTGAAGCCCGCTGCCGTGACCGAAACGTCGTAGGTGCCGGACGGCAACTGCGCCAGCGTATAAACTCCGTTCGCCGAGCTAGCCGCTTTGAAGACGGTGTTGGTTCCGGCGTTGACGGCCTGGACAGTAACGTTCGCCACCGCCTCGCCTGGCAGGTTCGATACGGTGCCCGTGATGGTTCCCGTGCCTTGCCCAAATCCCACGGAACAGCAACAGATAAAGAGCACAAAACGCATGTTTCCTCCCCGCCAGAGTATACCTGAGAAACGTGAACCAAAGCCGCCGGCGGCTCGCCCCCGCGCTTTGCAAAGGCACCCCCTGAGGGGAACACCTTAGTAAAGAACAGATCGACGCTCATTTGTTTGAGAAACCTCTTGCGCAGCCTTAACAAAAGACTTGCTCTTAACGATAGATGCAGTGAGTGTGGATTATCCTTAGCTGGATCTTCGCCGCTGCCGCCGTCGCCTGTGCGATCGGCTGGCTCCGCGCGCGCCGGCTGTTAGCTGACTTCAAGCAAGAGTACGGGGAGCAGGGAACTTCCTCGCGCTTCCTGCTCGAAGAACGCCGCGTGCTCCGCTTAATCACCGAAGGCGCGGACCTCAAAGAAGTTCTCGACGCCCTTACTGCCGGCATTGAACGCATGGTTCCCGGCTGCTATTGCTCCATCCTCCTGCTGGATGCGAGCGGCCGTCTGCGCGAAGGCTCCGGCGGCGGCTTGCCTGTCGAATTTATAAAGAAGGTGTACGGTCTCGCCATCGGACCCGACATCGGTTCCTGCGGCTCCGCCGCCTATCGCAACGAAACCGTCATCGTGAGCGACATCGCCACTGACCATCGCTGGGCCGATGCCAAAGAACTACCGCTGGCCTTCGGACTCCGCGCCTGCTGGAGCGTCCCCATTCGCGATTCAAAGAACAAGGTGCTGGGCACCTTCGCTATGTATCACCCGCAAATCGCGTCCCCCCGTCCCGAGCAGCTCAGCATCGTCGAAGCCGGCGCGCACCTGGCCGGGAACATTATCGAGCGCCTCGGCGCCGAACAGAAATTGCGCGAGAACGCGTCTGCGCATGAAATTGGCCGAAGAAGCCGCCTCCTTCGGCGTGTGGGAAATGGATCTCGAAGCCGGCATCGTCACCGGATCGGAAGCCTGGGCCGCCATGGAGCGTTGCCCTGACGGCACCACCGGGCTTGACGTGACTCTGGTCCGTGAAGTGGTTCATCCGGAGGATCGCCATCTGTTAGCGGCAGGTTCAGATCACGCCTTCGCCACCGGCGAGCCCTATTGCGTCGATTTCCGCATCATGCCCGAACCCGGCGTCATCCGTTGGCGCCGCAGCGCCGCCCGCGTCCAATTTGTCGAAGGCAAGCCCAAGCGCCTGATCGGCGCCACCATCGACATCACTGAGCAAAAGGAGATGCTGTTGTCGCTCGAACATGCCCGCGAAAAGGCCGAAGTAGCCGCGCAGGCCAAGAGCGATTTCCTGGCCAACATGAGCCATGAGATCCGCACGCCCATGAATGGCGTGATCGGCATGACCGGCTTGCTGCTCGACACCGATCTCTCGCCCGAGCAACGTGACTACGCCGACACCGTGCGCAAATCCGGCGAGGCTCTGCTCACCATCATCAACGACATTCTCGACTTCTCGAAAATCGAAGCCGGCAAGATGGATATCGAGGCCTTCGCGTTCGATCTCCGCAGCGTCCTCGAAGAAGTCACCGAAATGCTCGCCCCGCGCGCCGAGGAGAAAGGCCTGGACCTCATGGTTCACTACGCGCCCGGCGTTCCGCAGTATTTTGTGGGCGACGCCGATAGAATCCGCCAGGTAGCCACCAATCTGGTCGGCAACGCCATCAAATTCACGCACTCCGGTCACGTTCTGATTTCCGTCGATTGTCTCGAACGCGATGCGAGCAGCGCCAGCGTGAAAATTTCGGTGGCCGATACCGGCATCGGCATCCCCCCGGGCAAAATCGATTTGCTGTTCAAGTATTTCAGTCAGGCCGATACTTCCACCGCGCGCCGCTATGGCGGCACCGGCCTGGGATTGGCGATTTCGAAGCGCTTGGTCGAACTCATGGGTGGCGTCATCCACGTCGAAAGCAAACCGCGCGAAGGTTCCACGTTCTGGTTCTCGCTGCGCATGCCTGTCGACAGCGAAGCCCCCGTGCGCCCAGTCCCCGCCGCCAGTTTGCAAGGCCTCCGCGTCCTGATCGTCGACGACAACGAAGTGAACCGCCGCGTGGTTCATGAGCAAATTTCAAGTTGGGGAATGCGCAACGGCAGCTACGCTAGCGCCGAGGAAGCCTTGCAGTCCCTGCACGCCGCCAAAGCGGCCGGCGATCCCTACGACTTAGTCATCGCCGATTACCAGATGCCCGGCATCGACGGTGCCACCCTCGCCTCCATCATCAAAGCTGACCCTGCGATCAACGATGTCGTCTTCATCATGCTCACTTCCGTCGGCCACTGGCGGGAGCTCCGCGGCCTCGAAGGCGCAAGCGTCGATGCCTGTCTGCTAAAGCCCGTCCGCCATTCCAAATTGATGGACACGCTCGCCACTGCTTGGTCCAAAAAACATCCCGCCGCGGCCCAACAGGCATCGCCGGCACCCGTGTCCCGGAAGTCCCTCCAAGCCCTCAATCTGTTCGCTAACTCTGACATTCGCGTTCTCGTCGCCGAAGACAACGCCGTGAACCAGAAAGTCGCGCTGATGATGCTGGCCAAACTCGGCATCCGGGCCGACGTAGCCGGCAATGGCCGCGAAGCCGTGGAAATGCTGAAGATCCTGCCCTACGATCTGGTGTTCATGGATTGTCAGATGCCCGAAATGGACGGCTACGAGGCCGTGGCGCAAATCCGTAAACTGGCCGGCCCCAACCAGCGTGTCCGCATCGT
>CAVVZG010000142.1:0-4108 GCA_963752205.1 Bryobacterales bacterium | reverse complement strand
GAAGATCTTGGACACTCACCTCGGCGCGGAGCAACAACCGGAAATACGGGCTTTCACCGAATTCTTGCGAGCTCTCATCGGGGATCGGAGAGACCTCGACCGTGTATCCGAGCGGTGCAAATAGTTGATGGAGCACGTCAGCCCCGCCACGTGATCGGATGACTTCTATAACCGATTCGAGTGGCAGTTTTGTCCCAACTAGTTCAGGACGCTTTTGGCAGTTTCCCGCTAATGCCGTTCCGAACACGCGCCCAATCGCAACTGTCATGTAGGAAGACGACACGTAGGGTCGGTCGTTCACGTAGTCCTCAAACCGCTGGGCGCCGCGCACGAGCCCCACGGGATCAATTTCCAGTAGGAGGCACGCCGTGCATCGTTCCGGAGCCGCCTCCGCATAGAATACGTAGGCCTTGCCGAAGGCAACTGCAACCTCATGGAGATTGGCGGGGTTCTTATGCAGGAGGAAACCGAGGTCCGTCGCCGGTGGGGCCGTGCTCGAAATCTTCAACAACATTGGATTCCTCCATTATCCGTGTCTGAATCGCACGAGGGACAGTACACTCAATCTTCAAAAGTACGTTGGGGATTGAGTGTACTGTCCCTCGTGGGTTGGTTATAATATGAACTTCAGTCCTAGAGGACGGGAGGACCCTGTTTTGTCCAGCGAAAATGGAGGTCCTGAGTGCGGTTCGGTTCGTATCAAACCCAAGGGTTCCAGGATGAGATGTTCGACGGCGACGGCGTGGTGCGGCCGGAGGCGCGGCTGCTTCTGGACACCATCGAGTCGCTGGAGGACGGGCAGCTGATCCGCTGCCAGCAGGCGGCTGAGCGGCTGCTGTTGCAGCTGGGCATCACCTTCAACGTGTATGGAGACTCGGCGGGAGCGGAACGCATTTTTCCTTTCGATCTGATTCCGCGGATTGTGCGCGCGGAGGAGTGGGCCTGGATCGAGCGCGGGCTGAAGCAACGCATTCATGCGTTAAATTTATTTATCGATGATATCTATCACGATCAGAAGATCTTGAAGGACAAGATCATTCCTGAGGAAGTGATCTATTCGGCAACCTTTTACCGTCCGCAGTGCGCGGGGATCAATCCGCCGCGGGGGATCTGGTGCCATATTACGGGCACGGATCTGGTGCGGCATGGCGATGGCAACATTTACGTTTTAGAAGACAATTTGCGGGTGCCTTCGGGCGTGTCTTACGTTCTGGAAAACCGGGATTTGATGAAGCGGACTTTTCCGCAGGTGTTTGAGGGGTCGCGGGTGCGTCCGGTGGACGATTATCCCAGCAACCTTTTAGAGATGCTGGAGTCGATTGCGCCGCCGGGGGCGGCGGACAAACCGAGCGTGGTGCTGCTGACGCCGGGGATGTACAACTCGGCTTATTTCGAGCACAGTTTTCTGGCGCAGCAGATGGGGATTCAGCTCGTCGAGGGTCGCGATCTGGTGGTGCAGGACGATATCGTCTGGATGCGCACGACCAAGGGTCTGCGCAAGGTGGATGTGATTTACCGGCGCATCGATGACGATTTTATGGACCCGTTGGCGTTCCGCAAAGATTCGCTGTTGGGCGTGCCGGGCCTAGTGGACGCTTATCGCGCGGGGAAAGTGGCGCTGGCGAATGCTCCGGGGAACGGGGTGGCTGACGATAAAGTCGTTTATGCTTACGTTCCGGATATGATCCGTTACTACCTAGGCGAGGATGCGATTCTTTTCAACGTTCCCGACGTTCTTGTGCTGGCGTGAAAAAGATCGGCAGCATGTACTGCAGAATCTCGACAAGCTGGTGGTGAAGTCGGCGAATGAGGCGGGCGGGTACGGAATGCTGGTGGGTCCGCATTCGACGGCGGAGCAGCGGCAGGAATTTGCGGGGCGGATCACGGCGAATCCGCGCAACTATATCGCGCAGCCGACGCTGGCGCTGTCGCGGGTGCCGACGCTGGTGGACGATCACTTTGAAGGTCGGCACGTGGATCTGCGGCCGTACATTCTTTACGGCAAGGAAATCAAAGTTCTTCCCGGGGGCTTAACGCGGGTGGCGCTGCGCAAGGGGTCGCTGGTGGTGAACTCGTCGCAGGGCGGCGGCAGCAAGGATACCTGGGTGCTGGCGGCGGAGAGCGGAGGGGAGGCCTGATGACGGAAAATCCTCCGCTATTGAGCCGCGTGGCGGATTCGGTGTTTTGGATGGCGCGCTATATTGAGCGGGCTGAGAACGTGGCGCGCTTTATCGGCGTGAATCTGAATCTGCAACTGGATTTGCCGATGGAGCCGGCGCAGCAGTGGCAGCCGCTGATCGACACGAGCGGCGACACCGAGGAATTCAAGAAGCGCTTTGGCGAGGCTTCGCAGGCGAGCGTCATTGAGTTTTTGACTTACGATGCGGCGAATCCGAATTCGATTGCGTCCTGCATACGGCTGGCGCGGGAGAACGCGCGGTCTGTGCGCGAGACCATTTCTTCGGAGATGTGGACGCAGGTCAATAGCATGTATCTGGAGATGCAGATGCAGCGGCGGATGCCGGACCCGGGGCAACTGCCGGAGGTGTTTCGGGCGATCCGCATGGGATGCCATCTGTTTCAAGGGATCACGGACGCTACCATGTCGCACAACGAGCCGTGGCATTTCGTGCGCATGGGACGGAAGCTGGAACGCGCGGACAAGACTTCGCGGATTTTGGACGTCAAATATTTTATTCTGCTGCCGTCGGCGCGGGTGGTGGGGACGCCTTACGACGATATTCATTGGTCGGCGGTGCTGAAGTCAGTCAGCGGATTCGGCATGTACCGCAAGAAGCATGGGCGGATTTCGCCGCGCGATATTGTCGATTTTCTGATCATGGACCGGGACTTTCCGCGGTCGATCCGGTTTTGTATTCACTCGGCGGATGAATCGCTGCATGCGATCACGGGGAGTCCGCGGGGATCGTATTTTTATCCGTCGGAGCAGGTCATGGGGCTGTTGCGAGCGGAGCTGGATTTCACGCCGGTGGATAACATTCTTAACGGCGGGCTGCACGAATATTTGGATTCGCTACAGGAGAAAATGAACACCGTCGATAAGGGCATTGCCAATGACTTTGTAACGCGGCTGCCGGTGGGGCAAGCGGCCGGGGCGCACGCGGACTGATCCCGGTATGCCGATTCGTGTCGCGCTACACCATAAGACTAGTTACTCCTACGACCGGCTGGTGCAACTTTCGCCGCAGGTGATTCGGCTGCGGCCGGCTCCGCATAGCCGCACACCGGTGACTGCCTACTCGCTGAAGATCGAGCCTAAGGGGCACTTTCTGAATTGGCAGCAGGACCCGTTCAGCAATTATCTGGCGCGGGTGGTGTTCCCGGAGAAGGTGCGGCACTTCACAGTGGAAGTGGATCTGGTGGCGGAGTTGACGGTGATCAATCCGTTCGACTTTTTCCTGGAGCCTTACGCGGAGAAGTTTCCCTTCAAATACGAGGCCGGGTTGGAGCATGAGCTGACGCCGTTTCTGGCGGTGAAGCCCGCGGGGCCGCAGTTGGCGGCGTTTCTGAAGACCATCGATCGCAGTCCGCTGGCGATGATCGATTTTCTGGTGGCGTTGAATCAGAAGCTGCAGCATGGGATCAAGTATGTGATCCGCATGGAGCCGGGGGTGCAGTCGAGCGAGGAGACGCTGGAGTTGGCGAGCGGGTCGTGCCGGGATAGCGCGTGGCTGCTGGTGGAGGCTTTGCGGCATTTGGGATTGGCGGCGCGGTTTGTTTCGGGATTTTTGATTCAGCTGAAGCCGGATATTACTTCGCTCGATGGGGCGCCGGGAGCGGATCGGGATTTCACGGATCTGCATGCTTGGACCGAAGTCTATTTGCCGGGCGCGGGTTGGGTGGGGATGGACCCGACTTCGGGATTATTCGCGGGCGAGGGGCACATTCCGCTGGCGGCTACTCCGGAGCCTTCGTCGGCGGCGCCGGTTTCGGGAAACGTCGATCCTTGCGAAGTTACCTTTGCGCATGAAATGGCGGTGTGGCGGGTGATGGAAGATCCGCGGGTCACGCTGCCTTATACGGAAGAGCAATGGGAAAAAATACTGGCGCTGGGGTGCCAGGTGGATCGCGAGATTCGCGATAGGGA
>CAVVZG010000141.1:0-17087 GCA_963752205.1 Bryobacterales bacterium | reverse complement strand
GATTCCGCCGGTAGTGACCATTTCCGTCGCCCGACTTGCAGTTCGGCCAGCATCTGCGCCTGCTGCTTTCTTCTGCTTCTGCATCGGCATGAAGACCAGGAAATAAAAAATGGCGACAATGAAGACGAGCGGCAGAAAGCTCATCAATGGATTTGTCTGCGCGCTGGGCGCGGCCGTCTGCAAGGAAAAAAGCCTGAATATTGCATTTATTGTCCCGCGCGACTCGCGCGAAGATACTCCGGGTACTTCCCAATCAATATAGCCTGCCTGATCTCTCTCATGATGTCAAGGTACCGCTGCAGGTTATGCAGCGTCGCCAGCGTCGAAAACGTCATTTCCCCCGCCTGAAACAGGTGCCGCAGATAAGCGCGCGAAAAGTTCCGGCACGTATAGCACCCGCACGCCTCATCCACCGGCCGCGGGTCTTCCTTATATTGCGTCTGCTTGATCGAAATCCTTCCCGCCGCGTAAATAAGCAGCCGTTGCGGGCATTGCGCGACGGCAGAACGCAGTCCATCATGTCCACGCCGCGCGCCACGTACTCGGGCAGTTCGTCCGGCATCCCGACGCCCATCACGTATCGTGGCCGATCCTTCGGCAGCAGCGGAGTCGTGATCTCCGCCATTTCGAGCGACAACGGCCGCGGCTCGCCGACGGAAAGCCCGCCGATCGCGTACCCGTCGCGCGTCCAATTCGAACAAGCTCCTCCGCGCATTGCTCTCCGCAGATCGGCGATACATGGATCCTTGGACGATGGGAAACACCGCCCGGTTGCCAGTCATCGTGCTTCTTGATAGTGCTCGATCGCCGCTCGCAGCCCACCGCACTGTCCGCTCGGTGGAGACCCGCGCGGCTTCGCGACTCGCAGGATGAGCTATGCATTCGTCCAGCACCATCATGATGTCGCTGCCCAGCGCCAGTTGCACATCGATGGTCGATTCCGGCGTGAACATGTGCGGATCGCCGTTCAGGTGCGAATGAAACAGCACGCCCTCTTCGGTGATCTTGCGCAGGCTGTTCAGGCTGAAGACCTGAAACCCGCCGGAATCGGTCAGGATCGCCCGCGGCCAGTTCATGAATCCGTGCAATCCGCCCAGCTTCCGCACCGTCTCATGCCCCGGCCGCAGAAATAAATGGTAGGTGTTGCCCAGAATGATCTTCGCGTCGAGATCGTTCACCAGGTCACGAGGCAGCACCCCCTTCACCGCCGCCTGCGTCCCCACGGGCATAAACACCGGCGTCTCCACATCGCCATGCGCCGTGTGGAGAATCCCCGCCCGCGCCCCGGTCTCCGGACAAACAGCCTGCAGCTCAAAATGAAACACTGAGATCTATTGTAGGTGGTGGCCACCGATTCCATGAAAGTCACCACGAGATCTGGATTCGATTACCGCTGTCGGCGATGAAAGAGCTCAATCAAACTTTGCTCGACGGACAAAATGACGGTCAATGGGTGTTGGGGACGTCGCTTCGCCCTCTCGCCTCCCGCGTCGTAACCAACAACAAGGCACCACATCTCCAACCGCCGACGATCGGAAACCGGGAGCGGTCCATTTTATTGCAATTTGTCGACTCCGCCCTCCTTCTCATTCGGTAGGTTGATCCAGTAGGATTTGCGTGCTCTTTTCCACGAGCAAGCGTTAGATATCGAGAATGCTGTTAGTCCGATTTCGATGGATCCAACCATCCCGCCGGCTTTCCGTCAGAGAATATCGCGACGTCCGGAACCGAAAGAAATATCGGTGGGATTGAAGAAAACCTCTTAATCACAATCGAGGTGAACCCGAAGCCAATAGGCTCGCCGCGATTTTGAGAGCCTTGCTCATGGTCAGACGTCCACAGCCTATCTCAACGAATGGAACCCCCTGATTTGACACCGGACTTCGCTACTGAATGCTGAGCGAGTCTACTGGCCCTTCAGTGCTGCGCACACGCCGCTTCACACTTTCCCAATCCGTAACGGACTCGGATCCGCTTCGAGATTCAATTCCCGCCGTTCAAGTTCCCTATCTGCCATTCGTGCACCGGCTGTTCGCGCTCGAAATGTTCGAGCGAGATCACTCCGATTCGCAGCGACATCGGCCAGACCACGGTCCAGCGAGGCAAGCGCCTCTTCACCCAGCGGCGGACCATCCATATCGGCGGCGCCACGAAGGTCTTCCAGCAGGTCGCTGGCCTGCTCATCAGTAAGCCCGTCGATCAACAGATGAAGCTCTTCCTTAACCGTCACGCATCAATTGTAAGCTCCCAACCCGACCCCGCGCCACAGGCTGCTACGATGGAAGGAATCGTCTCGCTATGGCCCTGCGCTTCTACAACACCCTCACGCAACAAGTGGAGCCCTTCGCCCCTCTGCACGGCAACGTCGTGCGCATGTACACCTGCGGGCCCACGGTCTACAACTTCGTCCACATCGGCAACCTGCGGACGTTCACGTTTCAGGACATCCTGCGCCGCTGGCTGCGCGCGCGCGGCTATCGAGCTCGATCACGTGATGAACATCACCGACGTGGAGGACAAAATCATCCGCAACGCCGCCGCCGCGCACCAGACCATCTACGAGTACACCGCCGTCTACACCGCAGGCCTTCCTCGAAGACACCGCCACCCTGCGCCTGGAGCGCCCCGAGCGCATGCGTCAAAGCCACCGATCACATCGACGACATGGCCAGCCGCCATCGAGAAGCTCGAAGAGCGCGGCTACACCTATGTCAGCGACGGCTCGGTCTATTACCGCATCGCGAAGTTTCCCGACCTACGGCAAGCTCTCGCACAACGATTTCAGCGGCATCCGCGCCGGCGCCCGCGTCGACGTGGACGAATACGATAAAGCCGACGCCCGCGACTTCGTGCTGTGGAAAGCGCAAGAAGGACGGCGAGCCCGCCTGGCAGACGCCGCTCGGCGAGGGCCGCCCCGGCTGGCACATCGAGTGCTCCGTGATGGCGATGAAGTATCTGGGCGAGACGCTCGACATCCACACCGGCGGCGTCGACCTGACGTTCCCGCATCACGAAAACGAAATCGCGCAATCGGAAGCGCATCACCGGCAAACCGTTCGTCGCGCTTCTGGCTGCACGCCGAGCACCTGAGCATCGACGGCGCAGAAGATGTCGAAATCGCTGGGCAATTTCTATACGCTGCGCGATCTGCTGGAGCATGGGCTACACGCCGGAAGCCATCCGCTACCTGCTGGCCTCGGTGCCCTATCGCAAGAAGCTGAACTTCACCTTCGATGGACTGAAAGCCGCCGCGACCTCCATCGACCGCCTGCGCAATTACAAGCTGCGCCTGGAAACCGCGAAGTTCGCCGACGGCACTAACGAGACGCTAGCGAGCCCGCACCGCAAGCCGCCACCAAGGCTTTCGACGAAGCGCTGGACGACGATCTCAACACCGCCGAAGCCCTGGCCGCCGTCTTCGAATACATCCGCGATACCAACACGCGCCATGGATGCGGGCGAATTCCTGCGCCGGCAACGCCATCGCGGCGCTCGAATTTCTGCGGCGCTTCGACTCCATCTTCGACGTGCTGAACCCGTCGGCGCAAGAAAGCGGCCTCTCCGACGCCGACATCGACGCCCTGATCGCCGAACGCATCGCCGCGAAGAAAGCCCGCGATTTCGCGCGCGCCGATCAGATCCGCGCCAGCCTGGCGGACCAAGGCATCATCCTCGAAGACACGAAAGAAGGAGTCCGCTGGAAGCGCGTCATGAAATTCGAAACCAAAGCCGTCACTTCGGCGATCGCAAGAAAGCCGGCAACTTCGTTCCCGTCACGACGCCGATCTACACCGCGTCGAGCTACGCCTACGACTCGATGGAGCAGCTCGACCGCATTTTCGGCGCGCGAAGAGCAAGGCCCGTCCTACGCGCGCTACGACAACCCGACCGTCAGCGCATTGCAGGATCTGGTCAACGAACTGGAAGGCGGACACGCCACGCTAGCCTGCTCCTCCGGCATGATGGCGCTGCATCTGGCCCTGCTAGCCGCGCTGGTCGACCGCCCCAAGCGCGTGGTCGCCGGCCACGTCATCTACGGCGCCACCACGCACATGCTGATGACCGTCTTCGGAGCCCTCGGCGTCGAAACAACTTTCGCCGACGTCTGCGATCTCCCCGCGTTCGAAGCAGCCATCGCCGAAACCAAGCCGGGCGCCGTGGTGATCGAGTCCATCACCAATCCCCTGCTGCGCGTGTGCGCGCTCGACAAAATTGCCGCCGCGGCCCGCAAACGCCAACGCGCCGCTGATCGTCGACAACACTTTCGCTACGCCGATGCTGATGCGTCCGCTCGAACTCGGCGCCAGCATCGTGATCCACAGCGCGACGAAATATTTGGCGGGACACGGCGACGTGCTGGGCGGCGTTGTCATCTCCGACGCCGAGAATTTCGAAACGCTCACAACCTTACTACGCACCATCGGCCCCAACTTGGGCCCCTTCGAAGCGTATCTGACGATGCGCGGCATCAAAACGCTAGCCCTGCGCATGGAGAGGCAATGCGCCAACGCTTGCAAGCTAGCGTCGTGGCTCGCCACCCATCCCCGTATCGCAACACGTCCACTTCCCCGGCGACCCAGCGCATCCCGACGCAGCCAACGTCAAGCGTCTGCTGCCGCCGGACCTCTACGGCGCCATGGTGGCGTTCGAATTGAAAGACGCGGCCAAGCCCGAAGTCTTCGCGCTTCATGGAAAAACTGAAAATGATCGTGCGCGCCACGTCGCTGGGCGACGTCCACACCATGATGCTTTACCCGGCCATGGCCTCGCATCGCGATCTTTCGCCCAAGCACCGCGAACGCCTGGGCATCCGCGACAACCTGGTCCGCATCTCCACCGGCATCGAAGCCATCGAGGACATCATCGCCGACCTCGATCAGGCACTCAGTCCCTAAACGCGCCAACCTCCCTTGGGACACACGATTGAAATCGCCGAGTTCCTGCTCTTAGTCGCCGCCGTAGTCGCGGTGCTCGCCAGCCGCCTGCGCGTGCCCTACAGCGTCGGACTGGTCCTCGCCGGAATCGCTCTCGCATTCATTCCGTTCTCCGCCGACGTCCCGCTCACGAAAGACCTGATCTTCACCACGCTCCTGCCGCCGTTGGTTTTCGAAGCCGCGTTCCAGCTCCCCTGGAAACCCTTGCGCCGCGATTTGCCCGTCATTTTGATTCTCGCGACTCTCGGCGTTATTCTTGCCGCTGCGCTCACCGCCGCCGGCATGCATTACATTGCCGGGTGGACGTGGATGGCAGCACTCGTCTTCGGAGTCCTGATCGCCGCCACAGACCCCGTCTCCGTCATCGCAACATTTAAAGAATCCGGAGTCCGCGGCCGCCTGCGCCTCTTGGTCGAGGCCGAAAGCCTCTTCAACGACGGCACCGCCGCCGTCGCTTTCGGAATCGTTGTCGCCATCGCCCTAGGGCAGCACTTCACGGCGTTCGACCTCACGCGTACGCTGGTCATCACAGCGGGAGGCGGCATCCTCTGCGGAGCCGCCGTTGCCGGAGCCGTCCTATTACTCGCCGGCCCCGCCACCGATCACTTAGTCGAACTCGCCTTGACCACCGTCGCCGCCTACGGTTCGTTCCTGCTGGCCGAACACTTCCATCTCTCCGGCATCCTCGCGACCGTCACCACCGGAATCATGCTCGGCAACCTGGGCCATCTCGGCGCGATCACCGACAAAGGCCGCGAAGCCGTCGAAGCCTTTTGGGAATTCGCCGCCTTCGTGGCCAACTCCCTGGTGTTCTTATTGCTCGGACTCCACCTCGCCCAGCAACACTTCTCATCCGTATGGCGTCCCGCCGCAGCCGCTATCGTGATTGTGCTTCTCGGACGCGCCGTAGCCGTCTACCCGTGCTGCCTGCTGTTCGCGCGCTCCGCTTTGCGCGCCGAGTCCAGACACCAGCATTTATTATTCTGGGGCGGATTGCGCGGAGCCCTAGCCCTAGCGCTAGCCCTAGGACTCCCCGCCGAACTTCCCGGACGCGACGACATCATCACCGTCAGCTTCGCCGTAGTCGCCGCATCCATTTTTATTCAAGGACTGACCATGCCGCCGCTACTGCGCAAACTGGGAGAGCTTACTTCGCCTCTGGATAAACCGGCAGCGTAACATGCTCGCCGAAGGCCGCCTTCAATCCCTCGATCGCGCAATTCTCATCCATCGCGCCGCCGCCCACGCCAATGGACCCGATCATCTGCCCATCGACCACAATCGGGAGACCACCTGCGTTCGTAAATAGGTTGAAATAAGTCGTCGACCGCGGGATGCCTGCGGGATTGTTCTTGAGCTGAGCCGCATTAACAGATGTAGGCTGTCGCGTCCTGAGTGACGTCTGCGCTTTCAACATCGCCGTGCGAATGTTGTTGAAGAGCTGGCCGTCCATGCGCTCCATATGCACGAACTCGCCGGCGTTATCCAGGATGTAGAGCGATATCGTCCCGCCCTTAGACGCCGCCCAATCGCGGCAGGTGCGTGCGATCTTCTTTGCCGCCGCGAGGGAAATCTGATTGCCGTCAAATACGTTGCTCGCACCCTTGCCGCCCACCACGAACTCCGCCGGCAGAGCCGTCTTAGGAGGCGCGGCAGCAGCAAAACGCGGCACCGGCGCGCTGCCCGGATTCGGATTCGGGACGCGGCGGCAGATCTTCGAGCAGCGGCGGCACCGATGCGCCGATCACTTCGGTGAGCGCCTTGTGCGCGCAAATCTCATCGCTCCACACCGGCGGCTTGGGCGCGGAACCGCCGACGCCCACCGCGCCGATCATCTGTTTATTGACAACGATGGGCAACCCGCCCGAATTCGCAAATTCACCGAGCTGAATATATTGCAGCTCACGCGTCGGATCCTGGATCGCATTATTCATCAGGTTCTTGCTGGGCGACCGCAGCAGCAACGCGGTGCGCGCCTTCATATCGGCAGTGATGATGTTGAGATAGCCTTGCCCGTCCATGCGATCCATATATACATGGTTGCCGTCATTGTCGAGCACCATGATGCTGATCTGCACGCCCTGGGCCGCGGCCGCCTTCTCGCATACATCCGCGATGCGCTCGGCCGTCGCCAGATTGATGGTAGTGAAATCCTGAATCTTCTCGGCCGCCTTGCCGCTCACCACAAATTGCTCCGGCACGTTTTGCGCCAGCGCCACGCCGGCTAGCGCCACAAATCCCCAGCCTCTCATCACATGTTTCATTTTTGCCCTCCTGCCGGATCAGATTATATTACATCTGCTCCCTGGCGCCCTCCTGTGCTATATTGGTCTTTCATGTTCGCCCTGAGCCATCATCACGGACCCCATCATCACCACGGGCATCCCATGCCGCGCCGGGCTCATTCTTAATCACACACCGATTCAGATCGTTTTCGAGAGCCCGCCCGGTTGATCCTGGCGGGCTTTCTTTTTGAGGAAAATTATGCAACTCGATTTCAAAAAACTCGATGGACTTCTTCCGGCCGTGATCCAGGATCACGCAACCGGCCGCGTCCTGATGGTCGGCTTCATGAATGAGGAAGCCTTCCGCAAGACGGTCGAGACCGGCTTCGCGACTTTTTACAGCCGCTCGCGCAACAAGCTGTGGCTCAAGGGCGAGAGCTCCGGCCACCGCCTGGTGGTCAAAGAAATCTCGACCGATTGCGACCACGACACCGTGCTGGTCAAAGTCGAAGCGCAAGGTCCCGGCGTGTGCCACGAAGGCTACCAGAGTTGCTTCTTCCGCCGCCTGGAAAACGGCGAGTGGAAGATCAGCGAGGAAAGAACTTACGATCCGGACGCTGTCTACGAAATCATGAAACTCAAACTCGGCATTCCCAAAGGCAGTCTCGAAAACGCGACGGTCGATCTGTTCCGCCGCGCCGGATTTCAAATCACCACCAGCAGCCGTTCGTATTTCCCGGCGATTGACGATCCCGAAATCGAGTGCATGCTGATTCGCGCGCAGGAGATGGCGCGTTACGTCGAAGACGGCGTTCTCGACGCCGGCCTGACCGGCCGCGACTGGGTGGAAGAGAACGAAGCCAAAGTCGAAAACGTGGCCGACCTGATCTACGCCAAACAGAGCTTCGGCAAAGTGCGCTGGGTGCTGGCCGTGCCCGAAGCCTCGCCCTTCAAATCCGTGAAGGATCTGGAAGGCAAAATCATCGCGACCGAATTGGTCGCCGCCACCAAGCGCTATCTGGAACGCAACGGCGTCACCGCGAAAGTCGAATTCAGTTGGGGCGCGACTGAAGTGAAGCCGCCCGAGCTAGCCGACGCCATCGTCGAAGTCACCGAGACCGGTTCCTCGCTGCGCGCCAACAAGCTGCGCATCATCGAGACGGTGCTCGAATCCAACACGCAGTTGATCGCCAACATCACTTCCTGGAAGACCCGGAAAAGCGCCAGAAACTCGAAGACATGAAGATGCTGCTCGAAGGCGCGATCAACGCGCTGGGCAAAGTCGGCCTGATGCTGAACGTGGAAAAGATCAATCTGGACGCGGTGCTCGCGGTGCTGCCCGCGCTCAAGCGCCCGACCATCTCGCACTGAGCGATGACGACTGGCTGGCGGTCAACACGATTCTCGACGAATCCACCGTGCGCACCATCATTCCGCGCCTGAAAGCAGCCGGCGCGCAGGGCATCGTCGAATATCCGCTGAACAAAATCATAATGTAATGATTCGGATCCTCGACAGCCAAAGACGCGCGTTCGCTCATCGAGCGCAAGACCGTGCGCCTGGAAGAAGCCGAGCGCATTGTCGCGCCCATCCTCGCCGCTGTGCGCGACCGCGGCGACGCGGCCCTGCTCGAATACGCGCGCAAGTTCGACGGCTTCGAAGGTGCGAGCGTGCGCATGCGACATTCGCGGAACTTTGCAGCCGGCCTTCGCAAAGGCCGTCGAGACCGCTGCGAACAATATTCGCGAGTACGCTGAAGCCCAGCTCCCCAAGGAATGGTTCATCGATTATCCCCGACGGGCGGCGGCTGGGCCAGATCGTGCGGCCGCTGGATGCCATGGGCGCTTATATCCCGGCGGGCCGCTATCCCCTGCCCTCCACTCTGTTGATGACGGTGATCCCCGCGCAGGTCGCCGGTGTGCCAGTCACGTGCGTCGCGTGCCCGAATCCCAGCCCTGAAATCATGGGCATCGCGGAATGGTTGGGCGTTACGTCACATGTTCCGCATGGGAGGCGCGCAGGCCATCGCGGCGTCTCGCTTACGGAACGGAGACGGTGCCGAAAGTCGACCGCATCGTCGGCCCGGGCAATATTTATGTCGCCGCCGCAAAGAAACTGATCGCGGGAGAAGCCGGCATCGACTTCGTCGCCGGCCCCACCGAGATCGTCATCATCGCCGCCGACGGCAATCCGCGCTGGATCGCCGCCGATATGCTGGCGCAGGCCGAGCACGATGTCGATGCGTCCGCGATTTTGCTCACCACGTCGCGCAGTCTCGCCGAGGCGGTTGCAAAAGAAGTCGAGCGCAACTTGCGACGCTGCCGACGGCGCGCGTCGCGCGTCCGTCCATCGAAAGCAACGGCGCCATCGTCGTCGTCGATTCGCTCGAGCAGGCCGTTGAGTTTTCGAACGCTCTCGCGCCCGAACATCTGGCGCTGCACGACGGCAGCTTGCTGGCGAAGATCCGCCACGCGGGCGCGGTGTTTGTCGGCGCGGCGAGTCCGGAAGTCGGCGGGCGATTACGCTTCCGGCCCCAATCACGTGCTGCCGACATCCGGAGCGGCGCGCCTGCGCGGCGGACTTTCCGCAGCGGACTTCGTCAAAGTGATCTCGGTGCAGGAACTCAGCCGCGAGGCGTCTGGCGAAACTGACGCCCGCGATCACGACGCTCGCCCGCGCCGAAGGACTGGAAGCGCATGCCCGCTCCGCGGAGGTGCGCGGTGAGTAAGGGACTTGACGCCGCGCCCCGCCGTGCAGAAGATGGCGCCGTATCATCCGCCCACCGGCGGACCGCGCAGGGCAAACTGCGCCTCGATTTCAACGAGAACACCGTGGGCTGTTCGCCGAGAGTGATCGAGTTCCTGAAGGACAAGCTGACGGCGGACGCGTTGACGGTTTATCCGGAATACG
This sequence comes from Bryobacterales bacterium, assembly GCA_963752205.1. Lineage (GTDB taxonomy): Bacteria > Acidobacteriota > Terriglobia > Bryobacterales > Bryobacteraceae > Palsa-187. The sequence continues at coordinate 7,018 of CAVVZG010000141.1, read as the reverse complement.
TCGACGCTATGCGTGAGCTGGCGGCGTATTTCGCGGTCGCGCCCGGACGAGTTGCTGCTTACCAACGGCACCGACGAAGCGATTCAGGTTCTGATCAACACCTTCGTCGATGATGGCGACGACGTTCTGCTGCTGAAGCCGTCCTATGCGATGTACCGCTTCTATGCGGAGCTGGCGGGCGCGACTGTGCGTGAAATCGATTACGCGCCGGACGATCTGGCGTTCCCGCTGGAACGAGTTCCTCGCCGCGATCCGCCCGACGACGCAAGCGCGATTCTGATCGCGAATCCGAACAATCCGACCGGCACCGGCATCGATCTGGACGCCATCCGCCGCATTCTCGATGCCGCGCCGCAGCGGCCGCCGTCTTGATCGACGAAGCTTACTTCGAATTCTGCGGAGTCACCGCGCTGCCCTTGGTTCGCCAGTACCCGAACCTGTTCGTCAGCCGGACCTTTTCGAAAGTTTTCGGCATGGCCGCGATGCGCTGCGGATGCCTGTTTTCGCGCGTCGAAAACGTTCGCTGGATGCACAAGGCGCAATCGCCTTACAGCGTGAACATGCTGGCGGCGCTGGCGGCGCGCGCGGCGATTCAGGATCGCGAGTTTATCGCGAACTACGTGAAAGAAGTTTTAGCGGCGCGCGATTTGGTGTACGAGGGACTGGACAAGCTGGGCATTCATTACTTTCCCAGCCAGGCGAATTTCGTGCTGTTTCAGGCGGGCGATCGCGCGATTCCGATTCGCGACGCGCTGCGCGACCGCGGCGTGCTGATCCGCGACCGCAGCTATGAAATTCCCGGCTGCGTGCGCGTCACCATCGGCAATCGCGCGCAGATCGAACGCTTCCTTAGTGAATTGGAGGCACTGTGGACTCGATAATCGTTTTCGATATGGACGGCGTTCTGGCCGAAGTGACCGAGTCGTATCGGGAGTCCATCGTTCAAACAGTCCGGTACTTTACAGGAAGAACAGTCACGCGCGACGCCATTCAGGATTACAAGAACCAGGGCGGCTGGAATAACGATTGGGCGCTCTCGCAGAAAATCGCAGCGGACTTCGGCACGCAGGTTGAGTACGACACCGTGATCGAGAGGTTCAATGAGTTTTTCCTGGGCGAGGACGGCAACGGCCTGGTCACGCGGGAGAGTTGGTTCCCGAAGCCGGGGTTGCTGGAGCGTCTCGCGACAAGCTACGGGCTATCGCTCTTCACCGGCCGCCTGCGCTATGAAGCCGATATTACGCTGCGGCGCTTCGCTCCCTGCGTGAATTTCGATCCGCTGATTTGCGCTGACGATGTGACGGCCGCCAAGCCCGCGCCGGAAGGACTGTTGGCGATTCAGCGACGAGAAGCCGGGACACAAGCTCTGGTATGTCGGCGATACGGTCGATGACGCGCGCTGCGCGCGCGCGGCCGGGGTGCCGTTCATCGGGATCGCCGCGCATACGCATACCAAGCGCGCTGAATTGATCCGGCTGTTTCAGCAGGAGAATGCGCTGGCGATTCTCGAAAACGTCAATGAGATTGAAGGAGCGCTATGAAAATCCGCAAAGCGTCGGTCGAGCGCATCACCAAAGAAACGCAAATTCGCGGGAGCCTGACGATCGAAGGCCAGGGCACCTATCAGATCTCGACCGGCATTCGGTTTTTCGATCACATGCTGGAGTTGTTCGCGAAGCACGGCGGGTTTGATCTGAAGCTGAAAGCCGCCGGAGATCTGGATGTAGACCAGCACCACACGGTCGAAGACGTCGGCATTGCATTGGGGCAACTGTTCGCGAAGGCGCTGGGGGATCGCAAAGGGATCAATCGCGCGGGCTATTTCGTGTTGCCGATGGATGAAACCCTGGCGGTCGTGGCGGTCGATCTCGGGGGGCGTCCGGCGCTGGTTTATCAAGGATCGAGTGAATGTGCGGCTGGTGGGCGATCTGCAAACCGAACTGGTGGAGGATTTCTTTGGCGGCTTCGTGAATCACGCGGGAGCGAACCTGCATGCGAAGGTTTTGTACGGGCGTTCGAACCATCACAAAATCGAAGCCATCTTCAAGTGCTTTGCGCGGGCGATGCGCTATGCCTGCTCGACGGACGCGCGGTTGAAAGACCAGTTGCCATCGACCAAAGGGTTGTTGTGATTTCGATTTTCGATTACGGCGCGGGGAATCTGCGGTCGGTGCAGAATACTCTGGGGGCGATCGGGGCCGATTACGAATTGATCCGCGATGCCGCTGGGATTCGGAAAGCGACCAAGCTCATTCTGCCGGGCGTGGGACACTTTGGGCAGATGATGCGGGCGCTCGATGAGCTGGACGTGCGCGGGGCGTTGGTCGAGTCGATTCGCTCCGGTGTTCCGTTCTTGGGTATTTGTTTGGGGATGCAGGCGTTGTTTACGTCGGGCGAAGAAGCTCCGGAAGAGCGCGGCCTGGGAATTTTTCCTGGTGAGGTCAAACGGTTTCAGGGCGATATGCGGATTCCGCACATGGGCTGGAATCAACTGGAGCGTGTGCGCGAGTCGATGCTGCTGCGCGATACCGGCGACAAGCCTTACGTTTATTTCGCGCACAGCTATTACGCGCCGGTGGTTCCGGCGACTGCCGCGACCTGCGAGTATTCCCTGCCCTACACGGCGGTGCTGGAACAAGACAACGTGTGCGGGGTGCAGTTTCATCCGGAGAAGTCGGGCGACTTGGGCTTGAAAATCGTACGCAATTTCGTGGAGAGTTAGGTGCTGGCAAAAAGAATCATTCCGTGTCTGGATGTCACTGGCGGGCGCGTGGTCAAGGGCGTCAACTTCGTCAACCTGCGCGACGCGGGCGATCCGGTGGAACTGGCGGCGCGCTATAACCAGCAAGGGGCCGACGAATTGGTGTTCCTGGATATCACGGCGTCGAGCGATGGGCGCGACACTATGGTCGACGTCGTGGCTCGCACGGCGCGCGAGGTTTTTATTCCGCTGACGGTGGGCGGAGGGATTCGGATCCGTTGATGACGCGCGAAAGATTCTGCATGCGGGGGCGGACAAGGTCAGCGTCAACACGGCGGCGGTGCATCGGCCTGAGCTCATTAGCGAATTGTCGCAGGAGTTTGGGGCGCAGGCGGTGGTGCTGGCGATCGATGCGCGCAGGCGCGCGGATGGCGGGTGGAATGTTTTCACGAAGGGCGGGCGGTTTGACGAAGGGATCGATGCGGTCGAGTGGGCCGCGCGCGGCGAGGCACTGGGCGCGGGGGAGATCCTGCTGACTTCGATGGATACCGATGGCGTGCAGACGGGGTTTGATTGTGCGCTGACCTCGGCGGTGCGCGACGCTACGCATATTCCGGTGATTGCATCGGGGGGCGCGGGAAAGCCGGAGGACTTCGCGGAAGTGCTGCAAGGGCGCGGACGCGGCGCTGGCGGCTTCGATCTTTCACTACGGGACTTACACTGTCGGCGATCTCAAGACATTTCTGGCGGAGCACGGAGTTGAGGTGCGGCGGTGATTCTGCCTTGCATCGATTTGATGGATGGGAAGGTCGTCCAACTGGTGCAGGGGCGCGATAAGGCTTTAGAAGGTGACGCCCCGCTGGAGATGCTGCAGAAGTTCGCGGCGTTTCCGGAGATTCAGGTGATCGATCTCGATGCGGCGATGGGTCGCGGGGAGAATTCGGCGCTGGTGGAGTTGCTGGCGTCGCGGGCGAAGTGCAGGATCGGCGGGGGAGTAAGGACACCGGAGCGGGCGCGGCGGCTGCTGGAGCAGGGGGCGCATCGGATCGTCGTGGGAACGGCGGCGTTTACGCCGGTCATCGAAGACATTGCGGCCGCGGTGGGGGCAGAGCGGATTATCATTGCGCTCGATTCTAAGAACGGGAAGATTGTGGTGAAGGGCTGGCAAGAGTCTACTGACTTCACTGCCGAGGAAGTCATCACGCGGCTGGAACCTTTCTGTGGCGGGTTTCTGTGCACTTACGTCGATAAAGAGGGCATGATGCAGGGGACGGACCTCGACTGGTTCCGGCGTTTGCGCGCGGCTACGCGGCGCGAGATTACGGCGGCGGGGGGCATCACGACCATGGAGGACGTTCGCGCACTGCTGGCGATGGACGTCCATGCCGCGCTGGGTATGGCGATTTATACCGGGCGTTTGGATCTGGCCGAACTCGCTGCTCTTAAATCGTGATGTTCTTCATTCTCCTCAACAAAAACTAATGGGCGCGCCCTTAGCCGGCATTAACCCCTGAGACCACATCCCGTGATCCACGGCCTAATACGACCGTTACCGAGGGGGGCCGAGTTGCGGTGACTCGGCGACCTCCCACTGATTACTGCGACGGCAGGTGTTGCTCGAGACTTCTACCACTCGCGGCCGGGTTACCCAGTGATCGGACCCGACTCTCACGCCCACACCTTACTACGCGGTTGCGAACGGCAGCACTGAGGGAAAACGCTATGTCGTGCGAGCGCGCGAGTTCGCCGTCATTTGAAGAGCGTGTTCGCAGATGGACGGCACGTCGGCATCGGAGTAGAAGGTGAAGCCGTCGTGGTCGGGATAAGGGTCCCCGGTTTCATCGTCAGTGGAGGCTAGCATCCAGGCTAGATCGCCGGCGCCGTCTTGTTCTTGGATCGCGCCGAGCCAGGCGCTGTAGATGCGGTTGCGATCGGCCTTGGAAGCGATGCCGTATTCTTCCAGGAGCATGGGTTTGCCGGCGGTGCGTCCGGCGGTCAGGTGCTGTTCGATCCAGCGGAGTCCGAAGGCGACGGGGTCGCGTTTTTTCCAGGCTTCTGGATACAGGTGGAAGGTGCCGAAGTCGATTTCGGGGACTTGGAGAAAGGGTTCCATGATATGTCCTTCGTCGCCTACTGCCAGCAGGTGACTGGGATCGTTTTGTTTAATCCAACGGCTCATCTCTTGGACCCATTCGACGAGAAGCGGGGCGGTGCTGCAGCGGGGCTCGTTGGCTAGCTCCCAGGCTAGGATGGACGGTTCATTCTTATAAGGGCGTCCGGTTACGGTGTTTTCGCGATTGAGGATTTGGCTCACGTAGGACTTGTAGGCTTCGCGAATGGCTTGGTGGGTATAGAAATCGTCGCGCGAGGCGGCGCCGAACCAGGAGACGTAACGGTCCATGCCGCCGAAGTCGGGCCAGTGGTTGACTAGGGGAAGAATGAGACGGATGCCGGATTGTTCGGCGTCGGCGATCAGGTGATCCATGCGCTGGAGTCCGTTTTCGCCGGTGTTGACTTCGGGGCGGTTGGTGGCGGGATTCCAGGATTGGAAATACGCGCCGCGCCAGGGTGCATCGAGAAACGCGGGGGAGCGCAGAACATTCAGGCCGATGCGTTTGGCGGCGGCGAACACGGCTGCGCGCATGGCGGGGGTGGCGAACGCCATATAGTAATTATTGGCGCCGACGATTTTGAAGACGGAGCCGTGGTCTTCAAAACGTCCGTTGCTCACCGTGATCAGGTTCATTGCGCATTATGCCAGGGGAACATCATCGCTCACAACATACCGGTTGGCTGCGCGCGGCGGTTTTGGGCGCGAACGACGGGATTCTTTCGACGGCGAGTCTGGTGTTGGGGGTGGCGGCGGCGCACGGGACTCATGCCAACATTGTGGTCGCGGGCGTGGCGGGGCTGGTAGCGGGGGCTATGTCGATGGCGGCGGGCGAGTACGTGTCGGTGCATTCGCAGGCTGACACCGAGGAAGCTGACCTCACGAAGGAGCGCAAGGAACTCGCGGCCGACAGCAAAGGCGAACACAAAGAGCTGGCTTCGATCTACGTTGCGCGCGGGCTGGATGTGGCGCTGGCCAAACAAGTGGCGGAGCAACTGATGGCGCATGACGCTCTGGAGGCGCATGCGCGCGATGAACTGGGGATTACGCCGCAGCAGACGGCACGGCCGATTCAGGCTGCCTTGGCGTCGGCGGCTAGTTTCGCCATCGGCGCGGCACTGCCTCTGGCGGTTGCCGCGATCGGCCCGGAGGCGAGTCTGCTTTATCTGGTATCGGGAACTTCGCTATTTTTTCTTGCGCTGTTGGGAGGGGTGGCTGCGCGCGTGGGCGGGGCCAGCGTGGCGGCGGGAGCGGCCCGAGTGACCTTCTGGGGAGCGTTAGCAATGGCCATCACAGCCGGGGTGGGCGCGCTGTTCGGGACGACGGTCTAATAATCGGGTAGGAGCTGGTGAGGGGCGTCGATCCAGAAATCGGGGTTGTGTTGCGCGAGGTCTTCGCTCTCGCCATAGCCCCAGGTGACGGCGCAGGTTGCGATGCCGGCGCGGCGGCCGGCTTCCATGTCGGCGGCGGAGTCTCCGATGAAGAGGCAGTCCGTGGGGCGGACGCTGAAGGTTTCTAGAGTGCGATGCAAGACGTCGGGTTGGGGCTTGGCGGGAAAACCGTCGGTGCCTTGAACGTGATCGAAATGATGGATGAGGGCGAACTGTTCGAGGACTAAACGAGTGGTGGGGGTGCCTTTGGTGGTGGCTGTGGATTTTCTTCCGCCGAGTCGGGTGAGGGCGGCGGCGACTCCGGGGTAGACGGTGGTTGAGGCGTGTTTGCGGGCGGGATAGATGGCGCGGTATTCGATGAGCATCTGCTCGGCTTCGGGGAGGGGGAAGCCGAAGTCCATGAACTCTTCGATGAGATGGCGTCCGATGTAGCGGAGGAGAACTTCGCGGGGGATGCCGGTGCGGCCGTGGGCGGCTAGAACGTCTTCGACGGCACCGCAGATGTCGGCTGCGGAGTCGACCAGGGTGCCGTCGAGGTCAAAGATATAGACCGGAAATGCTGGGATCAAGCGGGCTGGGGGCCGCCTTCGAGCATGCCGGGGAGACGCCGCGGCGGCTCCGGCTTAATGACTTGCTGCGTGCCGTCGCCGCTGGGACCGGGGGGCGGCGGAGTGGGCATAGCTTCGAGAGTCTCGCCTTCGATCAATTGGCGGACTTCGCTACCGTCGAGAACTTCGCGCTCGAGAAGAGCGCGGGCGATACGGTCGAGGGCGTCCGATTTCTCTTCGATGATCTTGCGGGCGCGATCGTAGCCAT
>CAVVZG010000140.1:0-29191 GCA_963752205.1 Bryobacterales bacterium | reverse complement strand
TAGCGTTCATGTGTCCATTTATGATCATGCTGTAAGACACATACGCTGTTGATGTTTACGTGTTGCTTTGCCTCTTCAAACGATGGCTAGCGGTACAGATCACATGCTCTCCACTCATCTAGATTAACTGCGCCCTGTCTTTCCAATTCTGCCGATGTATGCCATTCCACAATGCTTCCGCCGCTAGGTAAACCGATTAAAGGACCGTCGTTCGCCATCAGATCGCCGGTGTGGATCACTTTAAGATCAGGAAAGTAAACCATGGCGTCGCCGTTCGTATGGCCGCGCCCTAAAAAACTTCGCCCGTACTTCTTTGCCGCCCAAAAATACCGATTCTTCGTCCGTAAATACGAGATTGGCCGGCGTCAGCGGAGGGGCACCCGGTTGCTTATGCTGCAAGATGTTGCTGCGCGCTTGAGCCGTCGAAATGATATTTACGCCCAGAGGAAACATCCTTCCGTTGCCACCTGAGTGATCTGCGTGATGATGCGTGTTCAAAACATACTTGATGGGCTGCGACGTGAGCTTCTTCACAGCGTTCACGATATTATCGTGATCGAATTCAAAGCGATCGTCAACAAGAATGACGCCCTCGCCGGTAATATAAACTGCGACGTTGCCGGCGTCCTTTTCAGAGCCGTCGCCAGCAAGCAGGTAAAGGTCTTTTTTTATTTGCTGCACCGTCAATTTCTGTGGTTGATCTTGTGTATAAGCAATCCAGCCGAGACCGAAGAAGAGAAGCGAGGCGCTAAGATAACTACGCGTTTTGCTGGTGAGATTGAAACTCATGCGGCGCTTCTCATGCGCCATAACAATCCGCATTTTCATAAATAGTTTTCCTTAGTGATGCCATGTGAAGGCGGCTCGCACACTGAGCGAGTAGCGGTGGAAGACCGCAAAACTTCCGGGAGAAGGAACTCAACAGCGAGGTTGAGATATTTACGAGGCTAGCACAGGCTCTTCAGGAAACTTCGGGTGTCCGCTAGCTCGGCAAACCGTCGAAGTGAACCTCAAGGTTCGTCAGGACGTCCCCGGCGCGCAATCGTGCTCGCGGAACGCGCGAATCGCGAGGGCCACTGCGTGCCCGCCCGCACTTGTACCGTGTCCTTCGCCGGTCGCGACGGCATCCGCCATTCCGTGAACGTCCGGGCGGAGACGCTCTATGAGGAGGAGAGCATATCACTAATGGCGAATAAGAGGCGAAATGACACTTGTTCCGATGGCGATCCTGCAATTCCCGAGGAACAGCCCGCGGCAGAGTCGGTTTCTCGGAGGAGCCGGCCGCCGCGTAGAAATTGGCGGAAAAACAACATGCAAGTCATACTAGAACTCGTCAAGATCGACCTGGACGAGGACGAAATCCGGCGGCAGATTGACGCCGTTGACCACTACGAGGCATATCTGCACTCGCAGCAACGGGACGAGGAGAAGTTCCGGGAGTTGCTGGTGCGCCTGCGAAAGATGCTGGGCAAGCGATCTTAAGGGCGGGATCACCGGTGGTAGGCGAAAGCTGGGAAGTCTACTATAGTGGCAATGGATTCTGAAACCAGTGGGAAATGAGAAACTTGAAAACTTTAGCGTTGCTTGCTTCCCTGTCCATAATTGCACCTGCTGCAGTGCTGGTGAATGAATTGGTCAAAACGAATCCGCTTACTGGCGTGAAGCTCGCGACCGTCCTCATGACAGTTAAGGGAGACAAGCCTTACAGCACCGACCATTCAGGGGCACCAGCCGAGCTTAGTGTTATGTGTCAGCAGATGAGTTTGGGAAATCGTCGCAAATCCGTTATCGCGTTGACGCTTGGGACCGGTGTGGTTGTAGAGTCCTGGGTTCCGGCCCGACAGACTCCACTTTGGAGTCTCTTGGTATCGTTGTTACGCTGGTTCGATTTGACGAAGAGACGCAGCCTCGGCAAGTGGCATGGCGGCAGACTACCGAGTATCCCGGCCTACTGATCCAAGAAGACTTCAAACTCATTCGGGATCATGTCTTCAAATCGAAGTTGGTCCACATTGAGGTTAAGGGATCTGGAGCAGGCACCAACGTAAGTTCTTTCGATCTATCCGGGATCAAGGACGAATTCTCCAAACACCAGGAATGCAAACAGTAAGTTTAAGCGTCGATCCGAATCGTCGCCGCTCGGCTACCACTGCAGCTTCCGAAGGTGTCATCTCCCATAATTCGACCGACTATTTCTTGTCCCATGGCCTGCCCCTGACTCACTGCCGCCTGCATAATCGCCGGTTGAGCCTTAACTAGTTTTCGACCGACCGGGGATTCGTAGAACAGCCTCAGCTGATGAACTTCCTCCACGCTGAAGTTTTTGTCATACATCGGCACGACCAGTCGCTCGATCATTTGTTGTGAGCTGAACTGCTTCCGTACTTCCTCGGTAAAGGCCACAACAGCCGCATCGATATTTTCGGGTTTTTCACCTTTATCCCTTTCGATCGCTTGAGCAAACACAGCTTTCATTCCGGCACCGATTTGGGGAATCATGGCATTCCAAGCCGCTTCCACGTTCTTCGCAGAGTCCATTGCAACGAGAAGTTTCTGAATTTCTTGCAACTTATCTGCCGTCTGGGCTGGGCAGGTAGAGCCTGCGAGGAAAAGTGAAATTGCTATTGCGGCGACTCTCATCTTCAGCGGCCTCCTTCATTTCCGGGTGTGATTAAGGGTAGCGTATCAGAGCGATAGCAAGCCGAAGAGCCTCAGATGATCGGATCAACAAGACTGAGTAGGCCCGGTCAGTCATAGCGTTCCGTCTCACCCGCTTCGATCGACCCGCTAGCCGCCCCGATAATATTCATGGCAATTATCCCATCAAGACAAGTAGGGATGGTAAGATGTTGAAATGGCATCAGACGGCACCTCTGTATGGTCCAATAACTTTGACTATCTCAGATTCAAAATAGGACGGGCGTACAAACATCTTAAGGAATTTGACGCTGCGTACGTTAAGTTCTGCGGGTCCAACCCATATACAATCACGAAACAAGACGATCTTGTGAACCAGCGCCATATCGTCCGCTGTGATTTCCATCCCGTCGATTTTGACATCGTCTTGGCTCTCAGTGACGCCGTATATTCTCTCCGATCCGGGTTGGATCAACTTGCTTGGCATCTGGCATTGCTCGGGAATGCCAGTCCCTCCAAGGAGGTCATGTTCCCGATTGTGCCCGACAACACGGCTAAATCCCAAGAGCGAATCCGTAAACTCACAGGGGACATGCCGAGCGATGCAATCAAGATCATTAAAGACCTTCAGCCTTACAACCGAGGGAATGCCTTTAGGGACGATCCCCTGTGGCAACTTGAACGAACTCAGCAATGCCGACAAACATAGAATTCCGGTTGGCCGCACCGTTGATGGGAGTTTCTATTCTTGAGCCCGATGGATTTCTGAGGAACTCGACTATGGAGTGGAAGTAAGTTGGCCGTTGCCCATGAAGGACTCCGTAATATTCAAACCAAACATCCCCATTCTCATATTTGGAGAGCCACCGAACGCTACCAACACTTCCCCGCTGGAACTCCGTAGAGAGGATATCGCAGGAATATACAATTACATCCGAGCTCACAGTGGCCCCACAGTTCGCTGCGCTTTTTCTCTGCGCCCCCATACCCCTAGCCTTGGATCGTACATGCGACCTTTCCGGCCAGTTATGCTAATCTGGCCTTAGAGAAGGCACACGTATAGTGGACAAGGAACCCGCCGCGAAAATAATTCAACCGCTCCGTCCCCGCCAAGAGACAGTGGAGCAGATGAAACCGATTACGCGCGATAGCTTTCTAAAGATTTTGAAACGGGCGGTTAATCCACCGCCCGCTCCGAAACCTGCTCCAAAATCGACTTAAAAATCAGGTTGCCCTGATCTCGCCGATTGTATCTGAAGCTGTATTCATCCAAATAGCTTTGCAAGTATTTCTGGCTTACCGAGTGGTACACGCCACCGATGCCGCGCTTCAATAGCGACCAAAACCCCTCAATCGTGTTGGTATGAACGTCCCCATAACATAGACCTTAGACGCATGATGAATGCGCTTGTGGTGGTATCCCTGTGGCATTTTGCCTAGCCCTTTATAAGATGGGTATTCATCGGTGTAGACCGTCGTCTCTGGAAGAACGTGCTCCCGAACCATTCCCAGTAGGGTTTGGGCTGTAATATCATTTGTAGCTTTGGCTATTACCCGCCCACTTCGTTCGACGATGCCGACGATGGGTTTCTTTTGTGGACTACTCAAGCCGGGACGCCCAGCTTTTTGATGGCGAGCCCTTGAGCGACCACCGAAATAGGTTTCATCCACCTCCACGGCGGCTCCCTCCAGTTGCAGATCCTTATCAGAAAGCAACGTACGAATCTGCTTGAACATGCGCCATGCGGTTTTGTAAGTGACCCCGGTTTCGCGCTCAATCTGCTTCGCGGAAATTCCTTAATGGGTGGACCCCATCAAATACATTGCGTAGAACCACAGGCGCAACGAAGTAGTGCTCTTCTCTGAAAATAGTCCCAGCAAGCGGATAGATGTGATTCCCGCAGTGATCGCAAGCATAGGCCGTCCGCTTTGTAACGCGATGGTGCTTCCGGTCCTCCCCACATTTTTCGCACTTAGCGATCTCCGCCCTAAGGAAACCTTTATCTTCAGCAATGTGCGCAAGGCAGGCGTCATCAGTAGGGAATTGTTCATTGAAGCTATTGATGGTGTAACGCAAAGCCTGCGGGATTGTTTGTTTGACCTTGAAAGGCACTAGCTTTGCGTCCATGAGTACATTGTAGGGTAAAGTCTACTTGTTGTCAAGGGATAATTGCCATATTCATTATCGATAGCGATTTGCGCTAGAAGCTCGTGTCTCAAACATTCGCCGCTCAGGCCAGTTGTGGGAGGGATCGCGGTGACTGAATACCATTGATTTGGTTTTGGTTCCGTCTGCATCGACGAATACAATTGTGTGTTCCGCGCAGCCAGAAGCGCGGGCGGGCGGATGAGCGGCGCCGGAGCTCGAAAGCTGTCGGCGATGCTTATAGAGAAGGCCAACGAACTGGACCGTGTGGTCGGGGAGGGGGAAGTCACGCTAACGCGCGCTCTCAGAACCCTTGCAACAGAAACGGAGCGGCCACCGTTCAAGTTCGAAGACTGCGCAGCATTTTGAAACAGCATCCCCACAAAAGTCCCCACAGTCTTGCAGAACTGAGCGGGTTTTCGAGGGCGTGGAGGCCTGTAAGTCTTTGAAAAATTTGGCTCCTCAGGTAGGATTCGAACCTACAACCCTTCGGTTAACAGCCGAATGCTCTACCATTGAGCTACTGAGGAGCAACAGGTGGGCCTCACCTATTACAACAAAGGCAGCCCGCAGTGTCAATTTATTCGCTAGTCTGTCTTCGGAAAAGGGAGCCCTGGCGTAGATGGGTTCGCTGGAGAAGAAACAGCCGGAGGTTTAAGCGGAAGCGATTTTGCGTAACCGGATCGTCAGCCTGCTCTTATAGCGGGCCGCGGTATTCTTCTTGATGATGCCCCATTTGGCGGCGCGATCGATCAACGAATAGGTCTTGGGGACCAAATCGGTGGCGCCTTTAACGTCCTTGGTTTCAAGCAAGCGCCGCATCGCACGGATGCCATGGCGCAAGCGGGTCTTGCGAGTACGGTTTACCGCCGTACGGTGTTCGGTGACGCGCACACGTTTCAGCGCAGATACAGTATTTGCCATTCGATTCCTAAGAGTACCGCAAGCGACGGGGGCGGGTCAAACCAGGCGCTTGGATTTTGAGGTACCGTAATCGCATGTTCACCACCGCCGGCTTAAAATCCTTTCATGCGCGCACACACTCCTCTTTGGATATCCTGTTGACGCATCTGCGGACCATGCACAGTGACCTTCTGCTGGCGGAGCTTTCCGGATTCGCGCGGCCCAATATACGCGATCAAATGTTCCACACCATCGCGAACGAGATCTACTGGATCCACGGCCTCCAGTTGCTTCCCCTGCCCAAGCTCAGCGCCGATGATTACAGCACGGCCGAAGCACTCGTCGAATGCAAGCGCCGCGCGATGGCGGAGACGCTCGAATATCTGGACCGCCTCAGCGAACCTGAACTAAATCAGGATCTCCTGCATGTGCCGGAGGGTTGGGTAGGTCCGCCGCGCAGCCCCGCCTTCATCCTTCACCATGTACTCACCCACGCCTTTCATCACAAAGGCCAAGTGGTCGCGATGTGCCGCCTGCTGGGCCATCCCGCCCCAGACACCGATTATCAACGTTAACGGCGCTCAACGACTAGGAGCCCTTCTCCACCGGATACCCCGGCTCCACCCAATCTGTGTGCAAGTTGGTGGGGATCTTCACCACCTCCACGTTGCTGTATCCCAACTCGTGCAGTTTCTTGAACGCCGGGCGGATGTTCGGGCACTTTTCCCAGGGACAGCAACCGCAATATAAAAGGATGGCGCGCGTGGTCGGGACGCCCTTCACCTGCACCTCCAAATTGGCCAGGCCGTCCGCCGTCGACCCCGGCCCCGCATACTTCGCGCCGGTCACGCGTACGCTTTTGTACAAAGCCTGAAAGCCGACTTGCAGCACCAGTGGCTGCTCCGCCGGCTTGGCCTTGAGTTTCGCCGCCGCGGTGGCGGCGTCCACAAGATCAGCCGGACGCCACGGATCGGTTTGTTGAAAGCCGAATAATGCGGCAGCGGCAAAGACGAGCACCGATATTTTTGGAAAGCGCATAAGCACAATACTACTCCGTTCGCCGCTTCACCCTGATGCCGGTCGCGATCCCCTCGGGCAGCGCAATCACCAGTGTCCCGCCCGTGTCCGTTTCCTCTTCGCGCAGTTCCTGGTCGTCGATCTCGACATCGTAGTGCGCGCGCGGCGTCAAGTTCAGCACGAACACCGCCTCGGCATCGGCCTTGAAGCGAGTGGCACCTTTGTCGCGAGCGCTCAAGATGATCGCCTCGCCGACGTGCACCGGGTCAGTAGCCGCGCCCGCTTTGAGCGTCTCCACTTTGCCGTCGCGGAATAATTGAAGCTGTCCGTCGAAGTAACCCGAGCCAGGTCGCGTTCTCATCCCAACTGGTGCGCGCGAACAAGTGGCCCGATGAGCGAATCGTGATACACCAGCGGCATTTGAAAATAACTCAAGCCCGGTTGATACGGATTGGCCCACAGAAATTCATAAGGGACGCCGAAGCCGCCGCGCATCAGGAAGCGGTCCTGCATCAGCCACCCTTGCAGGAATTGATTTTCGGCGGCATTCGAATCGTAAGCCACCATCGCCAGCTCCGCCGCGCGCGACAGCGCCGCGTCGTTCAGGTCCGGCTCGCCGTCGCGCACATAAATAGGAACGCGGTATTCGTTTTCGGCGGCCGGATACGGGGCGGGGTAGTGGCTCACCAGGTGGTCCGTCGGCAGCGCCTTGAAATAATCCGGCGCGTCTTCGCGCAGGTCGATCTTCAGGTTGTCGCGTACGGCGTGCAACAGCTCCAGCAGCGCGTACACCTGATCGCGCGGAATCGCCGGTGCGCCCGCGTCCAGCTTCTTCACGATCTCGCCGCGCCACCATTGCTCGATCAAGCGGCTTCAGCACGGACTCGCCATGATCCGGCAAGCGGTCCGCCAGCGCGATCGCCGCGAAGGCGCGCGCACTCTGCTGTCGCACATCGCCGCCAGCCGACCGCCATGAGCGCCTTTTGCAGCTTCGCCGCCAGCCGCTCGGCCTGCGCATCCGTCATCACCGGCCCGCACCAGTCGAAGACCAGCGCGAGCTGCCGCAGATCCTTGGCCTCGTCGCCGAGCGCCCAGTCGACAGCCTTCTTCCCCCAGGCCGCCTGACCACTAGCCCGGTAGTACAAGCCCCAGGCGAAACCCGGCTCCGGCATCGCCGCCCCGCCCGCGACCAAAGTACTAAAGGGTTGCCAGCGCAGCGAATCCCGCTCCCGCTCCCGCTGTAGCAGCCGCAACCGCTGCGGAGTAAGCAGCAGCCGTGGGGCGTCCGGTATACACCCGGAACTCGTCGCTTTGAGCGACCAACGGGCCAGCCAGCAACAGGATCGCCAGGGAACTCCGCACCTGAGCCCAATTGTGTCACAGCGACACACCCCCGGGGCAGGCGCACGCACAGCAGCGCCATCAACTCGATCCATGTAC
The DNA here is from genome assembly GCA_963752205.1 of Bryobacterales bacterium. GTDB lineage: Bacteria > Acidobacteriota > Terriglobia > Bryobacterales > Bryobacteraceae > Palsa-187. The sequence continues at coordinate 21,048 of CAVVZG010000140.1, read as the reverse complement.
TTGAAAATAGAGGCCCACGAAGGTGGCTGGGCGCGTGCTATCCTACTTACGAATTGATGCAGTAACTCTTGAACACCTGCCCTCTGCTTGCAACGGGCGCGGACGAGAGAAACGAGCGGGTTTTGTAGTTGTGCTTGCGGGAAGTAGTGTCCGAAAGTTTCCGCCGCTTGTTTGATCGTTTGAGCAAGTTGCAACAGAGGGGTTTTTTGTTTTAACCCCTTCGTTGTACTATTCCTCGTACCAAAACTTTCCCTCTAGGTACTAGTCTAAAAGCGGCGCCTTAGCCTATTGGTACTAAGGCCTACTCGTGCCGCACAGTGGGCTTTACCCATGAGCGACGTCATCTTCCTCTACCGTTACACCCGCCGTTGGATTCTCTTTCCGAAGTGGCGCTCAATACAAGCCGCGTGGCCAACCGTATCAAAGAACGACGTCAATCTGGTTGCCCGCTACACCCGCCGCTGGATTCACTACGGCCTCTTCGCCCACATCGCTGTCTGCACCCTGGTTGGCGCCGTCGAAGGCGTATTCGGCCGCTGATCTGCGATCCTGAGGGCAGATGTCCCTCGTCGAAATTCTGGGGTTCCTCAGCGGAGCCGTCAACGTATGGCTGCTGGCGCGGCAGAACATCTGGAACTGGCCCATCGGCCTAGCCAACAACGCCCTCTATGTAGCCGTATTCCTCTCCGCCGGTCTCTATGGCGACGCCGGATTGCAGTTGGTCTACATCACGCTGGGAACCTACGGCTGGTGGACCTGGTCCCACCCCGGCGCCCGCGTCGAACTGCAAGTCACCCGCACCCCCCGCAGCACCTGGATCTGGCTCACCCCCGTAACCCTCGCCGCCGCTATCGCCCTGGCATTCTTTCTCCGCCGCTATACCGATTCAACCGTACCCGTCTGGGACGGCTTCACCACCGCCCTATCGCTTGCCGCCATCTACGGCCAGACCAAGAAATACCTCGAGTCCTGGTGGATCTGGATCACCGTCGACATCATTTACGTGCCGCTCTACATCTATAAACACCTGCGCCTGACCTCAGCCTTGTACTTCGTTTTTTTGCTGCTGTGCGTGATGGGCCTGCGCGAGTGGAGCAGGGCGCTGCGGCCGACAGCGCGAGCCGGTGCCCGCATAGGCAGCATAAGTAAGGAATGTTATCCTTACTTTATGGAAAGGAATATTTACGCCGGGCGTCGTCACCAGCAAAGGACAGGTTACCGTTCCTAAGCCGATTCGGGAACGTCTCGGCCTAAAACGAGGTGATCGTATCGAATTCATCGCGGAGGATCGGCACACGGTTGTCCGCCGGGCACGCAAGGCAAGGGCAATGCATTTGCAAAATATGCCGGCGCCTTGGGGACCTTCAAAAATGGCAAGAAGGAAATCAACGCCTGGCTGCGTGACTTGCGCGACGAATGAGAACGGCCATCGACACCAACGTACTATCGGCTCTGTGGTCGGGCGAGCGTCTTGCCAAGGTCGTCTCTGAGGCTCTGGACCAAGCCGCAGCCGATGGTGGCTTAGTCGTCTGCGCTGCTGTCTACGCCGAACTTCGTGCGCATCCCAAAGCCAAACTGGATTTCGTGGACGACTTCCTTTCCTCCACGGGCATTGCCATCGATTTCGACCTTGGCGAACCAGTCTGGCGCGAAGCCTCCGTGCGTTTTGCCAAATATGCCGCCCGGCGTCGTGCGTCGCGAGGAGGCGGGGCCAAACGCCTGCTCGCCGATTTTATTGTCGGCGCTCATGCGCTGCTCCGGGCTGATCGTTTTCTTACGCTCGATCAGTCACCTTATTCGCGCGACTTTCCCGAGCTTGAACAGATCACTTGCGGGTGAGAACGCTGGGCGGTGCTACGATTGGACTCATGGAAGTCGCAGTGCAAATACACGTGGAGCAATTGCCAGAAGGTGTTTTTCTAGCAATCTCTGAACAACTGCCCGGATTAGTTGCGCAAGGCCGGACTGTGGCCGAGACTCTGGAGATAGCTCGCGACGTCGCCCGGCGGCTAATCGACGCGCGGCGTGAAAAAGCGGCCTAAGGGCTACGCATGATCGACCGAGGGAGAATTCAGGAGATTCAGCGACAAATTCGCGAGATTCTCATGAGAGATTGGATCCGATCGGAGTGCACGGCATTCCTGAGGCGGCGGACGAGTACGACATGTATATTGGAGGCATCTACTGACGCATTGTTCGCGGGGCATCCGTGGATGAAATCGAACAGCACCTTCGTGCAATCGAAGTGGAGCGCATTGAACTAGTCATTCCCGATTCGCGGCGTGCTCAAGTTGCAAACTCCCTGAAAGACTTAGCTCAATCTATTGGAGCCAACTAGTGAATCGTCCGCGTCTTCCGATTCATGTAATCCATCAGTAAATACTGCCCAAGCGTGTAAGGCGTAGTGAAGTACGCCTTGCCACGGCACAACTCCGTCACCTTCTGGATGAAGTTCACCAGCCCATAATCGCTCGCCAGCATGAAGGTGTTGATCAGGATCCCCTGCCGCTTGCAGCGGCTCACTTCTTCGAGCGTGCGGCTGATCACCAGCGGGTCCAGCCCGAACGCATTTTTATAAATGCGCCCGTCCTCGAGCGTCAGCGCGCTGGGCTTGCCGTCGGTGATCATGATGATCTGCTTCATGTCCTTCTTCTCTTGCGTCGAGCAGGCGCTGCGCCAGGATCAGGCCTTCGCGCGTGTTCGTGTAGTACGGACCCACCTGCACCCGCGCCAGTTCCTCAATCCGCAGTTCCTCGGCCGAATCGTGGAACAGCACGCAGCGCAGCGAATCGCCCGGATACTGCGTGCGGATCAGATGCGCCAGCGCCATCGCCACTTTCTTCGCCGGCGTGAAGCGATCCTCGCCGTAGAGAATCATGCTGTGGCTGCAATCCAGCATCAGCACCGTCGCGCAGGAGCTTTGATATTCGCGACTGATGCACGTGCAGATCGCGATACTCAAGATTGATCGGCAGCTTCAGCCCCTCGCGGCTCAGCGCCGAGAACAGCGTCGTGTTCACGTCCAGATTCATCGAGTCGCCGAACTCGTAAACCTTCGACGCGCCGCTGGCCTCGACGCCGGTAGCCATATCGCGCGTGTCGTGCGCGCCGAAGCTCGAACGGCCCAGCGACCCCAGCAAATCCTTCAGCGTCTTGTAGCCCAGGAAGTCGACGCTCTTGTCGGTGATCTGGACCTCCACTTCGCCGTCGCCCTCGCCGCCGCGCCCGCCGTCTTGCGGCTCGGTGTTGATGTAGCCTTCGTCCACCAGCTTCTGCACCAGGCGATTCAGAAGCTGATCGATCTCCTCGCCGCGACATGCTTTCCAGCTGCTGGCGAATCTGCTCGGCGCGCTCCGGATCGAACATTTCGCCGTTCAGAGATCGCTTCTTCCAGCGCGCGCTTCAAATCTTCGAGCGTGTGCTGATTGAACTCGCTGAACTGCATGTACGGGTTGTCGAACCCGCTATTGAGGAAGAAATCCGCCAGGGCCTTGAGCAAGTCTTCGGCGCTGAGACCGAAGTCCTCCCCGGTGTAGCGCCCATAGCGAATGGACTTCACTGATATTGCCTCTTCGGCTTCTGCTTGCCTTCGTCGGGCGGCTCGCGGCGGCGTTCGCCCGCGCGTGAACCCAGCCTCTTCATTGCGGCTGATGCGCTTGTGCGCGTACAGGCCTTCCAGAATAAATTCGCCAGCGCCGGCGCGCACCGCGTCCGGTTCGCTCGCGCCCAAGCCCAGCTGCTTGGTCTTCTCCATCAGCCCTTGAATGCCCGTCAACTGCTGGACCATCTGCGCCGAGGTCACGCCTTCGTCCAGCTTCAGCGTCCCGCCGAGCTCGAACCACTGCACCACGTTGTTGAGATTCTCGCCTTCGAAATAGACTGGTGAACACTTTGCCGACGGCCAGCCGAATCAGCTCGCGCGCCACCGCGTCGCCGCCTTTGAGTTCGCCTTCGTATTCCAGTTCCAGCTTTCCGGTGATCGAAGGCAGCCCGGCGTACACATCCAGCACGCGCGGCACGGCAACCGATTCGCCCGCCATCAGCGCGCGGCGCTCGGCATTCGACGTCACGTTTTCCAGCACCGAAATCGGCAGGCGCTGGCTGACGCCGGAGCGCTTATCGACCCGCTTGTCCTCGCGAGCCGAGAACGCGATCTGTTCGATCACTTCGCGAATGTAATCCGGAATGCGCAGCTCCGCGGGCGACTTCCGCTCGGTCCAGGACTCCTGCTCCGTGATCTCGATGCCATGTTCCAGCGTCGCCGGATAATGCGTGCGAATTTCGCTGCCGATGCGGTCCTTGAGCGGCGTGATGATTTTGCCGCGCGCGGTGTAATCTTCCGGGTTCGCGGTGAACACCAGCATCACGTCCAGCGGCAGGCGCACCGGATAGCCCTTAATCTGCACGTCGCCTTCCTGCATGATGTTGAACAGGCCGACCTGAATCTTGCCCGCCAGATCCGGCAGTTCGTTGATGGCGAAGATGCCGCGGTTGGCGCGCGGCAGCAGCCCGTAGTGCACCGTCAGCTCGCTGCCCATGGTTTCGCCCGTGCGCGCGGCCTTGATGGGATCGATGTCGCCGATCATGTCGGCGATGGTCACGTCCGGGCGTCGCCAGCTTCTCTACGTAGCGCTCTTCGCGGCCCAGCCATGCGATCGGCGTAGCATCGCCCTTCTCCTCGATCAGCGTCGCGGCAAGGCTTGCAGATCGGAGCGAACGGATGATCGTGGATCTCGCATCCTGCGATGTAAGGAACGTACTCGTCCAGCAGCGTAGTCAGCATGCGGATCAGCCGCGTCTTGGCCTGCCCGCGCAGCCCCAGCAAGATGAAGTTGTGCTTCGAGAGCACCGCATTCACCACCTGCGGCGCCACCGTGTCCTCATAGCCCACGATGCCGGGAAACAGCGTCTCTTTCTTTTCCAGCTTGCAGATCAGGTTCTCGCGCAGCTCATCCTTAACGCCGCGCATATGCTGATATTTATCTGAGGCGCGAAGACTGCCGAGAGTTTGAGGAAGACCGGAAGGAGAAGTCATGAGGCCGTGGTCCTACCCGGATTGTATCAGGGAAAAGAGGGACGGAGCCTGATTTTCACCAGAAGCACTTCATACCTGCGCTGCGATCGCCCCGCGAAATCAGTCTCCGTCCCTTTTTTCCAGACGCGGCAAACCAGACGTTGACTTTTCCGGACCCGGCAACCCATACCGCAGACAATCGCGCTCCAAGAACTCCTCCCACGAGTTGAAAACCTCAGCGTGAATCCCCGCAGCCCGCGCCCCCTCCACGTTCTCCGGACGATCGTCGAGAAACAACGCCTCCGCAGGCTCCACCCCCAGCCCCTCAATCGCATGTTGATAAATCGGAGCCTCAGGTTTGATCACACCCAACTCGTAAGAGAACGTGACCTGATCGAAGTGGTCGAGAAACCCGACTTCGCCGCGCAGCCACTCCCCCAGCGTCCGCGGAAGATTAGAAAGAATGCTAGTCCGCAGCCCAGCCGACCGAAGGTCCCGCGCCCAGCTCAGCACACGGTCATCGAAGCGCCCCCAGAAGTCCACCTCACGCCGCATCATCTCTGCGATCAGCGCGTCATTGAATACCCGCCCGCTGGACTCCGCGATGTCCCGCCAGTAATCCCGCGCATCCGTCCCGCGATCGTACTCGCGCCGCTTACGCCAAAAAGCCGTAACGAAATCGTCGACCGAGAACCCGCACAACTCCGCCGCTTCGCTCAATTGCTGTGAGGTAGGCGGCCGGCAGATCACGTTGCCGTAATCAAAAATGACCGCGCGCAACTTCATCCGCGACTGCCGTGTGCTCCCTGCGCCCCATCCGGCGCCTGCGCCTCGCGCTTACTGCGGATTTCCCGGACCGCGTAAATCCGCCGTCCCTGGCTTTCGTAATAAGTGCGCGTGAGAACCTCGCCCAGCAGCCCGGTGCAGAACAGAATCACGCCCGTGATCAGCGCCAGCGCCCCCGCCACCATCAGCGGACCATGCTGCTCGATAATATCCCCGCCGATGATAATCTTCTTGCCAGCGAGAAACGCCAAAACCCCGCCGCCCAGCCCCGCCGATATCACGCCCCACTTGCCGAAGAAATGCATCGGCCGCGTGAAATATTTCAGCAGGAACCAAATCGTGAAGATGTCGAACATCACCCGGAAGGTCCGGCTCAGGCCGTAATGCGACCCGCCCGCCGGACGCGCAATGTTCTTGATCGGTACCTCGGCGATGCGAGCCCCATACAGCGACGCCAGCGCCGGAATAAAGCGGTGCAGCTCGCCATACAAATTGACGTCTTTAATAATCTCAGCGCGGTAAGCCTTGAAAGTGGTGCCGAAATCGCGCAGTTCCACGCCCGACACCTTCGCCATCAGCCAATTCGCAATACGCGAAGGAAACTTGCGAGTCACCGCGTTATCCACGCGATTCTTGCGCCAGCCGCTGGCGATGTCGTACCCCTCTTCGATTTTTTCGAGCAGCGCAGGGATGTCTTCCGGCGCGTGCTGCAAATCCCCGTCGAGCGATATGATCACGCTGCCCTGCGCCTCGTCGAATCCCGCCGCCAGCGCCGCCGTCTGCCCGAAATTACGCCGCAGACGAATCACTTTCAGGCGCCCGTCGGTCTCCACCAGATTCGCCAGCAGATCGAAGCTGCGGTCGGTCGATGCGTCGTCGACAAAAATAATCTCGTAAGGCTTCCGCAGCTTTTCCAGCACCAGCGTCAGCCGGTCGTAGAGCGGCAGGATGGACGGCTCCTCGTTGTGTATCGGAATGACGATCGATAGCTGCACTCTATTAACCTTATCAAGTTTCTCCAATCCGTGCGTCTTTCTCTTACGCCTTTGAATATCTGCCAAGCTCTGTCGCGCTGACATTGCATTGCGCCCGCAAGCGACTGGCCTTGATCAGGCTTGACGCGTATCTTTTTGATTCCAGCTTCTTCGGAAAGCGTTAACTTTCTTCAGCTTAAGTCCTCACACTTTCATGCTCGGAACCCAGCTACCCAGCCGGCTTCCAGCTGCTGTGGCGGGCCGAATTCTGGAATAGCGTGAGCGAGTACTGGAAGCGTCGCTTCCCAAGGAGAACATCGGTGTGGGAAATAAAGGCCGGTTCGTAAAGGTGAAAAACTAGGGCAAATCGTCAGGAGACGAAATGAACGAAGGAAAAGACCGGGATCTCCGAGATTTGATGCGGTCCGAGACCCGCAGAGGCAAGCGGCCCATCGATATTGAAGAACGTCGCCGGCGGGCCGAACTTCAGCGAGATTTCAAGTTTCTCTTAGACGAAGGCTCTCGCGAGGAATTCGTGAAGGCTATCCGCGCGCTCGGCTTGCAGAAGGGGTCGCCGCAGTTCGACCAAGCTTTGTCGATTTGGGACGATTCTCGCGGATCTCGGAAATGACCTTCTTGAACGCTGCGATCTTCGCGGCTCGTTCGGAGGGACTCAATTTGCTAAGACGTTCGCCCACTAAATCAGCGAGCTTCGCCGCCGCCTTTGAACTCGCCATACAACCCCAATTTAGCATAAATGGCGTTCCCCTACCAGCCCATCCGCCGCCGCGTCCCCGCGATCTGCGCTACGTGGTGCCGGCAATGCCACCCGTATCCCGCTACCATACTCTTCAACTTCAGCGCACCGATTTCCGGATGCAAGATCGAGCGTTCGAAGTCCGCGTCCGTCATATTGTCCAGCATCAACGACCAGCGCCCGTGCAGCGCGTCCACCATGGCGAGCGATATCTCGACCGGCGCCGTCCGCGCCTCCGGAATCTCCGCCCACAGCTTCTCATCGTACGGCTTAATAGTGGGCTGGACTTCAGTCAACGCCAGCTTGAAGCGCACGTAGCTATTCATGTGGCTGTCCGGTATATGATGCACGATCTGCCGGATCGTCCACCCGCCCTCGCGATAAGGAATGTCGAGATGCTGCGGTGCCAAACCCGCCACCACCTCGCGCAACTTCACCGGCAATGCAGCAATGTCGCGAAGATGCCGCCGCCTTTCCTCCGCGCTTACTTCCGCCGGCCATTCACACGGACCCACCGGATAACGCAATTCGTCACTCATGTTCCGGCTCCTTTCGGCGCGGATCTTTACCCGGCAGATTTTCCGGATTTTCATGCACTCTAGCACGAAACGCCGCCTTCAATCCCGCCGCCAGCGAAACCGTAGTGTCGCCATACTTCTCGCGCAGCTTATCCACCGCCTCCAACGTCTTGCGCCAGCGTTCGGTCTTTGCTTCGTCGAGCAAACTGGTCTGCCCCTCACCGCTTTCGAGCGACTGCGCGTAAACCCCCAACAGCCGTATAGGCTCGCCCGTCCAGTTTTTACGAAACAAATCCCGCACCGCCGCCGCGAACTCCGTATCGATCTGCGTAGCATGATCCAGCGTCCGCGCCCGCGTGAACGTAGAAAAATCCGAGTAGCGCAGTTTCACCTGCACCGTCCGCGCGTGCAAGCGATGATCGCGCAGACGCCGCGACACCATCTCAGAAAGCCGCACCAGCATCGCGTCGAGCGTCGTAGCGTCCGCCGTGTCCACCGAAAACGTATGTTCGTGGCTGATGGATTTCGGATCGTCGCCCTCCCCAATCTCGCCATCGAACCACCCGCCCGCGTCTTGACCGCGCGCCTTCCCTGCCAACGCCAGCCCCCATTTCCCAAACCGTTCTTCCAGAAACGACTGCTCCAGACGCGCCAGATCCCCGATCTTGCGAATCCCGCATTCGTGCAGATTCCGCTCCGTAACTTTGCCGACGCCCGGAATCTTGCGCACATCCAGCGGAGCCAGAAAACGCGCCTCATTCCCCGGCGGAATCCATAAAATCCCATGCGGCTTAGCCTGGTCCGAAGCAATCTTGGCCACCAACCGCGATGACGCCGCACCGATCGAACAATTCAGATTCGTCGCTCCGCGCACCGCATTGTGCAGCGCATGCGCCGCCGCCAGCGGAGCCCCCAGCAGCCGCTCCGTGCCCGTCAGGTCCAGATAGGCTTCATCGATCGACGCCATCTCCACGCGCGGCGAAAACTTCTGCAGCACCGCATAGACTTTGCCCGAGTATTCCACGTACCGTTCGCGATGCCCCTCAACAAAAATCGCCTGCGGACACAACTTGTAAGCCGTCCGCAGCGGCATCGCCGAATGCACCCCGAACTTGCGCGCCGCATAAGACGCCGCCGATACCACCCCGCGTTCGTTGGATTTCCCGCCCACCACCACCGGCTTGCCCTTGAGCGAAGGGTCGAAAAGCTCTTCCACCGAGACGAAGAACGCATCCATGTCGAGGTGGAAATAACTTCTCATGGCTTTCGAGCCAGCAGCACCCGCGGTATCCCCGCCAGGTCGTTCACGATTTCAGCATCGCCCCACCCTGCGCACATTTCCCGCACGGCCTGAGCGTCGCCGAGTTCCATCATAAGCCACCCGCCCGCCCGCAGCAGCCGCGCCGCTTCAGGAATCAATCGCCGATAGACCGCCAGCCCATCCTCGCCCCCGAAAAGCGCCAACTCCGGCTCGTGATCGCGAACTTCAGCCTGCAACGTAGCCCGATCGCGCCCGGCAATATAAGGAGGATTCGAAACCACCAGATCGAACGACCTCCTCGCCGAATGCAGCCCCCAAATCGCAAGCAACGAAATCAACCCGCGCCCCCAGCGCTTGTGCGTTCTGCCATGCAACCCGCAGCGCCGCCAGCGATAGATCGCTAGCCGTCACCCGCGCCTTGGTCTCCAGCGCCAGCGTCACCGCAATCGCGCCCGATCCCGTGCCGATGTCCAAAATGTTTTGCGCGCCGCGCGCCAGCGCCGCTTCGATAAGATGTTCCGTTTCAGGGCGGGGAATCAACACATCCGGCGTCACCCGGAACTCGCGCCCGTAAAACTCCTGCCGCCCCGTGATGTACTGCGTAGGCTCGCCCTTGATCCGCTGATGCAGATAGCGCCCGAAATGAATCCACCAGACCTCGATCAGCTCATCGTCGCCGTGTGCATAGAGCCAAGCCCGGTCATGACCCGTAGCCCGCATCAGCAGCACTTCCGCCGTAAGACGCGGTTCACCAACGTTAGCTTGTTCGAGAAGTTGCCGGCCTTGCAGAAGCGCCGTGCGGACAGTCATCGCCGTCAGGCGGCCTGTTCTGAGCCCTGCTCTTTGAGTTTTTCCGCCTGGAAATGCGTAGTCAGCGCCTCGACAAACGGCTCCAGCTTGCCTTCCATCACCTGATCCAGTTGATGCAGCGTGAATCCAATGCGATGATCCGTAACCCGGTTCTGCGGAAAATTGTAGGTCCGGATCTTCTCGCTGCGGTCGCCCGATCCCACCATGCTGCGCCGCTCCGCGCCGATCTTTTCATGCTGCTTTTCGAGTTCCATCTCGTACAGCCGCGAACGCAGCACGCGCATCGCCTGGGCCCGATTCTTGATTTGCGATTTTTCGTCCTGGCAGGAAACAATCGTGCCCGTCGGCAAGTGCGTCAGCCGCACAGCGGACTTCGTCGTGTTCACGCTCTGTCCGCCCGGCCCCGAAGAGCAAAACGTGTCGATGCGAATGTCCTTCGCCTCCACGCTGATTTCCACTTCATCGGCCTCGGGCAGCACCGCCACCGTCACCGCCGAAGTATGCACGCGCCCCTGCGTCTCCGTCGCCGGCACACGCTGCACACGATGCACGCCCGCTTCGTATTTCATCTGGCTGTACACTTTGTTGCCACTGATGAGAGCCGTCACTTCCTTCAGCCCGCCCACCGCCGATTCGCTGGTCGAAGTCACTTCCACCTTCCAACCTCGCGTCTCCGCGAAGCGCGAGTACATGCGGAAAATCTCGTCCGCGAACAGCGTAGCCTCGTCGCCACCCGTGCCGGCGCGGATTTCCAGCACCACGTCTTTCTCGTCCAACGGGTCTTTCGGCAGCAGCAGAACCTTCAGGTCGTCTTCGATGCGCGCAATCTCCGGCTCCAGCCGCGCCACTTCCTCTTCCGCCATGCCGCGCAATTCAGGATCGGCTTCCGTCAGCATCGGCCGAGCCTCCGCCAGATTCCGCGACGCCGTTTTCCAGTCCCGGTACTTGGCCACGATCTCCGCCAGTTCGTTGTGCGCCTTACTTACTTTGCGGTACTGCGCGGAATCGCTGATCACCGCCGGGTCCGCCATCTGCCGGTTGAGATCGTCGAACTTGCGCTCAATATCGTCGAGTTTTTGCTGATATTGCATTACGCAATCACCAGCTCGCCGCCCTGCTTGGCTTCGAGCGCCATGGCGCCCTCCAGAGCATGAATCGCCACACCCACTTCCGTATCGTCCGGAGGCTGCGTCGTAATCCGCTGCAGCCACAACCCCGGCGCCGTCAACAATCCCATCACAGTGCCCTGCCGTTTTGCCGCGAAGCGAATCAGCTCATAGCTCAGCCCCGTGATCACCGGCAGCAGCGCAATGCGCCCCAGAAACTTCGCCGTGAAGGTATCGAACGGCAGCAGCGCGTAAACGATCATCGAGATCACCATCACCACTAGCAGAAAACTAGTCCCGCAGCGCGGATGAAAGGTCACGAACTTCTGCGCGTTGTCGACGCTTAACGGCTTCCGCGATTCGAAATTGAAAACCACCTTGTGTTCCGCGCCATGATACTCAAACACCCGCCGAATCTCTTTCATGCGCGAAATCAAGAACAGAAAGGCCAGAAAAATCGCCATGCGGATCACGCCGTCCGTCATATTGGTGGCAAAGCGTCCGGAGAGCCGCGGCACGGCATGTCCCAACTGCGTCGCCAAAAACAGCGGTACGAACTTATACAAGAAGATGAAGAAGCACAGCGAGAACACCAGGTTCGCCGTCATCAACCACGACGACACCTCGATTTTCTGCCCGTCCTTCACCGTGCCATCGTCCAGCGCCGCATTGGCCGAAAACTTCAGCGCCCGATACCCCAGCGTCATCGCCTGCCCCAACATTCCCAACCCGCGCAGCACCGGCAGTTTGAACCACGGATATTTTTCGGAAACCCGTTCGATAGCCTGCTCCTCGGTGACAATCTCCCCCGAAGGTTTCCGCACGGCCACGCAGTAACTATGCGGAGCGCGCATCATCACGCCTTCCATCACAGCCTGCCCGCCCACCAGCGTTTCTTCACCGCTCTCTAACACCGGCATGAGTTGCAAGTGCGCGGACATCCGAAGGAATCGGGCAATAGTCATGGGGTCCCCGACCATATTATACCGTGAGCGTCCCGCAAGGCCCGCCTGTCTAAGGCTTACCCAGGCGCCAGCCGTCGAACCGGCCGGCGCCCGGGTTTGGGCTTGCTTTTTACGACCCCAGCAAGTTGCTCTGCTCCCGCAACCGCTCGAGTTTGTCCTGCGTATCGGCCATATCCATATGCAGGTCGACGGTTTGCTTTACCTGCCCGGACCGCCCCTCGATTCCCCGCAGATGGTTCACATACTCCGCGTCCCACAGCGGTTTCCCGCGGTCGTTGAGATGCTCGATCGCCGCTTCAGTATGCGTCGCCAGAATCAAGGCGGAGGGAACCAGGGATTGGATCGCCTGCTGCTGCCACGGCGCCGCATCCTGGCGAATCGCCTGTAGCCGGCTGAGGTGCTTGCCCATGGTGTTGATGTGCTCTTTCACCACGTTCACCTGGTTCACATGGCTGTCCCAGCTAACGCCGCTGCGCGCGTACGAACGCAAAAGCGCGGCGTCACGGCTCAACACGGTTGCAGTGGACTGGACCTCCTTCAGAAGCCTCGCAGCTTCCGTCTGGAAGTTCCAATCGTCCGCCTGGCACGTCGCCACGCGGGGTGCGCTCTTTCGGGGAGCCGCGGATAGCGATCCCATCGCCATCACTCCGGCCGTAATCAGACACACAATTCTAGATACACTTCTCGCTTTCATTTTGAATCTCCTTAAAAGACTGATATTGATTTAGAAACGAAGAACAGCAGGGTCTTTAGGAGAGAGGCGGCCCGCGTGGCAAGGCAGCCGAGCGCCGCGCTGGATCGTTCGCCGTGAGCGCGCCGCTGGATACCAGCCCGCAAAAACGCAAGTTAAGTGAATACGATGTGAGGGAAGTATCGGCGAATGCGCCGCGCGCCGGACGCCGGTTCTTCACCACCGTGAAGTGCAGACGAGCCAGCGGCAAGCGATGCGCGCCAAGATTCTGAGAACGCAGCGCGGAGCTGCCGAAGCGCTGTTGTTGCAGGTGGAGCGCACCAAGCTGGGCCCCCGCAAACGCGAAGAGGAGGAACGTCGCGGCGCCCAGAACAGCCTTTGAATTTTTCGACAGCTTCCGCATTCTTAATCCAGTAGACGCCGCCACCCGGCAAAAGGTTTGAGGAAAAAGAAAGAAATCTTAATCCACGCTGGCGATGCAGTCGATCTCGACCGAAACATCCCTCGGCAGCCGCGCTGCTTCCACCGTAGCCCGCGCCGGAGCGTTGCTAGCGAAATAGCGCCCATAGACCTCATTCATCTTGGCGAACTCGCCCATATCCTTTAAGTAGACGGTGGTCTTGACCACCCGCTCCAGCGACGACCCCGCCGCTTCAAGCACGCTCTTCAAGTTCTCCAGCACCCGCTCCGTCTGCGCCGCAATGTCGCCGGTGATGATCTGGTTGGTAGCCGGGTCCAGCGGAATCTGCCCGCTCAAAAACGCCAACCCGTTCGCGACCACCGCCTGCGAATAAGGCCCGATCGCCTTCGGAGCCCGTTCTGTGGAAATGATGTTTTTCATAAATTGTCCTTAGAACCGCAGCGACCCTCTCAGCTCCGCGGCGTTCGCGATGTTCTCCCCTTCCAGAAATTCATCCAGCTCGCGCGCGATCCGCAGCGGCGCCTGTGGATCCCAGAAATTCGCCGTGCCCACTTCGACAGCCGTCGCTCCCGCGATCAAGTACTCCGCCGCATCGACCCCCGTCGCGATCCCGCCCAGCCCGACAATCGGGCACCTTCACCGCCTGCGCCGTCTCGTAAACCATGCGCAGCGCAATCGGCTTGATCGCCGGCCCCGACAGCCCGCCGAAGCCATTCGCCCAGCCGCGGCCGCCGCGTCCGCGCGTCGATCGCCAGCGCCACAAAAGTATTCACCAGCGACAGCGCATCCGCCCCCGCCTCTACCGCTGCCAGCGCCATCTCCTGAATCCGCGCCACATTCGGCGACAGCTTCACCACCAGCGGCCGCCCGTTCCTCGAAGAAATCGCCCCCCGCGCCGCCGAAACCACTTCCCCCAGCAGCCCCGGATCGCTCGCAAAGACCATCCCGCCGTGCTTGGTATTGGGGCAGGAAACGTTCAATTCGTAACCCGCCACTCCCTCGGCGTCCTCCAGCACCCGCACTACTTCCACGTAATCTTCCACCGCATATCCGAACACATTGGCGAAAACCGGGGTCGCAACCGCCCGCAGCGCCGGCAGCTTCTCGCTCACGAAAGCCCGCACCCCGATGTTCTGCAAACCCACCGAATTCATCATTCCGGATTCGGTTTCAAACAGCCGCGGCGCCGGATTGCCGTCCATCGGCTCCCGCGACAGCCCCTTAATAATGATGCCGCCCAGTTCCCCCAGCTCCACCACCTCCGCCAGCTCCATGCCATAAGCAAAGGTGCCGGACGCCGCCAAAACCGGGGTCCGCAAGGGGATTCCGCACAACGAGGTCGCCAGCCGCGAGGACACTTTTCGTACAGCATAGCAGCGCCTACAACTCGAAGCAGGGACTCAAGCTTCCTACGAGGGAACCCTAGGGGTACTAAGGTGTCTTTCCGATAGTGCTTAGGCGGGGAAAAGGGCACCATGGATACGTGGGCGAGTCCAAGCCGGCCAATTTCCGTTCGCTGTCGTCCAAGTTCTCCCGCTTCATCGTTTTGCTGTTCGTGTGGATGGTCATGCTGATCATCCTGGTGGGATGTCCGCCGCCACACTTTCGACTGGCCGCAAGCCGTGTTGATGATCTCCGCTTCTGGTGGTCATCGCCGGTGTCATTTCGCGCTTTACCATGCGCGCCTTGGGCCGCCCGCTCTCGCTTTTGCAGCAAGGTATCACGTCCGTCCGCGAAGGCAAATTCGAACCCATCCAGGTCAGCCCCACCGGCGACGAAATCGAATATCTGGGCGAAAGCTTCAACCGCATGATCGCGGAAATGAACGCCTCCCAGGAAGAAATCCGCCAGCATCAGCGACCTTCTCGAAGAACGCATCCGCCAGCGCACCGAAGACTTGGAAAAAGCCATGCGCACCGCGCTCGCCGCCAGCCAGGCCAAGAGCGAATTCCTGGCCAACATGTCGCATGAGCTGCGCACGCCCATGAACGGCCTGCTGGGCATGCTCGAACTGGCGCTCGACAGCCCCCTCAACAGCGACCAGCGCGATCAGCTCGAAACCGCCCAGCGCTGCGCCTACTCCCTGCTGGCCTTGCTGAACGATATTCTCGATCTCTCGAAGATCGAAGCCGGCAAGATGATGCTCGAGAACATCCCCTTCGACGTGCGCACGGTGCTCGATGACTGCGTGAAGTCCTTCAGGCGCCAAGGCCGCGCAGAAGAAGATCGCCCTGCGTTTCGAGGTCGATCCGCAGGCCCCGTCGAAGGTCATGGGCGATCCGCTGCGCGTCCGCCAGATCGTCGCGAATCTGCTGTCCAACGCCATCAAGTTCACGGAACAAGGCTGGGTGTGCCTGCGCCTCTCCGGAATCGAGTCCGCGGCTGCGCCGAGCGCAGATGCAGATCGCCGTCAGCGACACCGGCCTCGGGCATCGAAGCCGATAAACTCACCGCGATCTTCGAGAAGTTCACGCAAGCCGACGGCAGCATCACGCGCAAATACGGCGGCACCGGACTCGGCCTCGCCATCACCAAACGCCTGGTCGAGATGCAGGGCGGCCAAGTGCGGGTCGAAAGCAAGGTGGGCAAGGGCAGCATCTTTACGCGTGACCCTGCCGTGGGAGCCCGTAGTCGAAGCCGCCGCGCCCGCTTCCGCTCCCAGCGCCGCGAAGCAACTGGCCGAAGTGGTGCCCGCGCAAACCCGCGTGCTGCTGGTCGAAGACAATCTGGTCAACCAGAAAGTCGTGCTGGCGATTCTGCGCAAGAAAGGTTTCCAGATCGACGTCGCCAACGACGGCCGCGAGGCGCTTTCGAAGCTGGAAGCCGCCGCCAACCCCTACGACCTCGTGCTGATGGACGTGCAGATGCCCGTGCTGGACGGTCTCGAAACCACGCGCATCATCCGCCGCGAATCCCGCTGGGATCGCCTGCCCATCGTCGCCATGACCGCCCACGCCATGAACGGCGACCGCGAACGCTGCCTGCAAGCCGGCATGAACGCCTACATTTCGAAGCCCGTGCAGCCCGCGCACCTGGTGTCCGTCATCGAGAAGCTCTTGCAGGAATGGGCCGCCGCGCCGCCGCCGCCCGCGCCGCGTCGTCCGAACGCCTGGTGCTCGAACACTCCGACATGGCGAACGATCTGCTGAGCTGTTCCTGCAACTCGCGCCGGAGCGCCTGCAGCAAATGGAAACCGCCGCCGGCGAAGGCGACGGTGGCACACTTGCCGCCGAAGCCAGCAAGATCGCTGACGCCGCCGATCAGTTCGCGTCGCGTGCCGTGGCCGACTGCGCGCAGCGCGTGGAACTCGCCGCCGCGAATCGCAACTTCGCTAAGGCCGCTGAAGAATTGGCCACCCTGCGCCGTGAGATCCAGGAACTGTCACCGCTGGCTGCCTAATTCAAAACACCCGCCGCTTCAACCGGTCCACCGTAAACTTCGCCGTATCCGCCACCGCCATCACCGTCATCACGCCCGCCTGCACCGGATCCGTAATCACCAGATCGGCCGCGTCCGGAACGCTGCCCGCCATATTCAGGCTCACCACCAGCAGCCCCTGCGCGCGCACTTCCCGCACCGCGTTCTCGATCTCGCCGCCCATAATCGATCCCGCCAGCACCATGCGCCTTCACCCGCGGCAACCGTCGCCGCCGCGCGCACCGCCGCCGCCAGCGCCTGCTCGCCCACCAGCGGAATGGTATCGACCGAAATATGCTCGCCGCGAATGTTGTGCCGGTCCGCTTCGAGAATCGCGCCCAGCGCCACCTGCCCCACCTGCGCGCCTCCGCCCATGATGATGATGCGCTTCCCGTAGATCTTTTCCATGGTCGCCACCTGCGCCGCCTGCCGCACCATCGGAAGCTGCCTGCAGTTCGTCCACGATCGACTCCGCGTCCCCCGGAGCCTCGATCTCGAAATACACGTGATCGCGTCTTCGTGTCGCGGCCCTCAATGATCTCGACGCTCATGATATTCCCCTGATGCCGCGCGATCACGCCCGTAGTCTCGTGCAGAATCCCCGGCCCCGTGTCGCACAAAATTTCGATCCCGATTTTCCCGATCGCCACTCACTCCACCTCGTATTTCTTCAGCAGTCCATCCCATTTGCCGCGCGCCTTCAGCAAAATCTCCGCCATCTCGCGCACCGCCCCCGCGCCGCCCGCCGCCGCAGTTATATGATGCGCGCGCCGCTTCACCTCCGCCCGCGCGTTGGCCGGAGCAAACCCCAGCCCCACGCGCCGCAGGACCGGAACATCCGTCAAGTCGTCCCCCGCGTAAGCGACTTCGCTCAAGTCCAACCCGCTCTTCTGCATGATTTCCTCGAGGATCGGCACCTTCTCGATGTGCCCCTGGTAGATGTAAGTCATCCCCACCTGAGCTGCCGCGCACATCCAGCGCCTTCGACACCCGTCCGCTGATCACGCCCGTCTGAATGCCGTTCCACGCCAGCCACTGCAGCGCGATCCCGTCCTGCGCATTGAACCCCTTGGTCTCGATGTATCTTCCCTCTCCGGCCCCGGAATGTTATACAGCAGCCCGTCCGTCAACACCCCATCGACATCCATCAGCAGCAGACGAATTTTCGCCGCGCGTTCCTGAATCTGTGGATCCATCATCTAAGCAGCCGCCACTACAATAAGGAAAGAGTTCGCCGTGCTGGAGCAGGTTAGAAAAACCATTACTCGTTATAACATGCTGCCTCGCGCGAGCCGCGTCGCCGTAGCCGTTTCCGGAGGCCCCGATTCCGTCTCCTCCTCTACTCTCTGGTCGAACTCGCTCCCCAGCTAGAAATCACTCTCTCCGTCGCCCATCTAAACCACCAACTCCGCGGCGCCGAATCCGACGAAGATGAAAATTTCGTCCGTGGCTTAGCCGCAACTCTCGACCTCCCCTTCCACCGCGCCGCCGCCAACCTCCCCGCCAACGAAAATCTAGAGCAAGCCGCCCGCAACGCCCGCCGCGCCTTCTTCGCCCAGTTGCCCGCCGACCGCATCGCCCTAGGACACACCCGCGACGACCAAGCCGAAACCGTTCTGTTCCGCCTCCTCCGCGGCTCCGGCCTGCGCGGCCTAGCCGGCATTCACCCCGTCACCGCCTCCGGCTACATCCGCCCCCTAATCGACACCACCCGCACCGAAGTCCTCGCTTTCCTCCGCGCCCGCAACATCCCCTATCGCGAAGACTCCAGCAACCGCGACCCCCGCTTCGCCCGCAACCGCATCCGCGCCTCGCTCCTCCCGCAACTGGCCCGCGACTGGAACCCGCGCATCTCCGAGTCCCTGGCGCAGCTCGCCCACCTCGCCCACGACGAAGAACTCTGGTGGACCGCCCACCTGGGTCAAATCGCCCCCGCCATCCTCCACCCGCGCGCCGGCGGCATCGAAATCCCAGCCTCAGCCTTAGCCCAACTCCCTCCCGCCGTCGCCCGCCGCCTCCTCCGCCGCGCCATCACCCAAGTAAAAGGTGACCTCCGCGGCGTCGAATACCCCCACATCGAACGCGTGTTGGAACTAGCTGGACATCCGGAAGGCAACGGGCGCCTGCGCCTCCCCGGACTCGACATCCGCCGGTCCTTCGATTGGATTCGTCTGGCCTCCGCCGCCCCGCGTCAAGATTTTGCCGCCACCGAACTCGCCATCCCCGGAGTCTACCCCGTGCTCCCCGACACCGCACTCCATTTAGAGGTCGCGCCGCACCCTTGCATGTCGCCAAAGGATGCTACGCTAAAAGCAGCCGAGTTATGTCTGCGGCGACTCCCCCCTGTTTTAGAATTGCGGGGGTGGAAACCGGGAGATCACTACCGTCCAGAGGGGCAAGCCCGCGATCAGAAGATCAAGGAAATGTTCCAAATGGAGCGCGTGCCCTCCTGGCTAAGGTCGTCCTGGCCGATTGTGAGTAGTGGAGACCAAATCTTGTGGTCCAGAAAGTTCGGAGCCGCCGCGGAGTTTGCCGCGAGCCGCGAACCCGGCCCGGTGTTGCGGGTTTGGGAAGGAGAGCCGCCGAACAGATGAATCTTTCGAGCCGCTTTCTTCGTCTGTACAGTAGAGGCAACTTGTTGCCGGGATCTTTTGGGGAGAACGCATGAACTCTAGCGTAAGAAATCTGGTTTTGTGGGTCGTAGTGCTGGGTCTGGTGGGCTTGGTCTTTGCCGTGATCAAGAACACCAAGCCGACCGGCGCCCACCCCGACTTTTCGGTTTTGGTCCGCGACGTCAAGGACGGCAAGGTCGAAAAGATCACGCTCAATAGCGTGACCGGCGACGTCCACGGTAAATACAAGAACGGCGATGAGTTCACCTCCACCGTTCCACACACCTATAACGACTTCACCACCCTGCTGATCGACAAAGGCGTCACCATCAACGTCGAAAAAGACGCCGGCGGCAACTGGGTGTCGCTCCTGATGAACGCCATCCCCTTCGTCCTGCTGGTCGGCTTCTGGGTCTTCATGATGCGCCAGATGCAGAGCGGCGGCAACAAAGCCTTGAGCTTCGGCAAATCGCGAGCCCGCCTGCACTCCTCTCAACAGAAGAAGGTCACCTTTAAGGATGTGGCCGGCGTTGAAGAAGCCAAAGAAGAGTTGCAGGAAATCATCGAATTCCTCCGTGAGCCGCAAAAGTTCCAGAAGCTCGGCGGACGCATCCCCAAAGGCGTCCTGCTAGTCGGCTCCCCCGGCACCGGCAAGACCCTGCTCGCCCGCGCCATCGCCGGCGAAGCCAACGTCCCGTTCTTCTCCATCTCCGGTTCGGACTTCGTGGAAATGTTCGTCGGCGTCGGCGCCAGCCGCGTCCGCGATCTCTTCGAACAAGGCAAAAAGAACGCCCCCTGCATCATATTCATTGACGAAATCGACGCCGTCGGCCGCCATCGCGGAGCCGGCCTCGGCGGCGGTCACGACGAACGTGAACAAACCCTCAACCAGTTGCTGGTAGAGATGGACGGTTTCGAATCCAACGAAGGCGTCATCCTAGTAGCCGCCACCAACCGCCCCGACGTTCTCGATCCCGCCCTGCTGCGCCCCGGCCGTTTCGACCGCCGCGTAGTCGTCGGGCGTCCCGACCTCAAAGGCCGCGAGCAGATCCTCAAAGTCCACACCAAGAAAGTTCCCTTGGGCGACGACGTCAACCTCATGACCATCGCCCGCGGCACCCCCGGATTCGTCGGCGCCGACCTGGCCAACCTGGTCAACGAGGCAGCCCTGGTAGCCGCCCGCCAGAATCGCAAAGTAGTCATGCAGTTCGATTTCGAACTCGCCAAAGACAAAGTGATCATGGGCGTCGAGCGCCGCAGCCTGATCCTCAGCGACGAAGAGAAGAAAAATACCGCCTATCATGAAGCCGGACACGCCCTGGTAGCCGCACTCACCCCCAACGCCGATCCGCTGCACAAAGTAACCATCATCCCGCGCGGCATGGCGCTAGGCTTGACCATGCAGTTGCCGCTTGACGACAAGCACAGCTACGACAAGGATTATCTCGAAGCGCAGATGGCCATCCTCATGGGCGGCCGCATCGCCGAAGAGATTTTCATGCACCACGTCACCACCGGCGCCGGCAACGACATCGAACGCGCCACCGATATGGCCCGCAAAATGGTGTGCGAGTGGGGCATGAGCGAGCTCGGCCCGCTCAGCTTCGGCAAGCGCGAAGAGCAGATCTTCCTGGGCCGCGAAATCGCCCAGCATCGCGATTACAGCGAAGCCACCGCCATCCGCATCGATGAGCAGGTGAAGAAACTGGTGCAGGA
>CAVVZG010000139.1:0-21407 GCA_963752205.1 Bryobacterales bacterium | reverse complement strand
CGAACACCTGCTCTGGCCGCTGGTTCAACAAGCCGACGCGCGGCTTGGCGCGGCTGTCGAAGCACGCGCGCTTGCCAGGATGACAGAGGCCGCGCGCGGCTGTCTGGTCATTATGCTGCTCAAAGAGCTATCGAGCCTTTGCGCGCCGGCGCTTTACGAGCTGTTCGCTCAGGCGCGAAAAAAGAAATCACCGTCATCCCAGCCGGCGGAACGGCCGAACGGCGCAAGCACATCGCGCTACGGCCAATTCGTCGCGGATATGAAAGCCGGCGGCTTTCGTCAGCTCTTTGACAGCAGCGGGTGCTGCTGCGGCTGATGGCCGTCGTTACGCGTCAGTGGATCGATACCGCGAGCGAATTCATCACACGCTTAGATGAAGATCTGACGGCCATCACTCGCGATATCTTTCAATCTGCCGACGCTGGCCCGTCGTCACGATCGAAGATGCCCGATGGAACGGTACTTGGCAAATGGGACGCTGGAGAATGAATTCTAGATTTTTTGCTCTTTCGTTTGGCTTGTTGGCCGTGATCGCACCCGTCCTCGCGCAGCGCGGTGGTCCCCCGGCGCAGCAACGGCCGGCCGGCGCATTTGGGCGCGGCAACACCCCGACTTTCCCGGGCCCCCCGCCCGGAATGCAAGCGCTGCCAGTGGATTTGTTCTTATCGAAAAACTTTTATAAAGACCAGAAGTTGTGGATGGACCAGCGCTACTTCCGCTGCAACACGCCGCGTCAGATCGCGGATATCTGGACCTCGCTGCGCATCGGCACGAATCCGCCCATGTCGGCTGCCTGGAGCGACTGCACCGCCGATTATCCGCGCGAAAAGATCGTGAGCCCTTATCCTTATAAGACGGCGAAAGAGCACTATCAAGCGCTGTTGGCCGCGGCGAAAGCGAAGGGCGGTCCAACTGTCTATACAAAAGCAAATGTACCGGACTGGGATGGATACTATACGCGCGACATCCAAGCGGATCGCGGCGCGCAGTGGATTTGGGGAACCGTGAACCAAGTCCCGACCATCTTGTCGCTGCTCACGCCGGAATATCAAAAGCGTTTTGTGCAGCAGAACTATCACGAGGGCGTGGATAACGCGCCGCAATGGCAGGCCTCCTTCTGTCAACCGGAAGGGTTTATGCGCTGGTGGGCGGAGGCGTCGAACGCCGGCAATTTTCAACTGACCATGAGCCCTTGGAACATCCAGTTCCTCTCAGGCATCGCGGCTAACTTCCTGCGTCAGGTGCTGGTCGGAAAACAGCACGTCCAAAAAGTTCCGCAGTGGTACGGCGAGACCGTTGGCTTCTGGGATGGAACCACTCTGATCACCTGGACTGCGAATGTTCAAGGCTGGACGCTGTCGCACTCCATGTTCGAATTCAGCGACAAGATGGAGACGGTGGAAACCTACAAGCCAGCTCTGGATGCGAACGGCAAGTTTATCGGGCTCGATCACGAAGCGGTATTTTACGATCCTGATACTTTCGTCCAACCGGTGCATGCGACCTATCGTTTTGTCCGCCAGGCTACGCAGGACGCTCCGGACCGCCGCTTCACATACATCGAATGTTTGGGGAACCTACGGAATACCAACGGCAGGCCGACACAACTCACCAAGGCCGACCCGCGATACATCGACTACTACGGCCGGCCCTGGGCGCAAAACTGGGAAAGGTTTTTTGAGGTGGGCTGGGATCGGCCGCAGAATACTTTGCCTCAGGACGTACTCGACATTTTCAAGTAGAGCAGAGCGAACCGCAGCGCCGTGGCAGCCCCAGCACCGCCAGCCAGTTTGAGTAAGGTATAGTCTTCGATGCCGATGCTGCTGGTTGCGAACCCTCTTAATTCGTCTCCGCTGATTTTCCCCGTCATCGAATGTTTTCACATCGCCGGATTCGTGATGGCGATCGGGACCTGTGCGCTGGTCGATTTTCGTATGTTGAATCTGGCGATGGCCCATCAGACTCCGGCGCAGCTCACTAAAGACACCAGCCCGTGGACCCTGGCTGGCCTGATTCTAGTGATTTGTTCGGGCCTCCTGATTTATTCGACGGACCCGGATATGTATTATCTGAACCTTCCTTTTCTGCTCAAGATGGGCTTCTTGATATTGGCGATCGTGTTTCACTACACCGTCCTGCGCAAGCTGGCCTCGTCGAGCGCGCCGCCGGGGAAGAGCAAGCTGGCGGCATGTGTATCGCTAGCGTTGTGGGTGGCGGTGGTGTTCGGTGGAATCTTTATTGGATTTACGTCCCCGAATCTTAGCTTTTGAGGGAATCTATATGCTGCTTGGGCTGGCGCGTTGGGCCGAGAATACTGAGTTCTTCTCTTACATTCGGTCGTCGGCCTACACCTACCCGGTGATTCTGTCGCTTCACATGGTGGCCATCGCACTCTTCGGCGCGATGATCCTGCTGACGGACCTGCGCCTGCTGGGCTGGGCCATGCGCAGTTGCACCGTGGCAGATGTCGTCGATCAATTGCGCGTGCCCAAACGGATTGGTTTTGTTTTCGCTGCCACCTGCGGAATTCTCTTGCTGGGCTCCAAGGCTGAGGATTATTACTACAATATCTTTTTCCGGATCAAGATTGCGCTCTTTATTCTGGTGCTGGTGCATGCGCTGATTTTTCGCAGGATCGTTTACAACCGCGCCGCCGAGATCGATCGCGATCCGCGGATACCGGGCCGCGCCAAGCTGGCGGCGGTTCTTTCGTTGATCCTGTGGGTGGGTATATTTAGCGCGGGGCGGGGAATCGGCTTCATACTCGCGCCGGGTGGTTTGCATTACGGCGTACCGTGATCGAAGGAGTGAAACCATGATGTGTCGAATTGGCTTCTTGTGCGCAGCGTCGTTGACTCTGGCAGGGCAGACGGCGCCCGCTGTAAAGCCGCCCTTCACGCCTGCGCAGGCTGAGCACGGCAAGGAAATCGCCGCGAAATCTGCCGAAATCCGCGCACAAATCAAGAACATGCGCGATCCTGCCGAGCCCATGAAGATCATGGGAAATCTCTACTTCGTCGGTGTCGCCAACGGAGAGGTTTACCTGCTCACATCGCCGCAAGGCCACATCATGTTCGGCGCAGCGTTCCCGGAAACCACCGGTCAGGTGGAGAAGAACATCCAAGCGATGGGCTTCAAAGTGTCTGACATCAAGGTGATACTGCTCAATCACAATCATGGGGATCAATCCGGCGCGGCGGCTTATTTCAAGGAGAAGAGCGGTGCGCAGGTCATGGCTGGATTCGCGGAAATTCCTCTTCTTGAACACGGGGGCGTGCTTCCCTCGCCTGTTGCGGCTGGCGGTCCCGGCGGATATCCACCAGTCAAAGTGGATCGCGCCCTGTTCGACGGTGATGTGATCAAAGTGGGTCCGCTGACGGTCACCGCGTATCTCGCGCCGGGACACAGCCCCTCGCCCACTAGTTTTCTGTACACGGTGCGCGAGGGCGGCAAGGCCTACCGCGTTTTCGAATTCTGCTGCTGGGAATATCCGGATGACTTGAACCGCAACGTCTACATAACGGAGGCTTCCGTGCGTCACAATCTGGAATTATTCCGCAAGGTGTTGCCGGTCGACATTTATTTGGAAACCGGCGCCTATGGCTGGTCGGGGACGTTGAACCAGCCGTCGGGAACCATTCTCGAACGTATGGCGAAACTGAGAACCGACCATATGCTGTTTGCGAATCGTGACATTTTCAGGGATTGGTCGGCGTGGCGTGAAGTGGAGTTTGAAGAGAAGCTAGCAAAGTTGAAAGCTTCGGGTGCGAACCCGGTTTACCACTAAGCCGGAGTGACTTTGTCGCCGGGCGAAAGATGTTCGACTGTCTTTCCCGTCTCGGTGAACGTCCGCGTCACGTGCTGCGCACCGTAAATCCATAAGATCACCAGCGGAGAATCGCCGACGTTGTTAAAGCAATGCGATTTCCCGGAGGGGATATAAGTGGTGTCGTAACGGCCAACCCGCGTGGCTTGGCCATCTACTATCACTTCACCTTCGCCCTCCATCACGGTCACTTGCTCGCCGCAGTTATGACTGTGCATCGGCGCGCGGCGTCCCGGCGGAAATGAAGTCAAGCCGGATGTGAACACGGAATCAGGTGCGCGATCCGTGCCCACGAGAAGCGTGGTGATGACACCGTCTCCGCGTTGGAACGTGGGAATGGAGGCAATTTTGATGATGTTCGCGGTGGTCATATTCGCTATATTCTCTCAATACTCAGACGGTCTGCTAGTTGGTCGAGGGTGCTTTGTAACTCGGGAGTGATGGGAACTCCGTTGCTGGTGCGGTCCGCATAGATTTTTGCCGATCGCTCCCCAGGCAAGCGGATCTCGTCGAAACCCGGCAATAGCGGCGACGATTTCATCAGCTCCCATATTTCGCCGACTTTGGCTTTGAACGCCGGCACCTCAGCGAAGGCGGCAATGTTCACGGCGACGATCAAGTGCCCGGTGTTCGTCAGCGTCGAGAAATCGTGATTGAAATCGACGACGTCTTTCCCGAAAGCCGCGCCATTGAGAGTGCCCGCCAGCAAGCCGAACATGAGCGCCAACCCGTACCCTTTCGGCCCGCCGATCGGCAGCAGAAAGCCTTCGTCCGCTCTCTTAGGATCCGTCAGCGGATTCCCTTCGCGATCCATCATCCAACCTTCCGGCATGGCTTCATTGCGCTGCGACTTGATTTTGACCTTGCCGTATGCGGCATTGGTGGTCGCCATGTCGAGCATAATATCGTGGCCCTGGGCGCCGGGCACCGCTACGGCGATCGGATTCGTGCTCAGCAGCATTGCAATGCCGCCCCAGGGAGGCAAGTGGTTCGCGCTCCCCACTGCTATGTACAACCCCACCATGTCGTGCGCCAGCGGCATCCGCGCATAGAGCGAAGCTGGGCCAGCGTGATTACTGTTGCGCGCGCCCACCCAGGCCACGCCGGCGGTTTTCGCTTTCGCGATGGCGATCTCCGCCGCACGGCTCATGACCAAATGGCCCATCGCGTTGTCGCCATCGAGCAGCGCCGTGGCTGGGTGGTCCCGAATGGCGCTGATTCGTGGCTGCGTGTTGATCCCACCGCTCTGAATGCGCTTCACATATTGCGGCAAACGGAATATGCCATGACCGTCGGCGCCGCGCGCGTCCGCCTCCGCCATCAACTGAGCCACAATGCGCGCATCCGCAGCGGGAAGACCCACGTTTGTCAAAACCCTTGCGATGAATTCGGTAAGATCGGATACGCTCTTATTCGCCATGTAAAGATATGTCAAGTGACCTTTACGGTCCCATCCTCACAGAGTATAATCAAACGCGTTTCGCTGAAGACTTTGGCGAACAGGAGAAAAGAATGATGTCATTCCGTAAGCTCGGTTGTGTCGCGGTACTCTTGCAGGTTTTTACGCTCGCGCAGCCGCCGGCGGCGAAACCCGACTCGCCCGAGGTAAAGGCTCTGATCGAGAAAACCAAGAAAACCGCGGGCGCGATGTGGGCCGACGAAGAGCACTTTTTTTGCGAAGCGCCACGCCCCAACAGCCCGAACGATCCGGTGATTGCGGCAACCAAGATTTTCGACAACGTCTACGCCATCGGTAACTCCGGAACGACTGTCTACGTGATTCAGACTTCGGACGGACTGCTCATGATCGATTCCCTGAGCGCGAATCAGGTGGACTCGCAGCTTCTCCCCGGATTCCAGAAGCTGGGCCTGGACCCGGCGAAGGTGAAAATCATCCTCATGGGGCACGGCCATGCGGATCACTTTGGGGGGTCGCCGTACTTTCAAGATCATTACGGATCGAAGGTGTATATCTCGGCTGCGGATTGGAACTTGATGGAAAATCCACCGCCGGGACGTGGCGGGGACAAGAAGGGTCCGCCCCCGGTGTTGCCGAAGCACGATCAAGTGGTCACGGAAGGACAAGCGGTGATATTGGGGGACTTGAAAGTGATGCCGGTGGCCATCCCCGGGCACACGCCGGGATCGATGGGCTACATCTTTCCAGTGAAAGACAACGGCAAAACTCACATGGCCGCGATTTACGCCGGTACGATTTTGACTCCCGGCATTATCTCCGATGAAGGCCTGCAGACCTACGCGAAATCCGTCGCCCATTTCAAGGAAGAGACGAAGAAGGCGAAGGTCGACGTGGAGATCCAGAATCATCCGTTAATGGACCCGATTCAGGTCAAGCTCGACAAACTGGCGGCGCGGCAGAAGGGAGAACCGAATCCCTTTGTGGTGGGCCAAGCGAACTACCAGAAGTTCTTGGACGTGATGGCGGATTGCACCCAAGTGAATATCGCACGCCGGAAGTAACGACCATGAAGAAACTCCTTTTGCTCGGGGTCGCGATCGCCGGTGTTGTGCTGCTTTACCGCGCGGCCAAGCCGGATACGCCTGTGGTCATGCATTCGGTGTTGCCCAAGGAAGCCGCGGCGAAAGCGCTATTGAACTCGACGCATCGTCACCGCGAATGGGTGAGCGTCGCGAACATTCGCGCTTTTATCGTTTACCCCGAGCGTTCCGACAAGGCTCCGGTGGTGGTTCTCTCCGCCGGCAAGCAAGGCGCCAGCGACTGGATTCGTGCAGTGGCCGATCAGGCCGCGGCGGAAGGCTTCATTGCTGTCGTGCCAGACGTACTATCAGGTCTTGGACTCCACGGCGGCGACAGCAATGATTTTTCGAATCCGGCGGCGATTGCAGCGGCGTTTGACCAATTAGGACGTGATGAGGTTACTCGGCGAGCGAACGCCGTGCGCGATTACGCGGTTGTGCTGCCCGCCGCAAACGGCAAAAGTGCGAGCCTTGACTTTGCTGCTGACAGCGTCCAAGCTGCGGTGGCCGGGCGCTCGGTGACTTTTAAAGTCGCCGACACAGGGTGGCCACAGGCGGTGTCATTCCTCATAAAACAGACGGGTGACAAACCCGTGCTGGGCGAGAATTTGAATGTGCCGGAAGATCACTCCATGCACATCGGCATGATGATGGGACAAACCGTGAACGACAAGAAGGGCGGAGGGCCTCGTGGCTATCCGATCGGAAAGCTGCCGGATTTGCCAGCGGGCATTTTCAACGCCCACACGGTTGTGACGAACTCGAAGCTGCGCAAGGAATTCGTCGACATTCCTTTCGGCGGCGGCAAGCTGCATACATGGGTGGAGTATCCCGAAGGGGACGGGAAAGCGCCGATCATAATCGTGATGCAGCACGGTCCAGGTATGGACGATTGGCAGCGTGCGCTCGCCGATCAACTGGCTCTGCAAGGGTTCATCGCCATCGCGGCGGATCTGCACTCGGGCTTGGGACCAAACGGCGGCAACTACGATTCTTTCCAAGGCACCGACGACGTGATGCGTGCGAACGCCAGGCTGACAGCCGACGACATGTTCAATCGTTATAAAGCCGCGCGCGATTGGGGCATGAAGCTGCCGCGGGCCAACGGCAAGAGTGCCAGCATTGGATTCTGCATGGGCGGCGGCAACAGCTTCCGCTTTGCTTCAGAGATCCCGGACCTGAACGCTGCGGTGGTGTTCTACGGCACTCCCGTGAATCAGGAAATGCTCGCGAAAATCAAGGCGCCGGTGTTAGCGTTCTACGGCGACGATGACGCGCGCGTGACGGAAACCATGGCGCCTACCGAGGCCGCGATGAAGGCAGCCGGGAAGTCGTTCGAGGCCCACTCGTACCCGCACGGTACGCACGGCTTTCTGGAGTATCAGGATCTGGGAGGCAACCCCACGGCCACATCGGATTCGTGGGCGCGAACCATCGCGTTCCTGAAGGAACACACGAAGTAGCGCGTTACTTCCAGCCGTCGATGGCTTTCCTCTGCAGCGAGCCGGGCGCGATGTCCAGTAACTCGAGACGGATGCCGTTGGGGTCGATTACATTCGTGAGCGGCGCCTTCGTGGTGGCGGTACGAGGGTCGTCAACCTTGACGCCTTGCTGGCGGAGCGCGGCGACCTCGGCGTTCAGATCGTCGGCCCACAGACCCACGTGGCTGAGTCCTACGGGCCGCTCGGCGGTGGCCGGAGCGAGCTCTAGAAAAGTGTCGCGATTGATCTGCAGATAAGTCAGCGTCGGCTTGCCTTCTTTGTCCTTAAACGAAAAAGCTTCGCGGAAACCCATCGTCTTGGTGTAAAAGTTCATCGACTCGTCAAAATCCTTGACGTACATGCCGACGTGATTCAGCCGCAGGCCTTTGCCGCCCTCCTGCTGGGCCGCGCTGGGCTGCATCATGAACATCCCGAAAACGATTCCTGCCGCAAACAACGCGAGAGCACGGATGATACGCATGTGAACCTCCTACTTACCTTTCGTCAAACTCTTGTAGACTGACTCGACAAAATTGTCGGCAGTGCCGAAGCCGGACTTCGCGCCATAACGATAGTCGTAATCGAGCGATAGGTTCGCGGCTTTGATTTGGGCCAACGTCATTCCGTCCTTGATAGCGGCTTGAATGCGATCGCGGACGATGGTGACCATGTCCCGGTACTCTACCACTTCAAAACGGTCGACGATACGCCCGTGGCCCGGGATCACGTAGGTCCCGCCTTCTTCCTGGCGCAATGGCACCGCCATCTCGACGATAGTATTCAAAGCGTCAACCTCGCCCTGGATCGTGCCGCCGCGCTCCAGATCTATAAAAGGATACGTCGTGGTGAGAAAGA
The DNA here is from genome assembly GCA_963752205.1 of Bryobacterales bacterium. Taxonomy (GTDB): domain Bacteria; phylum Acidobacteriota; class Terriglobia; order Bryobacterales; family Bryobacteraceae; genus Palsa-187. Next base: position 12,746 of record CAVVZG010000139.1, on the reverse strand, counting down.
TGTCGCCCGCGGCGATCACATCCGAGCGGCGAAAGAACACCATGCTATCGCCATCGGTGTGAGCGTTGGGCTGGTGCAGAATCTCTATCGGTTCGCCGTTGAACGACATTTGCTTGCTGGCGCCGAAGAATGTCAACGTCGGCCAGAAACCGAAAGGCATGGAGGCTTGTTTGCCAGTGGGAGCGCTCATCCGCAGCAGGACATTGTCGTGCGCGAAGATCTGCGCACCCAGTTTGACGTCGGTCAGGTTGGCGGTGACGTTGGCGCCGGTGTAAGTTGTGCCCGCCTTGCGGAGCGCATCGTTCCCCCCCGTGTGATCCGGGTGAACATGGGTATTGATAATGTATTGAATCGGTTTTTCGGTCAGCTTGCGGATAGCCGCCAACACATCGTCACTGCGGTCCGCTAATCCGCTATCCACCACCAGAGTTCCCTGCTGCCCGGTTTGGACGATGATATTTCCACCGGCACCTGCCAGCAGGTACACATTGCCCTGCACGTGCAGCATCTGAAGCTCGGGACGCGGCGCGCTTTGCGCAAATAGACACGCACCGACTGCCAACAACCCGATTAACTTCTTAGTAATTGGTGTCATCATCTATTTCCGTGCCGAATCGGCCGCCGCCTGCTTCAATTTCAGTTGATATTCGGGATACATCGTCTCGGCGCCACCCAAGGCTGCTGCCACGGGAATTTTATATTTGTCGGCGAACTCGCTTACAAACGGATTCTTGCCGGGCAAATAACTGGGCACAGCACCTCGGGGACGTTCGATCTCGACGACGGCATCGCAGGGATACAGCCAGCCTTGTCCGTTGAGCGATCTCGGGATGAAATCCTGGCTGCGGATAAAGGGTTCCGTCAAACTGTCAGGATCGTTCAATATCGTGATGTGAGTCAGATGATTCTCGTGGCGTATGAAGTGTTCCGTCAACACCGCCTGGTCACTGGCGCGCAAACCATTGCGCCGGAGCCAACCCCGTTTAATGTGCGTGGTTGTGACGGTAAGAGCGTTGCCCTCCCACTTGCCGGTGGAGAAACCCATCCAGGTATGCGGAGCATACTCTGAAGGGTGCGGACGGCCGTCCATCCAAATGGTGCGGGTCTGCTCGTAGTTATCGATGTACTGCTTGATCGCAATCAGTTCTTGCGATACCGGATCTCGCTCCTCCCAAATTCGCAGATTGAGCGGGCCGCGATAGATGTATTGCACACCGTGCACTTCACATTGATGCTCCGGGAGCGTGAAGCGGGAGGCATCGTAGCTCAGCCCCGCCAAACGCGCTCGATCCGTGATAGGAATGCCCAGGAAGTTGACCAGCTCCGGTCCAGGACCACGCTCACCCGCATCTTCGTGAAACACGGGACCCCAGTTGCCCGCAAGATCGAGACCCGGCGCCGCTCCTGGGTTGTAAGAACCCGGCCCTTGGGCGAACGCCGGAAGCATAATCGTAAGCGCCGCGGCCAACGGCAGCAGACTTTTCATAAAACCTCCACCTCTCTCACAGTCGAACGTAGCCATGGTCGAACTATCATGGTCAGGCTTTGAACTTCGGCCACAGACGCTCGGCATTCCCGCGGTCTAACGCATGCTGCACGTCGGCGGGAAGTTTTAAGCCGGGAATTTGCCGTACTGTCGACTCCATCGGTTCGATTGGAAAATCTGTTCCAAATAGATATTGCGTCGAAGGCGCGAAGGCCCGCAAGGCCGCGATGGGCATCGGATACGCGGCATGCGCGCACTCATAATAGAGGCGCGTGAGCTCCGGATAAACGCCGTTGGGCGTCTTCGCGCTCTTGCCTTCGGTGGGATTCCCGACGATCTTGCTCACCGGTCCCGTGCTGTTGGTGGTGCTGCCGGGAACACGATCCTTGATGCGCCCCGCAAGCGTTGGCACGGCGGCTCCGGAGTGATTTACGATCCAGCGGATTTCCTGGCACCGCGAGAGCACGCCGTTATAAAGCAGGCTGACAATAGTGCGTGTCGTATCGAAATCAAACTCCACCACGCCATCGCCCAAGCCAGCCAGATTGTGGCAGCAATTGGCAACGGTCGGGTGAAAGAAAACGGCCGATTTCCTCCGGTTCAACTCATCGAAGATCGGTAAGAACATAGGATCGCCCCACCACTTGTCGCCCAGGTTCGTAAACAGCGCCACGCCGTCGCACTTGAGAGTGTCGAAGGAATATTCGATCTCCTTCAGGCTCGCGTCGATGTTGCGGCCCGGAATCGCGGCGAAGAATCCCAGGCGCTTGGGATTCATCTGCATCGCCTTGGCTCCGTATTCATTGGAATCGCGCGCGAATTTGGTGGCTTTCTCGGAACCGTCGTAGAGATAATCGGCCGCTATCGTCAGTGACAAGATGGCTTGCTCAGTGCCGAACTTATCCATGGCGTCGAGCGACGCTTGCGGAGTGTACTGGCGCGCCGTCATGTTTTCCTGGAACGGCGGCAGCATGTGATGGTGCACATCGATGCGGCCCCGCTTTTTTTGGGCGAGCAACGCCCCTGCGGGCAGCAGAGCCGCGGCGGCGCCGGCCAAGCCCTTCAATAGTTCTCGGCGTGACGGATCGCTGGACTCAAACTGGGAGTTACTTTTCATAAAGGGGGGCCTGAATGCCGGTCCCTAGGATACTAAAAACCTTACCCTCCGTCGACAATGACGAAACACGCCTTAACCAAAATTGACAAAATAAATCGGTGCGAAATGCTGTTGACACTGCACTAGAAGACGCTTACTATCGTTTGCTGGAAGCCGAGGAGGAACTGGTCCAGGTGAGAACTACGCGATGCGCGGCGCGAATATTGATGGTCGCGATTTTGATTTCGTCGGCTGCCGGCATCCATGCGCAGGGCAGGGGAGGCGGCCCTCCGCAACCACCGCGAGTGGCCGCTCCGGTGGATCTCACGGGCTATTGGGTGTCGCTCGTCACCGAAGACTGGCGCTATCGCATGACCACGCCGCCTAAAGGCGACTTTGGCTCCGTGCCGCTGAATATGGACGGCCAGAAACTCGCGCAGTCCTGGGATCCAGCGAAAGACGAAGCCGCCGGCAACCAGTGCAAAGCATACGGTGCCGCCGGACTTCTGCGCATTCCCGGCCGCCTGCACATCACCTGGCAGGATGACTCAACGTTGAAGGTGGAAGCCGACGCCGGTACGCAAACCCGCCTGTTTTACTTCGGCCCTCCGCAAGGGCAAGGCGGCGATTGGCAAGGGGTCTCCACGGCTTCGTGGGACCGTTCGCGCAGCCCGCTGGGATTTCAGTTCTTCGGCGCTCCACCGTCGGCCGGCGGTTCGATGGCCACAGTGACGACTAAGCTAAAGCCTGGATATCTCGCCAAGAACGGGCTTCCCTACAGCGCTAATGCGGTGGTCACAGAGTATTGGGATCGCTTGGATGTTCCTAACGGCGATTCTCTGCTAGTAGTGTCGACGGAAGTAGTCGACCCCACTTATCTGGCGCAGCCGTTTTGGACTAGCACTCATTTCAAAAAGCAGAATGACGCCACGGGCTGGAATCCCACGCCATGCTCGGCTCGATAAACTCCTGGAGAATCCGATGAGACGAACCGTTCCGTTTTCCTTAACCGCACTGTTGGCCGTCGTCGTGTTCAGCCAAGCCGGTTTTGGCCAGGGAGGCCCGCCGGCAGGTGCAGGGCGTCCGACTCCAGGCTTCGACCTTTCTGGCTATTGGACGGCGGCCATACACGAGGATGCTCTCGAACGCGGCGCCGGCCCCGAAACCGCCGACTATGGCGGCTTTCCGATTAACGAAGCCGCGCGTCTCTTTGGATTGTCCTACAACGTTTCGCGAGTAACGCTGCGCCACCATCAATGCGACGGTTATGTCGCGCCCTATTCAGTGCGCTCCATCGGCAACGCACGCGCATGGGAGGAACGAGATCCGCACACGCAACGGCTGATCGCGATTCACTGGTACAACCAGACTTTTGAAGGTAGCCGGACCATATGGATGGATGGCCGTCCGCATCCTCCACCGTACGCTCCCCACACCTGGATGGGTTTCTCTACTGGAACATTCGTGGGGAACGCGCTGGTCGTGCAAGCCACCCACATCAAGCAGGGATGGCTGCGCCGCAACGGATTGCCGGAGAGCGATCAAGCCACCACCGTCGAATTCTTCGTTCGTCACGGCGATCACCTCACCTACACGTCCGTCATCAACGATCCCGTGTACCTGTCCGAACCCATTGTCAGGACCACCGATTTCGCACGCCAACCCGTGGATCACGGCAATTGGTTGTTCGCCTGCGACGACGGTGAACAGATCTTCGGTAGAGCGCAAGATCAGGTTCCGAATTACTTGCTGGGACAGAACCCGTTCGTGAAGGAACAGGGCGAGAAGTACAAAATCCCCATGCTGGGATATTTGGGCGGCCCTGAAACCATGTATCCCGAGTTTGTGGCCAAAATGCGGACGGCGACCGAGGCCGAGGGATTGGCGCGCACTCGTCCCGCCGCAGTTGCTCCGCCCACCAGTCGCGCCGTCGACCCGGAGCCGCACGATGGCGAAATCCACGTGTTGCCGCTGCGCAATAACGTCTACCTGTTGGTCGGCGACGGAGGCAACATCGTTGTACAGGTGGGCGATGAAGGCGCCTTCGTGGTGGACACTGGCACCGGCGCATTAGCCGATAAAACCATTGCGGTCATCCGGAAGCTGAGCGACAAGCCGATCCAATTTATCGCCAACACCGGATACCGCACCGATCACACCGGCGGTAACGCGGCGCTGCGTGCCGCCGGCGCCGACCCCAGCGTCGTAGGCTCTTTCTTTGCGCTAGGGTTCGCCGACGCGGGCATCGGAGCCACCATCATGGCCCACCAGAACGTGCAGAATCACATGTACGCGCTGAAAGCGCCGGCCGCCGGAATCCCCAGCGACACGTTTCTCGACGAACGCCGCCGCCACTTCCACAACGGCGACGCCATCGAGATGTTTCAGGAGCAGAACGCCGTCACTGACGCCGATAGCATAGTGCAATTCCGCCGCGCCGATATTATCGTGACTGGCGATATCTTCACCACTACCCAATTTCCCTTCATCGACGTGCAAAACGGCGGCAGTGTGCAAGGAGAGATCAAGGCGCTGAACGATATCCTGAACCGCACCGTTTATCAGCACGAATCGGAAGGCGGGACCATCGTAATACCCGGCCATGGATACGTGTGCGACGAACACGAGGTGGTGGAATATCGCGACATGGTCGCCATTATTCGCGATCGCGTGCAAGCCATGCTGAAAAGCGGCGCGACCCTCGAGCAAGTCAAAGCCGCGCGTCCAACCGCCGACTACGACAGCCGCTACGGCGCAACCTCCGGCCCCTGGACCACCGCCATGTTCGTCGAAGCCGTCTACAACAGTCTGAAGCAGACGCCTAAATAGCCTCGTGTGCCCTCCCGCAAGCTTGGCATTGTGAGCAAGTGTCAAGAAATGTAAAGTGCGCTTTACAGGCGATTAAACAAAGCGTATTATCGACCGGGTCTCTTCATCTAAGCGAGTAGGTCGCCTTGCACTGGAAGCCTGCGCGCCGCGGCGAAGAACCAAAAAGGGGATTTCGGGAGCATGTCTATGCGATCTGATGTTTCAGTACGAATTCTTCAAATCTTCGCGCTGGTTAGTTTACTGTGCGGGCTGACTCAAGTGGGAACCACTCGCCTTTACGGGCAAGCGGCCACCGCAACGCTGCAGGGGAACGTTACGGATGCAACCGGCGCGGTGATTCCGGACGCTTCGGTGCAGGTAAAAAACATCAACACGGATGCCACTCAAAACGCACGGTCGGACGCTCAAGGCCGTTTCACCATCTCCAATTTGCCGGTGGGCGTCTACGAGGTTCAGGCGTCGAAGCCAGGATTTTCGACCGTCATCCGCCCGGGAGTCACACTCACTGTTGGTTCGCAGAGTGTCATCGACTTCACGTTAGCTGTCGGCCAGCAAAGCCAGACCGTGACCGTCGAAGCGTCGACCTCGCAAGTGGAGACCACCAACGCGACGGTAGGCACGCTGATCGGCCAGCAGCAGATGCGCGAACTGCCCTTGAACGGCCGCAATTTCGAACAGTTGATCGTGCTGACGCCAGGCGTTCAGACCATCGCCGGCAACGCCTTTCAGGCCACCGGTTTTCAAGGGCGCGCTCCTGAGTACTCGGTCGCCGGATCGCGTCCCACCGGACAAGCCATCCTGCTGGACGATGAAAACCTGCAAAACTTCTGGAGCAAGGGCATGGGCTCGGTGATGGGAACGTCGCTTGGCATCGAAGCCATCGGCGAATTCCAGACGCTCACTAATACCTACAGCGCGCAGTTCGGCGGCAATGGCGCGGTGGTGAACGCGGTCAGCCGGACGGGCACGAATACTGTCCATGGTTCGGCCTACGAGTTTTTCCGCAACGATGTTTTCGATGCGCGCGGCTTCTTTGATCCGCATACCATTCCCACCTACCGCCAGAATCAATTCGGCGGAACGGTAGGCGGCCCCATCAAGAAAGACAAGTTGTTCTTCTTCGCGAACTACGAAGGCGTCCGCCTGGCCCAAGGCGAGAGCAAAATCTCCTTCGTACCGGGTTGCAATCTACCTCAGTTTGCTGCCACCTGCGTCCCGGCAGCAGGACTCTCGCCTGCGACCGCCGCCGCCATTCAAAATACTTTGGCGATTTTCCCGGCCGCAAACTTGGTAGTGGGCGGACACCCCGAAGCCTTGTCGGTAGCCAACAGGATCGGCAACGAAGATTATTTCCTCGGCCGCTTCGACTGGGTAATCTCCGATAAGGACGCTTTCTTTGCCCGCTACATCTCTGACAAATCCAGCTTCGTTGAACCCTTCGGCGGCGGTGGTTTCGCCGGCGGCCCCATCGCGAATTGGCCCGAGCAAGATTCTTCGCACACGCAATTTGCCACCGTGGAATATCGCAGGATCATCAACCCGACGCTGGTGAACGTCGTCCGCTTCAGCTTCTCGCGTCCCGGCACTTTTGAATTTCAGAACCCCACGCAGCCCGGCGGGCTTGTGAATGGAGTCGATCCTCTGCAGTTCTCGCCTGCCAGTTCGGGACGGCCCGATGGCATCGTGGCGATTGGCGGACTCTCCGGTGTCGGCAGCGCTCTCCAACTGCCCTTTAACACCACGCAAAACCGCTTCAGCGAAGCCGACGATGTCACTTGGACCCACGGCGCCCACTCCGTGCGCTTAGGTGCATCGGTGTCGCGCCTGCAAAGCAATACTTTTATGCCTTTCTTCGATGGTGGAGAATTTAGTTACACCAGCCTGTCCCAGTTCGTTACGGGGAAGCCAACGGTGGCCCTCTTCATCCCGCTGGGTTCCTACCCCAATCGTGATTTCCGTCAGATTGAGATCAGCCCCTACGCGCAGGACGATTGGAAGATTTCGCAGAAACTCACCGTGAATTTGGGTATCCGCTGGGAATTCTCCACCAATCCGACAGATCAGCACAATCAGCTCTTCGCGGTTACCGACATTGCCAGCGCCGTTGCGCCTTACTTTACCCACGTATCCAACGCCATGGCCACCAACCCGACCTGGAAGAACTTCGATCCCCGCATCGGCTTCGCTTACGATCCGTTCGCCGATCACAAGACTTCCATCCGCATGGGCTTTGGAATGTTCCGCGAACTCATTTCGGTCAACACCTTTGCCCCTGGCTATTGGACCTCGCCGCCTTGGGCGCTTAGCGTCGCCGCCAATGCTCCCGGTCTGCCTCCCATCACCTACCCGGTGCTTCCGTTCGCGGGGCCGAACATCGGTTCACCCAGTTCCACCCCTGGATTCGATTACAACTCGAACACCACGCCTTACATCATGCAGTACAACTTCAATATCGAGCGCGAGATCGCACGCGGCACCGTGTTCAACGTCGGCTACGTGGGTTCCAAGGGCGTTCACCTCATGACACAAGTGGACCGCAATCCTCCCAGCGTATGCCTTGCCAGCCAAGGTCCGCACTGCGCTAATCCGTCGGTGGCTAACGGCTATCAGGCCTTCGCGCCGGGCGGCGCGGGCGGGTACTTCGGATACGCTGGTCCTGTAAACGGCCAACCCGGCGTCATCGCTAACGGATTCCTCAACGCCAAACTCGGCAGCTTCGACAATTTGAGCCCGCAAGCGTGGTCGCGCTACAACTCGCTGCAAACCGCCGTGACACGCCGCTTATCGGAAGGCCTCCAGGGCCAGTTCTCCTACACCTGGTCGAAGTGCATGGATGACGGCGGTTACCTTAGCAGCTTCAACACCAACGGTACCTCCGGTTTCACCAATCCCTACAGCGCGCTCTCCGACAAGGGACCATGCAGTTACGATATCAATCACGTACTGAAGGCGAACGCCCTCTACATCGTGCCCTTCAAGGCAAACAAGTTTGTTTCCGGATGGCAGTTGAGCGGTATCTTCAGTTGGAGCACCGGACTGCCGGTGAATATCACGGACGGTTACGATCAGGCAGCTGGTGGCACCAACAGCAACGGCTTGGCGTCGAGGCCTAATCTGAATCCCGGCTTCAGCAACAACCCGATGGTGGGCTCGGTGAACGAATGGTTCAATCCGGCGGCGTTTTCGATTGAGACGCCCGGGACCCTCGGCAACCTGGGCCGCAACACCGTTCGCGGACCCCACTTCACGGATCTGGATTTCTCCGTGACGAAAGACACCCGGATCTCCGAGCGCATCAATACTCAGTTCCGTGCCGAGTTCTTCAACATCTTGAACCACACGAACCTCGGACTGCCGGCCGCGACTCTTTACACGTCTCCCGCCGGCACGCCCACCGGTTTTGCCGGGCAGATCACGTCGATCGTCGGCACGCCGCGCCAGATTCAGTTCGCGTCTGAAGATCATCTTCTAACGGCCGGCCCTCGCGTCGCATTCGACTTTGCTCTTGCAGGGAGTCCATGTAGCCGCGAGGGCCCGTGACCGTTGCAGTTCCTCGGCCGACATGCGAGCCGCCAGCCGCTCTTTTGCTTTAACCGAATCCGGATCGCCTTGGCTCGCCGCAATCGTGAACCAGCGATAGCCTTCGACCAGGTCTTTGGCGACTCCAACTCCGTTCGTATACAGAGCGCCCAAGTTGAATCCAGCATCCGCGTGCCCCTGCTCGGCCGCGAGCCTGTACCAGCGAGCTGCCTCGCCGTTGTCGCGCGAGACCCCTTGGCCATTGGCATACAGTACGCCCAGGTTGTACTCCGCCTCCGCTTGTCCTTGCGCCGCAGCCAATTTGAACCAACGCGCCGATTCGCGATAATCCTGCGCGATTCCTTGCCCGTTCATGTACAGCGCTCCCAAATTAAACTGCGCTTCCATATGGCCTTGATCGGCGGCCAGTCTGTACCACTGCGCCGCCTGCTGATAATCTTGACCCACCCCTTGGCCGTGATCGTAAAGAACGCCTAAGTTATACTGCGCCTCCGGTAAACTCCGGTGATCGGAAGCGCGGCGATACCAGCGCGCGGCTTCTGCAAAATCCTGTTCGACGCCTTTTCCCTCGGCGTACATCAATCCCAGATTGAACTCGGCATCTGCCATGCCTTTATCGGCAGTGAGTTTGTACCAGCGGACGGCCTCTTGGTAATCCCGCGGAACCCCTTGGCCGTTGTCGTACATCACGCCCAAACCGAACTGCGCCTCCGGCAAACCCTGTGCCGCAGCCAACGTGTAGAGACGCACTGCCTCCGGATAATCCGGCGCCGCGCCTTCGCCAAAACGATTCATCTCCGCCAGTGCGAATTGCGCCTGCGGAGCCCCCTGCGCCGCCGCCAACGTATAAAACCGCCGGGCCTCCGCGTAGTTTTGATCCACGCCCAGACCCAAGCGGTACGATTCCCCCAACGAGATCTGCGCGCTCGCATCGCCGCTCAGAGCCTTCTTGGCACGATCTCCGGCGCCTTGCGCCGCGTCCGAAGACGCCGCGCCAGCCAGTAAAAGGAACAATAGAAATAAGTGCTTCACAATTCTTAACCCAGGGCCGCTGCGTTTCAATCGTAACCGAGAGTTATTTGGTATACAATAGCCTGCGACAAGGAGCACGCCAGTATGTTGCTTTATCTCCTGAGTGCGGTGAGAATCGCGGTCGGGCTGCTCTTCTTCCAGCACGGCGCCGAAAAGATCTGGGGCTTCGCGAACGGACGAATCGATCACAACTTCGCAACCATGCACGGATTCGCCGGGCCTCTCGAAGTGGCCGGTGGAACGCTGTTGATTCTCGGGTTGTTCTCGCGCACCACAGCCTTTATCCTTTGCGGCGAAATGGCCGTGGCCTACTTCTCGCGCTGGGCCCCCCGGGGATTCTGGCCCATCAGTAACGGTGGAGAAGAAGCCGTCATCTGCTGCTTCTTGTTCCTGTGGCTGGTCACCGCCGGACCCGGCCCGTGGAGCCTGGACGCACTCATTGAGCAAATCCGCGAAGCCCCGCCCCTGGCGGTGAAGACTCCCGGTTGACTGGACCAGACCATGAAAGAAACCATTTCCTCCTGGGAAAGCTACACGCGCTCGTTGCTGCGCATCATCCTGGCGTTCGTTTTTACACTTCACGGATTCCGCCACTCCTTCGGTTATTTCCACGTCTCCGGAGGCCGCCGTGCCGCCATCCCCATGGCCCTCGACGGGCTGCCCCCGGTCTTCGGCGGCCTCGAAATCCTCGGAGGGGTCTTGTTGTTTCTCGGCCTGTTCACGCGCCCGGTAGCCGTCATCCTCTGCGCCGAACTGCTTGCGGCGTACTTTTACTCCGCCGTCCCCCGCGGTGTCTGGCCGATTCGCAACGGCGGTAACGAAGTGCTGCTCTACTTTCTCGCATTCCTGTATTTCGTCGCCGCCGGCGCAGGCGCGTGGAGCTTGGATCACCTCCTCAAAAACCGCCGCCGCAAGCACTCCTCCGCAATCCCCGCCGGCGCGCCCGTACGCACCTGACGGTTCGTCCCAAGGCCCTTCGTAAAGATATGTCAAGTGTCTGGCCCTGGCCTGGGCCCGGTGTTAACATACGGATCAATGCAAAGTTGAGGCGACGCTGTCACCTTGCAGCGTAGGTCAGCAAGTGAATTCCATCGCCAACTGCGTGCGTGCTTTGACTCGCCAGAAGGCGCAGAGTAGAATCACAAGTTACGACGCATAGAGGAAGGCTGTAACCATGAAACAAATTAATCTTGGAATTATCGGAACCGGCTGGTGCGGAGGCATCCGCGCGGTCGCCGCAGCGGCAAGCCCCTGGGTCAAAGAACTGCACATCGCGGAGATCAAAGAGGAGCGTCTGCAGGAAGTCAAAGCGCAGACTAACCCCGTCACCGCGTCCACCGATTACCGCAAAATCGTAGAAAATCCTGCGATCGACGCGGTCATGATTTCGACCACGCCCGAGCCCACGCACTACCCCATCACCAAGGAAAGCCTTCTCGCCGGCAAACACGTTTTCCTCGAAAAGCCCATATCGATGGAATTGGCCGAAGCTGACGAATTAATCGCGTTGGCGCGCTCGAAAAAACTGTCCTTCACCATCGGCTATTCGCAGCGCTTCAATCCCAAGTTCGCATTTGTGAAACGCTCGATTGAAGACGGCACCATCGGCGAGCCCTGCAGCGCGCTGGTCAGCCGCCACATCACGCGAAACCTGGGCAAGAAAATCGGCGGACGCGTGAAATTGTCCCCGGCCGCCATGGAAGCCACCCACGATATCGATTTCGTCCTGTGGTGCCTGGCTCCCCGCAAACCGGTTCGCGTCTACGCACAGGAAGTCCACAAAATCATGAAGGGCCAGTACAACGTTCCCGACTGCGTCTTCATCATCGTGACCATGGACGACGGGACCGCGTTTACCATTGGCGCCGGCTGGGTGTTACCGCCCGCCTATCCGAATTTTTCCTCAACGTGGATTGAGTTCATTGGTACCGAAGGCGCCGTGATGGTGGATGATACCCATCGTGACGTCTACACGACTACCTTGCAGAAGGGAATTCAATTCCCCATCTCCACCATGCCCGGCGAGAAAGTGAACCATGTTTATGCGGGCCCGATGGAAGCCGAAACACTTCATTTCATCGAGTGCGTCGCGCTCGGCAAACAGCCGCTGGTAACCGCCGAGCAAGCGCGCTTGGTCATGCAGGTATATCAGGCCGCCGACCTTTCCGCCGAAACCGGACAGCCCGTCGATATCGCCGCGCAAGTCGCGACGGCGCCCGAACCATCGTTCGCCTAGATTCAGCTCGCCACACTAAGGGGGCACGTGGACACTCACCGCGCAAACGTGACGGAGCTCGCCGCAGTTCCGGACAGTGTGAGTGCCAAGCCCACCCGAACCCGCTGGTGGATTCTCTTCCTGATCAGCCTCATGTACCTGATCGCGTACATGGACCGTAGCAACATCTCTGTCGCGCAACCCGAAATCGCCAAAGAATTCGGCCTGAGCAAGAGCGCGATGGGCTTGGTTCTAGCGGCCTTCGCATGGGCCTACGCGTTGGGCCAAGTCCCCGCAGGATGGCTGGGAGACCGCTTCGGCCCCAAAAAAGTTCTCATCGTGATTATGTCGTGGTGGGCCATCGCCGCCGCCATGACCGGCTTCGCTGTCGGCATGAAATCGCTGTTCAGCGCGCGCTTCCTGCTGGGTTTGGGCGAAGCCGGAGCCTTCCCCGTAGCCAGCCGTGGCATGCAGCTATGGTTCCCTCGCTCGGAACGCGGACGCATTCAAGGCACCACGCATTTCTTCAGCCGCTTTGCCGTCGCCGT
>CAVVZG010000138.1:0-10941 GCA_963752205.1 Bryobacterales bacterium | reverse complement strand
AGGACTGCTCCGTCATCCGGCCGCATGCGGGCCACCTGATCTTCTTCGACGGGAAGACCCACCCGCACTACGCGCGGGTCCTGCGGTCCGCGTCGGATGTGCGGGTGGTTGCGGTGATGAACTTCTACACCGAGTCGTGCCCCGAATCGACCCGGCCCCCGGAGCTGAACCGTCACCTCTTCGGCCAGCGCTGACCGCCTGGATGAGCTACGGCCCGACGGGAACCCGAGCCGGCGCCGTCGCGGCGGACGTGCCGTTGATCGTAGCGCTGCCGAGAACGGCGTCGCCGTCGTACAGCACGGCCGCCTGGCCCTTGGCCACGCCGCGGACGGGGCGGTGCAGGCGGATGCGCAGCGCGCCTTCCTCCAGCCAGGCGGTGCAGGCGTGCCCGTCGCCGTGGGCGCGGAGCTGGACGAGGCCCTCGCGCGGCCGGCCAGGGGCGGAGCACAGCCGGTCCAGACCGGGCGATCCGCGGTGATCTCGCTGATGTCGAGTCCCTCGGCTGATCCCACCGTCACGGTCCGGCTCACCGGCTCGATGTCGAGGACGTAGCGGGGCTTGCCGTCGGCGGCGGGCGTGCCGAGACGCAGGCCCTTGCGCTGGCCCACGGTGAAGGCGTAGGCGCCGTCGTGCTCGCCCAGCACGGCGCCGGAGGCGTCGACGATCTGGCCGGGGGCCTGGCCTAGGTGCTTGGCCAGGAAGCCCTTGGTGTCGCCGTCGGCGATGAAGCAGACGTCGTGGCTGTCCGGCTTGTCGGCGACCGCGAGCCCGCGGCGGGCCGCCTCGGCGCGCACCTGGACCTTGGGCGTGTCGCCGAGCGGGAACATGGCGTGGGCGAGCTGGTCCGAGGTCAGCACGGCCAGCATCGGGAGGACTCGGGATGGAACACGGAAGAGCCGATGCCGATCATGGCTGCTGCAGCCAGGATTATGGGGAAGGAGGAGGCCAGGGATAAAACGATGAGTCCGATGAGCGTGCAGCCCATGCCGATGCTGAGCGAGAAAGGTTGCGGGCGTTTGTCGGTGTAGGAACCGACGACGGGTTGGAGGACGGAGGCGGTGAGCTGGTTAGTGAAGGTGATCATGCCGACTTGGGCGAAGTCGAGATGGAAGTTGCCTTTGAGGATGGGGTAGATGGCGGGGAGCAGCGACTGGATCATGTCGTTCAGGAAATGGCAGAAGCTGATCATGACCAGCACGGCGTAGGAGGTGCGCTCGCGCAGGGTTTGGGTGGGGGTGGTGGCTTGCGCCGTACTCATTTAGTTTTAGGATAACTGCTCGGGGGAAGTTCGTGCGGGCGAGCTCGAGCAAGCGGCAGTGGTAAAATTAGGGTCGCGGGATGCCCACGATCAGCGTGTTTTATGGGATCGTGATCCGAATGTACTTCAATGATCACGCGCCGCCACACTTTCACGCCCGTTATGGCGAGTTCGAGGCGACGATCAAGATTGAGGATCTGGCGGTATTGGAAGGGCATTTGCCCACGCGGGCGCTGGAACTGGTGAAGACTTGGGCGGCAGCGCACCAGGTGGAACTGGCCACGGATTGGGAACATTGCCGGGCAAAACGGATGCCGGCGAAAATCGATCCGCTGGTGTAGATACGGTTGCCGACAGGGGAGTTGAGTATGTATTGGGACGTGGTAGAAGTTAAGGCCGAGTCCGGTCACAGGTTGTTCGTGCGCTTCGCCGATGGGACTAGCGGCAAGGTGCAATTGGAGCTTTCAGACCTCAGCGGAGTTTTGGCGCCATTACAAGATCCTTCGTTTTTTGAGCGTGTTTTTGTGGATCATGGGGCCGTCGCATGGCCTGGAGACATCGATCTTGCGCCGGACGCGATGTATGAGCAGGTTATTAGGCAGGGGAGTCCCGCAGAACCTGTCGACGCGAGATGGGGGCCGAAGGCGTAGCCGACCAGCGTCGGGAAGTCGGGGTGTTTCCTTGTCAGTAGCCAAGTGGAAACCAGACACCGCGCGTTGTAGGATCTCCCATATTCGGACGAACGAGACGGGGGTCCAGCGTTGAAACTTCCACGTCCTCGATCTCGTTTTGAATCCCGGGCAACGCCTCTCCCGCAAAAACCCGCTTAGCAATAATCTCATAGGCATCTTCCAACGAATACGCAGTCACTCCGCAGCCTGCCAAGACGCCAGCAGGGTATGCGTCTTTGAATTGCAGGTCAAATTTAATCCAAAACCGTCGAAGTTTCATTATTAAGCCTCTCGGTATTCACCGAAGACTTTGCGGAGGCGGTCGGAGATTTCGCCTACTGTGGCTTTCGCGGCGCAGGCGACTAGGATGTGGGGCATTAGGTTTTCGCTGCTGCGGGCGGCGTTTTCTAGGGACTCCAGGGACGCGGCGTGGGGCGCGGGCGGGCGGGTGGCGCGGAGATGGCGGACTCTTTCGATTTGGCGGCGTTCGATCGATGGGTCAGTTTTGAACACTACTGGGGACGTGGGTTCGGGCTCTTGGAAGCGGTTTACGCCTACTACTATGGCTTCGCCGGATTCTACCTTTTTCTGGTATTCGTACGACGCGTTTTGGATTTCGCGTTGGATGAAGCCTTCTTCTATGGCTCTTAGGGTGCCTCCCATTTTGTCGATGCGGGCTATGTAGGATTCGGCTTCGCGTTCGATTTCGTCCGTTAGGCGCTCGATGTATTCGCTGCCGCCTAGGGGGTCGGGGACGGCGGGGACTCCGCTTTCGTGGGCGATTACTTGTTGGGTGCGTAAGGCTAAACGCGCGGCTTCCGCCGTGGGGAGGCCTAGGGCTTCGTCTCTGGAGTTGGTGTGGAGGGATTGGGTGCCTCCTAGGACTGCGGCTAGCGCTTGCAATGTCGTGCGGACTACGTTTACGTCCGGTTGCTGGGCGGTTAGGGTTGAGCCGGCGGTTTGGGCGTGGAAGCGGAGCATCATGGAGCGGGGGTCTTTCGCGTGGAAGCGGCTCCTGCATGATTCTTGCCCAGAGGCGTCTTGCGGCGCGGAATTTGGCTACCTCTTCTAAGAAATTATTGTGGGCGTTGAAGAAGAAGGAGAGTCGGGGGGCGAAGGTATCGACTTCCAGGCCGGCGGCTAGGGCGGCTTCTACGTAGGCGATGGCGTCGGCTAGGGTGAAGGCGACCTCTTGCACGGCGGTCGAGCCGGCTTCTCTGATGTGATAGCCGCTGATCGAGATCGTGTTCCACTCGGGGACTTCTGTGGCGGCCCAGGCGAAGAGATCGGTGATGATGCGCATGGCGGGGCGCGGGGGATAGATGTAGGTGCCGCGGGCTATGTATTCCTTGAGGATGTCGTTTTGGATGGTGCCGTTTAACTTTTTGGGGTCGGCGCCTTGGTTGCGGGCTACTAGCACGTACAACGACAGGAGAATGGCGGCTGTCGAGTTGATCGTCATCGAGGTGCTGATTTTTTCTAGCGGGATTTGATCGAACAGCAACTCCATGTCGGCTAGGGAGGCGATGGAGACGCCTACTTTGCCGACTTCGCCGGCGGCTAGGGGATGGTCGGGGTCCATGCCCATTTGGGTGGGGAGGTCGAAGGCTACTGACAGGCCGGTGGTGCCTTGGGAGAGCAGGTAGCGATAGCGCTGGTTGCTTTCTTCGGCGCTGCCGAAGCCGGCGTACTGGCGCATGGTCCAGAGGCGGGCGCGATACATGTCCTTATAGATGCCGCGGGTGAAGGGGAACTGGCCCGGGTGTTCGTCCATCATGAACGGGTAATTTTGCGCGCGCGGAGGAAAGAAGACACGCCGAAGTAACCCATGACTAGGCCGAAGAGGGCGGGGAGAACGATGCGGACTAGTCCTTCGACATCGCCGTCGAAATTGCGCACGGCACGGATTACGTAAAACCCGGCGACTACTGCGAACACGATGAATAGAAAGCCGATGACCTCATTCCACAGAGCGTGCAGGGGGCGGACGACGCCCGGTATCACGTGGCTCATGAACTTGGAAATCAACTGGCCCATCGGTTTCATCCTAACAGACGGGGGCTGTCAAATTTGCTCGAAAACGGGTTGCTTCAACCAGATGATGTTATGCTGAGAACGGCAGGAGAAAGACGCCCTTGGACGACCGCCTCAAAGATCTGATGAAGGAACTTGGCGACGCCATCAATGAGTCGCTTTCCGACTCCGACCGGATCGCGGCTGCGATCGGTGAGATCAAACGCGCGGGTTACGACGTGTTCCTGGTGCTGGAGGCCACGATCGGCTTCAATAAGCGCGAGGATAATGAGGACGACTCGGCAGACGAGGGCGAGACGGTGGAGTTGGAGTCTACGCCGGAGTCGGGGCGACGCAAGCTGAGTAAGATCAAGCTTACTTCGCAGGATCAGAAGTTTTTGCGGGCGCTCAAAATCTCTATCGACGAAGAGAAGCACTAACTCAAGCCGAGCGCAATTGCCAAGGCGCGGTCCAGGCGCTGTATTGTGGCTTCATCAAGCCGTCCTATGTAGCGTGTTAGCATCGTCTTCGAAAGACTGACCAGTTCATCGCAGTGAATGCTGGATTCGTGTTTCAATCCGTGTTGTGGACCCAGAACGACCTGTGTGCTGAGTCCATCGTGGCGCGAATAGACGGGAGCGCAGATCACTGTCGAGAACTTGGAATCGATCACCAATTGGCGGCTTACCAGCGCGAATACACGTTGTTTCTTGGGATCGTGCGATCCCGCTTTGCGCACTAGATACAGTTCGCCGCGCTGCATGGCCGCAGGGCTACTTCAGATCTTGATACTCGAGAACATCCAGCGCTTCGCGATTCAAGGATTCCGCGCGCGCGTTGAGGATGGCCGCATCATTGGCGTCCCGGCGGGATTTGGCGGTCGCCGCAAGATATTCGCGAGCGGCCTTCTCCAGGAAACTTGAGCGGTTGGAATCGGCGCGATCGATTGCCTTTACCAGATCCTCGGGAAGTGTGATGGATGTCTTGACTTTCACAAGATAATTATACTCCCGAGAAGAGCGCTGTGCGGTTTCATTGCAAACTAGAAGCGTGAACTATCGCACATTAGGGACATCTGGACTGGAAGTTTCGACGGTCGGGCTGGGGTGTAACAACTTTGGGATGCGCATTGATTTGGAGGCGACTCGCAAGGTGGTGGCGCGGGCGCTCGATGTGGGCATCACGCTGTTCGATACCGCCGACATTTACGGGAATATGGGCGGGTCGGAGACCATGCTCGGGCAAGTGCTGGGGGAGCGGCGCAAGGATATTGTGCTGGCTACCAAGTTTGCCGGGCCGATGGTGGAGGGGCGGACGCGGCGGGATGCTTCGCGGGGCTACATCATGACGGCTGTCGAGGCTAGTTTGCGGCGGCTGAAGACTGACTGGATTGATCTCTATCAACTGCATTTTCCGGATCCGGTGACGCCGATGGAGGAGACGCTGGGGGCGCTCGACGATCTGGTGCATCAGGGGAAGGTGCGTTACATCGGGTGCTCGAATTTGCCGGCTTGGCAGATGGCGGACGCGCAGTGGATTTCGCGTGAGCGCGGACTGGAGCGGTTTATTTCGGCGCAGGATGAGTATAGTCTGGTGGCTCGTCATATTGAGGCGGAGAAGATTCCGGCGGCGCTGGCTTATGGGATGGGGATGCTGCCGTACTTTCCGCTGGCGAGCGGGCTGTTGACGGGCAAGTACAAGCGTGGGGCTCAGGCAGAGGCGGGGACGCGCTTCGCTAGCATTCAGCGGCTGGCGGACCGCTATTCCACCGATACGAATTGGGCGCTGGTGGAGCAACTGGAAGCGTTTTGCACGAAGCGCGGGCGGACGCTGCTGGAGCTGGCGTTCAGTTGGCTGCTGGCTCGGCCTACGGTGGCTAGCGTGATTGCGGGGGCTACGAAACCGGAGCAGTTGGACGCGAATGCCAAGGCGGCGGGGTGGACGCTGACTGCGGAAGATCTGGCGGAGATTGACGCGATGCCGCGCGGGCACGTGAATCCCCTGTAGATTGCGTCATACTAAGAGCGTTGTATCCCGCACCCGGGAAAGCGAAGCGCGGGGATCCGCACTTGGCTTACCTGGCGATTGAGCGCTTTCTCAAAGCCAGCCAAAAACCAGTATTGATTGAGCCCGGCGAAGATCCGTTCGCGCTGGCGGCGGATACGTTTGCCGTGAACGAACGGGCTGCGGGGATCACGATTGAGTGCTGGGATGAAAAGCGCACATTGGCCCGGCGGGTGATGGCGGTGCGGGTGGAGCGGCCTGGACGGCTGGAACTCGAGGTGGGGCACTTTGGGGGAAGGACCGGACCGCTGACGTTAGTGGATCTGGATCGGGAGACGCATCGGGATGCGGCTCGCAAGGGTGCGCGGCTGAAGTATCGCGAGCGCTTTCGGCAGTCTCTGCACCGGCAGTTTCCGGAGTGGCGGGTGGTGGAGCTGAGCACGGAGCAGGATTTGCATAACAGTTTTTCTCCGGCTTATCCGCGAGCTCTGCTGCGGCGGGGAACAACGGCGCTGGCGGCGATTGGGATTCCGGAAAACTCTGCGGCTCCGGCGAATGCTCTTAGTTTTGGGTTGATCTGGTTGGATTATTTGCGCCGGAGGGAACCGAAGTTGGTGGTGGAGGGGCTGGCGATTTTCGCGCCGGCGGGGACGGAGCATTCGGTTTGTCATCGGGTGCGGTTTCTGGACGCTGCTGCGGCCAGGTATTTGATCTTTGTGCATGACGCCGAGGGGTATGAGCAACTGGTCGATCCCTTTGATTACACGAATCTGGATACCAGGTTAGACACGGGCGGAAGACCGGCGCGGGCGCCTCGTGCGGGACAGCCGGAGGCGTGGCTGGAGGCGCGGGTGCGGGCGGATATCGAATCGCTGGATGCGACGCTGCTTAAGCAGCCGGTTTACGGGCAGGTGGCGCAGTTTGCGGGTGGAGATCGCGGAATCATTGACTTGCTGGCTGTCGATCGCGAGGGGCGGCTGGCGGTGATTGAGCTGAAGGTGGATCAGGATATCCATCTGCCGCTACAGGCGCTGGATTACTGGATGCGGGTCAAGTGGCATCTGGACCGCGGGGAGATTGCCGGAAGCGGGCATTTTACAGGGATTCGGCTGGGGGCGGAGGCTCCGCGGCTGCTGCTGGTGGCGCCGGCGATGGAGTTTCATCCTTCGAACGAAACGGTGCTGGGCTTTTTTTCGGTGGATATTCCCATCGAACGGATCGGTTTAGGGGTACAATGGAGGCAAGAGCTCAGGGTGATGTTTCGAGCTCTAGGGAAGACGTATTCCGCGAAACCATGGCCCTTGCAGTCCTCCGCCAAATCAGGCAGGCACTCGCGACCCTGAATCCTAGGGATCTGCGGGAATTAGCAGACCGTCCCGTGAAAGTGGGACTGATCGCGCCTTCGGCCGACGCGCTGGGGCAGATGGAAACCTATTTTGCACCGTTCCATTTTTCGCCGGAGCGGCGCGCGCAGGCGGCGAAGCTTCTGATTCGCGGCGGCGGAAAAGATTGCGACATCGAGATTTACGACGCGTCAATCCTGCGGCCCGCCAAAGCATTTTCCTTCGATCCGGAATCTCCCGAAAATTGCGTTAGACGGATTTTGAAGGCGCGCGAGGATCTGGCGTTGCCGCTGGCGCGGCAGTTGTATCCGTTCCGCAGGCCGGCGATTCATCGCATGATCCGGTCCATTGCCAAAGAGAACGCGCTGTTCTGTTTGACGACTGCTATTCCAGATGTGATTCCCAGCTTGGCGATGATTCCGTGGGCGGCGGGGGAATTTGCTTCCGACACCGCGTTCCTGACGATGAATCAGATCCGCATGGCTTTCCTGATTGCCGCGGCTAGCGACCGGCCGCTGGGGTACCGGGAGCAACGGTCTGAAATCGCTTCGATAGTCGCGGGTGCATTCGGGTGGCGGGCGCTGGCGCGCGAGCTGATCGGCAAGGTTCCTTTCGGCGGCGGGCTGATTCCGAAGGCAGGGATTGCTTACGCGGGTACGTTCGCGGTGGGGCTTTCGCTCGAACGGCTGTATCGCATGGGCTATGGATTTACGCGCGCCGAACGGCACGCGGTCTACGAAGAAGCTTTCGAGCACGGCAAACAAATCGCCAGTATGCTGCTGGCGAATTTCCGCCATAGCAAAGCTAGCTGAAACGCTGCGAACGGGCGCGGCATCTACAGTCAATAAGGGAGGGGATTTTTCATGCGCTATCTCAGCGTTCTGTTGTTGCTGGCGAATTGCGGGCTGGCCGATACGGTGATGTTCCGCGACGGGCATCAGGTCAGTGGATCGTTCTTGGGTGGCGATTCGCGGACCATACGGGTCGCGGTGGGTGATCACGTGGATACCATTCCGGTGGCTGACGTGGACCGGATTCTGTTTGGCGATGGCGGGCAGGCGTTGGCGCCCCCGGTGTACCGTGACACGCCGCCACCGCCGCCTCCGGCGGCACGCAACGATAATTTTGCTCCACGACGTGACGATTTCGATGGGCCGATGATTCCATCGGGAACAGTGCTCACGATTCGCATGGTGGATAGCGTGGACTCCGAGCGCGACCGCGTGGGGCAGACGTTCAACGCTTCGCTCGACGAGCCGGTGCTGGATCCTAGCGGGCGCACTTTAGTGCCGCGCGGGGCGGACGTGGTGGTGAAGCTTGTCGACGATCAGCAATCGGGCAAGATTGAAGGGCGTACGGTGTTGACGCTGGATATCATGTCGCTGCGCGTGGATGGGCGGCAGATTGACGTCGACACCACGGCGATCACGCAGGAGAGCGGGTCGCGGGGAGCGAAGAGCGCCAAGGTGATCGGCGGGACTGCGGTTTTGGGCGCGATCATCGGCGGGATCGCGGGCGGCGGCAAGGGCGCGGCGATCGGCTTGGGCGCTGGCGCGGGGGCGGGCACGGCGGTCCAGGTGGCCACCAAAGGCCAGCGGGTGCGGGTGCCTTCGGAGACGCGGTTGACGTTTACGCTGCAACAACCCGTACGGCTCTAAGCGCTAGGGGAAAAGAGGGACGGAGACTGATTTCGCGGGGCGGCTAGCTGGTGGTACCAGTTTGACTGCGGTGAAAATCAGGCTCCGTCCCTCTTTTCCGGTGTTACACTGACAGATGTTATGGCTATCAGCAAGGAACTGCTGGAGATCCTGGTGTGTCCGCAGTGCAAGGCGGAGCTAGAGATGAAGCAGGACCAAAGCGGCCTGAAATGTGTGCAGTGTAAGCGGGTTTACCCTATTCGCGATGACATCCCGGTGATGTTGATCGACGAAGCCCGCATTGAAGAATAGGCTTCGACGCGAACAATGGAATCCTTTGCTGGCGCGGCTTCCGTCGCGCGCCTGGATTGCCGTGATCCGCTTGCGGTCGCTGGGCGACTGCGTGCTGACGACTCCAGCGCTGGGTCTTCTCAAAGCTTACCGGCCGGATCTGCGTATTCGCATGGTGGTTGAGCCGCGTTTTGCGGGGGTTTTCGAGGGGCATCCTGACATCGAAGAAATTGGGGCCGACGTGGGTCGGCGCGTGGATATGGTGCTGAACCTCCACGGCGGGTCGCGCAGCATGTGGATGACTCTCCAGTCTGGCGCGAAGTTCAGGGTTGGGTTCGGGCATCATCGCTATAGCTGGATTTATTCGCACAAGATTCCGCGGGCGCAGGAGATTTTGGGCGAGGAACGGCCGGTGCATACGGCGGAACATTTGGCGTCGGCGATGTTCTGGCTGGGGGTGCCGCGGACGGAGATTCCGCGGGCGCGGCTGATCGCGGGGAAAGAGCCGGCTTACTTGCCTTATGTGGTGCTGCATCCGTTTGCGTCGGCTCCGCCAAAGGCGTGGCAGCTTGAGAGGTTTGTAGAAGTCGCCGCGCGGCTGCAGAGCGCGGGGCTGGAGCCGATGATTCTGGCGGGGCCGGGGGACGACGCGTCAGCCTTTGGGCCGTTTCAAGTGTTTCGCAACGCGCCGCTGGCGGAGGTGAAGAATTTGATGGCGGGCGCGAGCTTGTTCATCGGCAATGACAGCGGGCCGGCGCATATCGCGGCGGCGTTCGGGGTTCCGGTGGTGGTGTTGTTTGGACCTTCGAACCCGGTCACGTGGGCTCCTTGGCGCACGGAAGCGCTGGTACTTACTTCGCGGGGTAGCATCGACGAAATTTCCATTGACGAAGTAATGGCGGCGGCGGAAACGCTGCGGGGCGCGAGGGCGCGGGCGTGAAGGAACTGGCGCGGCTCCTGCGGTTTTCGCGGCCTTACACGCCGCATTTGATTCTTTCGGTGCTGCTGATGGCTTGCGTAGGGGCTGCGCAGGGGTTGATGGCACTTCTGATCAAGCCCGTGTTCGACCGGGTGTTGAACCCGTCGTCGGCCGAAACGCCGGTACTGCTGTTCACCATTCCCGTCATTAAGCACAAGCTGTTCCTTGGCGACTTCATGCCGGCCTCCATTCACAACGTTTTTACGATGGTGGCGACCGCGATCCTCGCCACCGTGTTCCTCAAGGGCTTGTGTGATTACTTCGCGAATTATTTGATCAACTTCGTCGGCCTCTCTGCTGTGACCGACCTGCGGCAGACCGTGTTTGACCGGGTAGTTCACCAGGATGCTCATTTCTTCGAAGCGAATTCGACAGCGCGTGTGATGTCGTCGATCATGAACGACCTGGAAAAAATCCAGGTGGCGCTCTCCCATATTCTGGCGGACCTCCTGCGCCAGTCCTTTGTGGCGGTCGCTCTGCTGATCGTGGTTCTACAGATGGATCGGAATCTGGCTCTGGTCAGCCTGACGGTGCTGCCGTTCGTGCTGGTCCCGACCATGCGCCTGGGCCGCCGCATCCGCAGCAGTACGCGCAGCGCGCAAGACAACGCTGCTGAACTGAACCAGGTCTTGCAGGAGACGCTGAGCGGCCACCAAGTGGTAAAGTCCTTCGGCGCTGAGGAAATCGAATCCAACCGCTTCCGCGACCGCGCTGAAAAACTGCGCAACAGCAATTTGCGGTACAT
>CAVVZG010000137.1:0-4802 GCA_963752205.1 Bryobacterales bacterium | reverse complement strand
CCATTTCATCAAAGCCGCCGAGTGAGCGGCCCAGGCCGCCCGACATCCAGGTCTCGAGAAACACCGCCAGGCCTTCGTGAAACCAGCGTGGCGAGTAACGGCGCGGCGCGGTCAGGAAACCGTAGACCGTCGAAATGGGGTCTTCCGGATTCGGGGTGACTTTGCTGGGGAACACGGCGGCGCCGAAAAAGCGCCGGAAGAAGCGATCGCTTTCGCGCGAGCCATCCATCTCCACCACGTGCGCCAGCTCGTGATTCATGATCCAGCTCATACGTTCGTTGGCGGGGATGGTTTCGTAGATGTAGCTGAAGGGCGCGATGCCGACGTTGATGCGGTTGGAGGGAATCACATCGGCGCCGCCATGGCCGTAGTCGCCGAAATCTTCAAGCAAAACGGTTACTTTGCCGTCGGGATGGTAATCGAAGAGTTTTTTGTGGAAAGTGTAGGCGTTCTCGAAGGAGCGCATCAACTGCGGCGCCAGGTAGGTGTGGTTGGCATCGTAAAAAACCAGACGCAGGTCGTTGGTTTCGATCTCGCGCAACTGCGCCCACGCGGGGGTTGTTACAAAAATGAAACAGGCGGACGCGATAAACCAGCAGCGTGGGAACGCCGTGGAAACCGCCGTCCGCCTGAATCTAACCAGCGCGATAACCTCGCCGATGCCTGCGAATTTTTAAAAACGCGTTAGGTTGGTAGACGCGGATTGCACCGCGCCCTGCAACTGCGCCGCCGAGGATTGAAAGCTCGAGTTGCTTACCAGCGCCCGGAAATCCGAGTTGCTGACCAGAGATACGAAATTCCCGTTGCTGATGAGTGACACGAAGCTTGAGTTGGAGGCCAAGCTGGCAAACTGCGAATTCGCCAACATCTGCGTGATTTGCGTTTGCACGTTGGTGTTTACTCCCGAGTTCACACCGGAACTCACACTGGAGTTGACTCCCGAATTCACGCCGGAGCTTACGCTCGAAGACGTGTTCGAGCTGGTCACCTGCGAGTTCACGCCGGACGCGACGTTCGATTGCCTGGCTATGTTCGTGACCGCATTCACAAACTGCGCGTTCCCCAGCAAGCTCACAAACTGGGAGTTGCTCAACAAATTGGTGAAATTCGAATCCGCGGCGAGCGCCCGGAAACGGGGATCGCTGGCCAAAGCCTTGAACTGGCCAATGGCGTAAAGTTTCGCGAATTCCGCGTTGGAACTGGCGTCGGCGGTGCTGGCGCCGTTCGAATCGCGGTAGACATCGCGCTTGCCGATCGCGCCTTGTACGGCGCTTTTCAGGCCGGCCGGACCGTAGGAGGCGAGCCCAAAAATCCCGGCGGCTACAACCACTCCGGCGCCGATGAGCACCGTATATTTCCGTTGCGAGGTACTGGTCATTGATTTGGTCTCCATTTTCTGCCGCCGGTGAGGGTGGTAACCCATTACCGTTACGGCACTTGAAAAAAGCTTAATTCCCTGCCCGACGCCGTGTCAAGCGAACCGGACTGTTGTAATACGCGTGCCATGCCTGAAAACGGGATCATCCGTAGAGTGGCGGATTTACTCGTGGGGACGCGGGCGGGCCTTGCCGTCGCCATTGGTCAGGATGAATTTCTGGACTCGTTTGCCGGTATCCACTTCACCGGTATAGAGGTTGCCGTGCGAATCGATGGCGATGGCGTCGATCCAGTGGAATTGTCCCGCCATGCGGCCGTTGTCACCGATGGAGCCGGCCGGGGCGCCGGTCTTGCGGTCGTGAATCCAGATCTTGTCGTTGGTGCCGTCGGCGAGGAACACGAACTTCTCGGCGGCGTCATGCGAGAAGGTCAGGTTATAGATGGTTCCGCACATGCCGAAAAGCAGGCTGCCGGGACCGCCGCATTCGGCGCCGCGCGAGGGCGTCGACGGGTGCACGAAGAAGCTGCTCACGAACTTACCTTGCTTAGTAAAGACCTGTACCCGGTCACTGCCGCGCTCGCAAACGTAAACCAGCCCGTCGACCGCGAAGTGGACGCAATGCAGCGCGGGCGCGAACTGCATTTGATCGGGAGGATTGCCGTTGGTGTCATAGGGCGGCGTGGGGTTGTTGTCAATCTCGCTCAGCGGGATGCCGTGGCCTCCCCAGCCGCGCTTGAATTTGCCTTCGTAGTCGTAAACCAGAACACGCTTGGCGTCGACGATGTAGATCTCGCGGGCGTCTTCGTCAAGGTCGAAGAAAAAGATGCCGCCGGGGAAGACTTCGGTCTGCTGATCGTTCTCGGGCAGGCGGGGGGCCGGCGGGCGGGCGGCGCGGTGGCCGAAATCCCATAGCAGCTTGCCGTCGGCGGTGAACTTTTGGATGCTGTCGCCCTGGCTGCTGCCGGAGATCCACACATTGCCTTCGCGGTCAACCATAATGTTGTGCTCGGCGGCCGCGCCGGGGCGGGCGATTCCTTGCGCGGGCCAGCCGTCGGTGTATCCGGGACCGCCCCAGGATTTCAGCAAATTACCCGCAGCGTCGAATTCCAACACGGCCGGCGCGGCGATACAGCAATCCGTGCGCGGCGGCTTGGCGGCAGCGCCGTTCTCATCCGGATTGATATCGCGCGGACGGTTTAACACCCAAATGTGATCGTCCTTGTCGGTGACCATGGTGGGAACGCCTTGGATGATCCACTTGTTCGGCAGAGGCATCTTGGGCCAGAAGGGGTCCACTTTATAGACCGGATCCGCACCCTTTTGCGCCTGCGCTGCGGACGCAGCAGCCAACAGAGCGAACGCCAGAATCGCAGTGCGAGTGGACATTTATTTTTCGAACTTTTTGAAATCCAGGTAATCGCCGGAGCAGGAGATTTCGCCGAGTTCCCACTTGGGGCGCAACTCGTAATAGAAGGTCGCGGTCCAGGGCTTCACCAAGGCTTTCGGATCCTGCAGGATGAAGTCCAGCTGCATGTGATCCATGTCAATGCGCCGGAAGCGCTCGGTGACATGCAACTGCGTGCTGTGCGGATGGCCCAAGCGATCGAGCCAAGTCTTGTCGTTGAAACCCACGGTGTCGACGACAAAGGTGGTGTCGCCGTCCCAGTGGCCGACAGACGATCCCATCCAGGAGACATCCGGATCTTCGGGAAGGGGGCGGCCATCGGTATAGATGCGGCGCACCATGTGATCGTATTCGTAGAGCATCAGCATGTAGGTGGGCGTGCTGACGAACTCAAATGGATAGGGGTGGAAATAGACGCGCGGGACTCCCGGGGGATCGCACTTGGTGACCACCGGATCGTTGGTGGTGTCGAGCGTATACTTTCCGCCGTTCGAAGACTTCGCTTCCTTATATTTCGCGAGAGCCCAGGGCGTCATTTCCGGCTCTTCCTTGGTGAAGGTGGCTCCGGCAAACGCGCGAATCGCCGGCGGGTTGCGCGCCATCCACACGCCGGTAAGATCGTGCTTCGGCGCGGGCTTGCTGGGCGCCGCCGGGGGAGCCGTCTGCGCGCCGAGAACTACGGTGAGCACCAGAACAGCGGCCGGTAATACGCATTGCAGAGAACTCCGCGCCATGTTAGTCCTCGAACAGTTGGAGGGACTCGCCGTCAGGCCCGATCAGTTTACGGATCCACAGCGTGTGCGCGCCGTTTGCCGCCGGATTGCCGGTGACGGTGATCATGTCTCCCGGCTTCAACGTACGCTTGGTCCAACCGGCCCGCGACAACTTGTTGGGAGCGGTAAGCTCACCCTGCCAGGCTTCCGGCTCGCCTTTATCGTTCTTGGCGTCAAAATAGACCTGCACGTGGGGATTGACGTATTGGAAATCTGTAACTGTCCCTTTGACCGTCACCATTTTAGTGACGTCGAAGGCCGCTGCGCCGTGGTGCGCCAGCAGCGGTTCCATGATCGGATCGGCCCGGATTTCGTACCTGACGGCGCGGCATTGGCAGCCGCCCGTGTGAATCTTCGCCACTTGGTTCTCCTCGAACTGGGAAACATCGGGCGCGACGGCGCTCGCCGTGCCTGGCAGGCCATGTAGACGATGAAGATTACCGCGTATAGACTTTTCAATATGAACAGAGAGATAAGGCTTTTCGATTAATGGCGAAGCTTCCTTTCGGCGGCCTCGAGGTCTTCCTGGCCGTCGCCGAACAAGGATCGCTGCGCGCCGCGGCCGCGGCCCTCGACGTCGAGCCACCGGCCGTGAGCTATCGGCTGAAGGCGCTGGAGGAGCGGCTCGGCGTCAGCCTGTTCGCGCGCACCACCCGCTCGGTCCGCTTGACCGATGCGGGCCGCGCCTTGTTGACGCGAGTTCAGCCGGCCATGACCGAGCTCGGCAGCGCGCTGGAAGAATCTCGCGCGATCGGCCGCACCGCCAAGGGCAGAATCCGGATCACGCTTCCCTATGTCGCCTATGAACTGGCGATCGCGCCCAGGCTGGCCGGATTTCACAAGCGATATCCGGACATCCAGCTCGATCTGGCCTTCGACGAGGCATTCGTCGACATCGTCGCGGAGGGTTATCACGCCGGCGTCAGGATGGGAGACCAGATCCACGAGGACATGCTCGCCGTGCGTCTGACCCCACCGCTGCAGGAGGCCTTCTTCGCGGCGCCATCGTATTTCAAAGGGCGCTCGCGGCCGAGACATCCGCGCGACTTCCTGGAGCACAACTGCATCCTCTACCGCTTCATCGGCTCGCGCAGGATCGCCCCCTGGCCGTTCCGCAGCGCCGAGGGTCCCGCGAGCGTCCATGTCCAGGGCAACCTGATCGTCAACAGCACCAGCGCCCTCATCCACGCCGCGCGGGCCGGGCTCGGCATCGGCTGGCTGTTCCGGCAAAGCATCGCCGCGGATC
>CAVVZG010000136.1:0-12429 GCA_963752205.1 Bryobacterales bacterium | reverse complement strand
TCGATCACCGGCACGGCGGACAGCACCACGTACAGCAACGTCGTCAGAAAGCCGGCAGCCGCGGCGATCCGCACTCCCCAACTCGGCCTCTCCGCCGGCCGCAGCAGCGGAATCGCAAACATCACCAGATAGGCCAGCCCGAAAGCGATTCCGCCCCCGTTGTCCAGAAGCTGATTCGCTTCCTGATTTCCAGAATCCAGATTCGTAGCGACGGCCAGCACCACTGTCATCGCCCCGATAAATAAAATCGATCCGCTCGGCGTGCGATGCCGCGGATGCAGCCGGCTGAACCAGGGCGGCAGCAGATGATCCCATCCCGCCACCATCGGCAGCCGAATGCAAGCGCTGAACACCAGGCTGAGCTGCGCCAGCAAAATCACGATGATCAGCACCAGCGCCGCCGCCACCAGCACTCCGCCGTTGCCCGCCGCCCCCGCGCTGATGATCTGGCTGGTAGGAGCAATTAAATCGATCTGCTCCGGCCGCGAAAACGTCAGCACGCTCCCGGTTCCTAAAATAAAAATCGCCCCGATCAACGGCGCTGCAATCCACACCGAGCGCCCGATCGACCGCACCGGATCTTTGCATTCGCCCGCAAAAATCCCCACCGAGTCGAATCCCGAAAGCGCCCCGAAGCACATCTTGCCCAGAATGTTCAAACTGAAAAGCGACATCGCCGGCAGCGCAAACGCCACCGGAGCCATCTTCACGTCGCCCCGGAACCAATGCGGAACCGCGTAATACAGCATCGCCGCCAGCAGCACCACCAATCCGAAGCCGCCCACGTTGTGAATCCATTTCCCCAGCGCCAGCCCATACATCGCCACCAGCATCATCCCGCCGATCAGCAGCAGACTCAGCGTCACGATCAACCACTTGCTGTTCGCAATCCACGCGCCCCGCGGCCCCAGCGCGTACGACGCCATATCGGCCACCCGCAGCCCACCCACCGACAGGAACAAAATCGAGAACAGCCAGATGTTCCACGCCACCATGAACCCCGCCATCGCGCCGAAACGCAGCTTCGCCCATTGATACAGCCCGCCTTCGAGCGGCATCTGCCGGTTCAAGTGGATGACGACGATGCAGGAGGGAATGTAAAACAGCAGCAGCGCCAGCACCCAAAACGCCGCGTGCGAAGATCCCAGCTTGCCCGCGTACCCGATCCACGACAGCCCTACGATGTATAGGATCTGCGTGAAAACCAAATCGCGCGTGCGCAGTTCTTTTTTGAGGGATGCGCTTGCGAGCTCGACTCTTAACTCAGCGCCGGAATCCATTCCCTATCTTATGAGAAGATCGCCGCCGCCCGCAGCAGGAAGTATCCGCCCACAGCGATCGACGCCGCGCCCACCACTCGCGCCAGCAGCGGACCGCGCGTCCACAACTTCTCCGCACCAATCACCGCCGCCACCAGAATCATCACCGTCAAGCTCATCACACCCAAGATGGTCTGCATCAACATGAGAGCCCAGCAGCATCCCGCGCAATACAGCCCGTGCGCCGCCCCTACGCGCAGCGCCCCGCTGAGCCCCGGCCGAAAAACATGTCCTAAAAACATTAGCGGCGAACGGCAATGCGTGAGACAAGCCTGCTTCCACGGCGACAGTTGATAAGCCCCCGCGAAAATCAATCCCGTGCCCGCGAGCAAAGGCATCGCGCGGCTGAACGCGCTTGACTTCATGGACGCCGCCCCGGCCCCGAACCCCGCCCCAAACACCGCCGCCCCGAACGCCGCCCACACCGCGAAATATCCCACCCCTGCTAGCGCCGTCGCCAACGCCGGCCGCCGCACGCCGCTAGACACCGCGACCTTCTGATACAACTCCAGCATCGGCCAGCTCGAAGGCAGCATCATGGCGATCATCATCGCCACCCACATCAATAGAAAAGTGAACGCAGCGCCCGCGATGCTCTGGCCCGGCATGCCCATCCACATCATGGACATCTCCCAGCCGCCCGGCATCGTCATGCCGCCCGCCATCCCGCGCATAGCGTTCCAGGTGTAAACAGCGGACACCAGAAACACTACGGCCGCTACACCGCGCGCCCAGCGCTCGCCACGGCCAAAGGCCGATTTCAAGAGAGGGTCAGTCAGGACTTTCGCCGCTGTATTCAAACTGGGAGAATTCGCCGTACTTGCCGCTATGATCGTAAGCCAGGTCCGAGCTCACGCGGAACACGTTGCCCACGCCCAGCGTCAGCCGCTTCGAAGTGAACCCCGTAGGCTTGTCCAGATACAACTCCTCCGCCTCGCCCGTCACCGGATTCAAAATCGGACCCAGCTCCATACGTAGCGCATCGCCCGCCCGCACTTTGCTGTTGAGCCCGTCGACTGTCACCTCGAATGGCATGTACTTGGTCTCGCCGCGACGCCCCGCCACGGCCATGAAGATGACCCACGGTCCGCCGGCTTTTCCCTCCGCGATTTTCGCGAACGCCGCGCGCTGCTCCGCCGTGGCCTTCTCATCCGCCAACACCAGCCACGTGACGTTGCCCTTATGCAACGCCGCCGGCGAATGCCCGATCCACGACCACGTCAGCCCATCCAGCGGCACGTTCCCGAACTTGCCTTTTTCGATGTGCCACACATACCCGCCCTCGCAATACCCTTGCGTAGGCGGCGCATCGAAACTGCATGGACAGCCCCAATCGCAACTGCAAGCTCCCAAGAGCGTTCCCTGCATCGACCACTTAGTTCCCACGAAGTCCCCCGGTAATTATTGGCGCACAAAAATCTGCACGCTGCTATATTCCGTTCCGCGAAAATTCCCCTTGGTGGTAATCGTCAGCGTCTTGCCATCCGGCGAAACTTTCATCACCGCCGTCTCGCTCACCTTGCCGCTTTCTTTGCCGCTACGCTCAATCGTATTCGCATCCACCCGCTTCAACGAGACTGTATCCAGGCCCGTCCCCAAAATCTCGTAATCCTTGCCGTCGAATTTAGCCGTGTAAGTAATGTTGCTGCTCCCGCCAAATAGACTAGGAGTCTTCGTCAAATGCGTCATGCCCTTGTCCGACATCTCAAAGGTCATGTAGCGCTCCATCGGCACCGGCCCCGGCGTGAATGTGGACTGATCCGGATCCATCGCCCACGACCCCACAAACGGATCCTTGGCCTGCGCGTAGCCCAACGCCGCCGCCAGCATCGCCAATCCCAAACCAGCCGCTAGTCTTCGCACAAGCCCTCCTTACGGCGCTACGGGATCAGTATATCCAAAACCTGTTAATTTACGAACATGGCGACACTAAGGATCGGGCAAGACGTCGACAATGAGACCCTCGGGAGTTCTGTCGAAGTGAACGTTACCATCTCCGCTCTGGCCGCGACTCTCGATTCCTATCGTTTTGACGTCAGTTTTTCTCCCGCCGTTCTGTCTGCGCTGCCGACAAACCCAGGAACCGTCGACAACGCGGCCGGGACCATCAGTGGAATCGCCAGAAACAACATCGGCCTGAATTTTGGCGGAACGCTGTTGCAGATTCACTTCAATGCAATCGGAGTCGGAACCGCTTTTCTGTCGATCCCAACGTCGAGCGTCACTTTGCTGGACTCGAACGGAAATAAGATTCCATTCACGACCAAGGACGGCAAAGTGTTCGTGGCTGCTCCACCTTCGATCTGATTTGACGAGCATGCCAAAACGCAGCGCCGGCCTCGTCAGCGTGCGGCCTGCAAAATATCAAGATAAGCTTCACGTCCCGGCAAGCATCTCAGTGCATCGGTGGAACTTCTTCTGTCATCGCGCGCGAAGACTGTAGATGCGTCCTTCGCAGCGGGATTTATTTTCACACTCTCCCTGAGATTTTGTTGTTTCAAAAAATACTTTCCGAAGTACAATAGTGCTAGCCAGCCTCGTTGCTGCGATTCGGAGGGATCGCTAAAATGAGCATCGGAGAAACCGTTCGCATGACCGAAGGTCCATTTCTTGGCATGCACGGAACTATAGTGAGGGCACTTCAACGTAGAGTAGTCGTAGCAGTTCTTTGCGGCAGTCGCGAAGTTGAGGTCGAGATAGATCGTGATTGGACAGTCGCTGTAACGCCACACCGCCCGTCGATAACTCGTATCGAGAGTTCAAGACTAAGCCGTCATATCGCTGGTTAATAGCCCGCCCCTAATGGCTTTGGACACGCCTCGCATCCGACTGTGGCCGTTCCGCAAGGCGCCGCCACGTCTTAAGGCGCTCTTCAGCGATGGCAAGGACGTCGACTGGGTGGCCAGCGTACCCGAGACGCTCGTGGATGTCATCGAGCCTTACTTGCTTCGCTTACGGCAGCTCCATCCCGTGTCATTGGTGCGCTTGCCTGACCGAAGTGTTGCCTACTGGGGCGCTGCAAGAGAGTCGATTACGATGATCACTAGCCAGCACGCACAGCCAAGCGTTGTCGCGCATTCCGGCAGAGAACGCCGCAGCAGCGTTCGGGTGCCGTTGGCGTTCCCCATGCGATATGAAACCGGCTTGAAAGCTCAGAAAAGCCAGGGTGTGGGTCGCGTCATCGACATGAGTACGAGTGGGATTGCATTCACCACCGAGTCTTTGGTGCGAAAGAATACCAGAGTGGCGCTGCATATTCAGTGGCCCGTGCGGATTGATGGCGATGTGCCCGTTGAACTGGTGGCGAGTGGTAAAGTTGTCCGGACGGAACAGACGAAGGCGGCGTTACAGTACGACCAAATCGCCTTTTCGCTTTTGTGACGTCGTTTGAAAACCGGCGCCACAGGACGCATAGGCGCGTTTCTGATTTTTACCTCGGTTCTTGAATCGGCACACTGCGTTTCACGGCTCCAGAACGTACAGTACTAAATCGGTTTTTGCTCTCTTCTCCTTTGCCTGGTCTTCTCTGAATTTTGCGGTTAGCCGTCGGGTTGTCCGCGGATCGGAACTTACAAGATAAATTTCTTGCGGGAAAAGTGTAATCCGGGCGGTCTTGCCGTTACACTATTGGGAATCGGAGGCGAACGGAAATCTGCATGGTCTGGCCGCGAGGGCACATCCCGTCCCGGATTCGGCACGGTCTCGCCGCGGCTGTTCTAGCCTCTTTCGGTTTCTCGACAGCAGCCGCACAAACCACGAACATCGCCATCGGTCCGAACGTGCTGCAGCCCTCGGTGAAGCGCTTTGGCATCAATCTGGGCTTTGAGGATTACTACGACGCGGGGCAGATAACCAAGAATCTGATTTTCAGAAACCCCGGCTTTGAAGGTGAGCTCTACAATTCGACGATCCGATGCGCTTCGGGCACGACTACTATGTGCGTCGACGATAACCCTATCTCGGTATGGCCCTCTGGCTTTTGGAATGGGGCTACGTTCGAATTCATCTCCGGAACTGCCCAAGGGCTCACGGGAACCGTCTCCAGTTATACCGCCTCTAACGGCACCACCGGGGGAACGTTTGTATTTTCTGCGAGCGGAGTAGCTCCGGCCACCGGAGATTACATGATCGTTCGTATGACGGTGCCGGGGAATGCGGCCGCAGGATGGTGGCCAGCTACCACTGGGAACGGCGCCATCGCGACCAATACGTCCGACCTGCCTCCGGGAACGACAGGACTACAAACCGCGGCTATCAGCGCTCCGGGAGCCAACGACACCGCCGCGCTGGCGGCGAAGTTTGATGGTGTTAACGGCAGATCTTTTCTGCTGCTCAACGGCACATTCCAATTGTCTTTCGTGGCCAAGGGCACCGGTGGGTCGAATGCAATCGCCGTGAATCTTGGGCGTTTCCTGCAGGCTACTTACGTAAATCAAACCATCCCTCTCACCAATACATGGGCGACCTATACCTTAACTTTTACGGCCGCTGAGTCGGGCTCAAATCTCGACATAATGATTTTAAATTTCAGCACTGTCGGACAGGACTCCTTTCTGCTCGATAATGTCAGTCTCACGCAGACCGACTCGAATCCCGTCAATACAACTGCTTTTCGCGATCCGGTAGTGAATACTCTGCAATCGCTCCAGCCTGGCGTAATGCGATTTTGGGCGGGTCAGTTGGGAGACACCTTGAATAACCTCATCGCCGATCCGTTCGCGCGGCAACGGTCGGGCTACTCGGCTTGGTTCACCGAGGAGGATGATATTTCCTACGGTTTGCAGGAATTCCTGCAACTTTGCGAGGCGCTGGGGACCGAACCCTGGGTGGTAGTCCCTACTACGTTCAGCACCGCCGACGCCTCCAATCTCATCGAGTATCTGGCCGGATCGAGCAGCACGCCTTATGGCTCCATACGCGCTGCGCGGGGACATCCAGCTCCTTGGTCCGGATCGTTTAGCAAGATTCATCTGGAATTCGGTAACGAATCCTGGAACAGCCAGTTCAAAGGCGGCGCCATTGAGTATCCGGAGATCTACGGCCAGCGCGCTCAAACCATTTTTGCGTCCATGCGCGGCAACGCAGCCTATATCGCCTCCGCGTTCGATCTGGTGCTGGGAGGCCAGGCGGTTTCGGCCGGAAGAAACCAGGATATCCAGAACCATTGCAACAACAACGACTCCTTCGCGCTGGCGCCGTACATGATGGCAACGGTGAATTCCTTCTCCAATAATGAAGATCTCTTCGGCTCGACCTTCGCGGAAGCCGAAGCCTTTGTTTCGCCGAACGGAACGGCCGAGGGCGTGAGCGGCGGAATGATGACGTTAAACCAGCAGGCTATACAGGCTTCGTCGCATCCAGTTCCTGTGGTCATGTATGAGATGAACCTGACCACGCTGAATGGCAGCATCACGCAGTCGGCCTTGAACTCTTACGTCTCTTCTTTGGGCGCGGGACTCGCGGTGACCGACACCATGTTGCAACAAATGGCGCAAGGTGTGATCACGCAGAATCTATGGAACCTGTCGCAATACATCTATACCCGCACCGACGGAAGTACTGTGTATCTTTGGGGATCGGTGGTGGACATGGGGGTCACCAACCAGCGCCGGCCTCAGTATCTGGCGCTGCAAATGGCGAACCAGGCCATCGGCGCCAACACCGCCATGCTGCAGACGGTGCAAAGCGGCGCGAATCCCACTTGGGATCAGCCGCTGGTAAATACGGTCCAATTGACGGGCGCCCATTATCTGCAATCATTCGCCTTCTCCAGCGGATCTAATTACTCGCTCGTTGTTTTCAATTTGCATCGCACGGCTACACTCCCCGTTACCTTCAGCGGTAGCAATGCTCCCTCCGGAACCGTGCAGCTTACGACGCTGACCTCGGCGAATATCACCGACACGAATGAGGCTGCGGAGGTGATCTCACCGGTCACGACTGCGCTCACCAACTTCACTCCAACCACTCCTTTTTCGCTACCGCCTTACTCGATGTCGGTTTTCACGTGGTCCGGAGGGATTTCCACACCGCCGGTGATCACCTTCGTCGCAGCCAGTAATGTTACGGCCACATCGGCAACCATTACCTGGACTACCGACCAGCCCTCCAGTTCGCAGGTTGAGTACGGGGCGACAGCTAGTTACGGCTCGCTCTCCGCGCTCAATTCGACTCTCCTAACCTCTCAGTCGGTTGCCTTGACGGGGCTGACTCCAGGGACGACCTATAACTATGCCGCCATCTCCGCGAATTACGCTGGACAATCGAGCACATCGGCCAACTTTACCTTTTCGACTCCGCTAACGGCTCCGGCGATCACCGCCGTAGCCGCAAGCAGTGTCACCGCCACATCGGCGACGATCACCTGGACCACGGACCAGCCCTCCAGTTCGCAGGTGAAGTATGGGACGACCACGAGCTACGGCTCCGCGTCGACTCCCGACCCCACACTGGTCACTGCGCACTCGGTGACCTTGACAGGACTTGCGCCGGGCACAACCTACAACTACGCAGCGATCTCCGTGGATGCGGCCGGGACTACTACGTCGGCCAATTTCACTTTCGCGACAGCGGCGTCGATCCCAGCGATCAGCGCCGTAGCCTCGAGCGCCATCACGGCCACTTCTGCCACGATTACATGGACCACCGACCAGGTCTCCACTTCGCAGGTGGAGTACGGGACCACGGCTAGCTACGGCACGCTCTCCATTTACCTAGCTGCGGCGACGACGTCGCATTCTGTCACGTTGACAGCACTCAGCCCGGCCACGACCTATAACTACGCCGTCCTCTCTATAAACTCGGCCGGCCTCGCGACATCGGCGAACTTCACATTTTCGACACCGGTGTCGATTCCAGTGATCAGCGCCGTTTCCGCCAGCGCCATTACAGCCACCTCGGCTACCATCACCTGGACGACCGATCAGCCCTCCAATTCACAGGTTGAATATGGGGTTCCCGCGAATTATGGTTCGCTCTCGGCCCTCAATGGCAATCCGACCGTTTCGCACTCGGTGAGCTTGACGGGGCTCAGTCCCAGCACCACCTATAACTACGCTGCTATCTCCGCGGATTCGGCGGGTACCGCGACTTCGGGAAACTTCACCTTCACGACTCAGGCATCGATTCCTGTGATCAGCGCGGTGATTGTCAGCGGCGTTACCACTACTTCGGCCACGATCGCCTGGACTACCGACCAGCCCTCCAGTTCTCAGGTTGAGTACGGAATCACCACTGTCTACACGTCTTTTTCCACTCTTAACGCATCACCAGTCACGGCGCATTCGGCGGTCTTGACGGGACTTTCTCCGGGTACGGCGTACAACTACGCTGCCCTGTCTACGGACGCGGCCGGGGGCGCCGCATCCGCTAATTTCACCTTCTCAACTCCTGCGCTCATGTCTACGATTTCCCGCGTGGGCGGAGCGCACAGCAACACCGGCTCTAACAGTACACCGACCTCGCTGTCGATCGCATACAACAGCAGCAGCAGCAATACCATTGTGGCGGCGTGTGCGCTGGGGAATACATCGTCTGCCATCAGCTCGATTACAGATAGCGGATCGGTCTGGAGTTTGCGCGCTTACGCGAACAATGGCACGGCGGTCAGAACCGAGATATGGTCGACGACTGCCGGCGGCTCGGTAGCATCGACGTCGTTCGCCATCCATATGTCTGGGGGCGCGCCAGCTAGTTGTGCGATCGAAGAGTATGCCGGTGTTTTGAGCCTCGGACTTGCGGCCACGAATCAGGCGGCTTCAGCAACCATGTCGGTGGGTTTAACTACTGAGGACCCGAATAATTATGTCGTCGCTGGGCTGGGGGCGAATTCATACTATGCCTATACGTTTACCAATGGCACCCTACTGCAGGTCGGCGGCCTGACCTCAAACCCAGGGAACAATTACGTCGAGATGGACTTATGCGACGCTACCGCCAGCACAGCCGCGCCTGTGAACTGCTCCTCCGTGTCGGCCTCGGCGCCGTGGGCCGCGCCCGCGCTGGAGCTGCGTTCGGTAAGTGTCGGCGGAGCGCCTCCCGTAATCAGCGGCGTAACCACCAGCGGTATTACATCCACATCAGCCACGATTACCTGGACCACTGACCAGCCATCCAGTTCCCAGGCTGAGTACGGGACGACCACCGGCTACGGCGCTTTCTCTGCGCTAAACGCGTCTCCACTCACGTTGCACTCGGTAACTCTGACGGGACTTAATCCCAGCACTACCTACGACTATGCCGTCATCTCCGCGGTTTTGACGCAAACCTCGACCTCGAGCAATTTCACCTTCTCGACGCTGGCGACGATTCCGGCGATCAGCGCCGTGGGCGCCGGCAGTATCACGGGAACATCGGCCACGATCACCTGGACCACGGACCAACCTTCCAGTTCACAGGTTGCCTACGGGACCACGGCCAGTTACGGAATGCTCTCGGCACAGAACCCTGCGCTGGTGACAGCGCATTCGGTGACGATGACGGGGCTGACGCCGGGAACCACTTATAACTACCAGGCGATCTCGGTCGATTCAGCGGGGACGGCGACATCGGCCAACTTCACCTTTTCGACTCCGGCGACGATTCCGCTGATCAGTGCTGTGGCTTCGGGAGGCATCACGGCCACATCGGCCACAATCACCTGGATGACGGATCAGCCTGCGAGTTCGCAGGTTGGGTTTGGAACCACCATGGGATATGGGTCGTCTTCCTCTTTGAATGCCGCGCTGGTGACGTCGCATTCGGTAAGCTTGGCGGGGCTGACACCGGGAACAACATACGACTACCAGGTGATCTCTACCGATTCGGCGGGAACGGCGGCATCGGCCAACTTCGTGTTTACGACTACGGCGCAGGTGGCGGCGATCAGCGCCGTGAGCGCCGGCAGTATCACGAGCACATCGGCGACCATTACCTGGAGCACGGACCAGGCGTCGAGTTCGCAGGTGACGTATGGAACGACCCTTAGCTACGGAACGTTCTCGATCCTCGGCTCTTCGCTGGTAACCGCGCACACGGTGACGTTGACTGGACTCGCACCGGGGACGACCTACAACTACGCAGTGATCTCCGTGGATGCAGCAGGGACGGCGACATCGGGGAACTTCACGTTCTCGACAGTAGCAACGATTCCCACAATCAGCGCGGTAGCCGCCAGTAGCATTACCACTACAACGGCCACCATCACCTGGAGCACAGACCAGCCCGCAAGTTCGCAGGTTGAGTACGGAACGACGACTTCCTACGGATCGCTCTCCGCCCTAAACTCCGCATTGGTGACGGCGCATTTGGTGACGCTGACGGGCCTGACTCCGGGAACCGCTTATAACTTCGCCGCTCTTTCGACGGATGCGGCAGGAACAGCGACATCCGCCAACTTCACCTTTTCGACACCCTCGATCGCGCAGGTGTCTACTATTTCTCGAGTAGGCGGCGCCCATAACAACACGGGCTCCAACAGCACGCCGGCGTCGCTGTCTATTGCGTACGGAAGCAGCAACAACAACACCATCGTGGCGGTGTGTGCGTTGGGAAATACATCCTCCTCGATCAGCTCGATTACAGATAGCGGTTCGGCCTGGAGTTTTCGCGCTTACGTGAACAATGCGACGGCGGTTAGAACCGAGATATGGTCTACCGGTGCCGGCGGTTCGGTGGCTTCGACATCGTTCGCCGTCAATTTATCCGCAGGCTCGCCGGCGAGTTGTGCGCTGGAAGAGTACGCAGGCGTTTTGAGTATTGGCCCCACAGCTACAAATCAAGCAACCTCGGGAACGATGTCGCTCAGCTTATCCACCCAGGAGGCGAACGACTACGTAGTCGCGGGGCTGGGGGCGAATTCATACTACGGCTACACGTTTACCAATGGCACGCTACTGCAGATCGGCGGCTTGACCACAAACGGGGGGAACAATTATGTCGAGATGGACTTGTGCGATGCCACCGCCGCTGCGGCAACTTCGGTAACTTGCTCATCGGTATCCGGCCCGGCCGCCTGGACGGCTGTCGCGTTGGAACTTCGCCCGGTAGGTGGGGGCCCGTTAACGATTCCCGTCATCAGCTCGGTAGGATCGAGCGGTATCTCCACCACGTCGGCCACGATTAGCTGGACCACCGACCAGCCTTCCAGTTCGCAGGTCGAGTATGGAATGTCCACCAGCTACGGGACCGTATCCGTTCTGAATTCCACGATGGTAACATCGCATACCGTGACGTTGACGGGGCTGACTCCCAACACCACCTACAATTACGCTGTGATCTCCGCGGATTCCGCCGGGACCGCGACATCGGGTAATTTTGTGTTTACGACTCCGCTGCCGATCCCGGTGATCAGCGCGGTGAACGTCAGCGCTATAACGGCCACATCGGCCACGATTGCCTGGACCACCGACCAGCCTTCCAGTTCGCAGGTCGGCTACGGCACGACGCCCAGCTACGGATCACTCTCCGCGCAGAACTCCACGCCGGTGACCGCGCATTCGGTGACATTGACGGGGCTGAAACCGGGAACCACTTACAACTACCAGGCGCTCTCCGTCGATTCGGCCGGAACCGCCGCATCGGCCAACTTCACCTTTTCGACTCAAGCGACCATTCCGGCGATCAGTTCAGTTACCGCCAGCGGTTTGACCACAACGTCGGCCACCATTACCTGGACCACCGATCAGCCCGCCAGTTCGCAGGTTGTGTACGGAACAACCAGCAGCTACGGGTCCGTTTCCCCCGCTAACTCGACACTGGTAACCTCGCACTCGGTTACGTTAACGGGATTGGTCCCCGGGGCCACCTACGATTACGCTGCTGTGTCCGCCGACTCTGCCGGAACCGCGACGTCCGCCAACTTCATATTCTCTACTCCCTCGGTTCCGTTGGTGTCGACGATTTCACGCGTTGGCGGCGCCCACAATAATACGGGTTCCAGCACCACGGCAACCTCGGTCCCCATAGCTTATGGGAGCAGCAGCGGCAATACGATCGTTGCCGTGTGTGCTTTGGGGAGCACCTCGTCCTCCATTAGCTCGATTACTGACAACGGATCGGCTTGGACGTTTCAGGCCGGTGTGAACAACGGCACGGCGGTGCGATCCGAGATATGGTCTACTAGCGCCGGCGG
>CAVVZG010000135.1:0-28957 GCA_963752205.1 Bryobacterales bacterium | reverse complement strand
CCCAGCGAAAGCGATCGCGGTTGGTAAATGCGTGGTCGCTCGCGGCTGAATCGTCGGTTTGCGCGGCAACTATAGTCGCGGTGGTTAAGACCAGGGCTGCGATACGCATCATGACTCCTGCAATTAGATGTGACTCGGCAGCGTCTGTTTCGTTTCTTGTGCCGCGTTAGCGGCCTTCGAGCACGTAGCTGGTGCGATTGCGAAGGGCAACTTTACCTCCGTTGGGCGGGATGACGGCGACCTTAATCTTGCGCGGCGCGGTGTGTTGATCGGGATGCGGAGGCGTGTAGGCAAGCGTATAGCTTGCGCGAATGTCGGCGGCGATGCGCAGGCACAGGGGTTCGATCTGCGAGATGTCCATGGGCTCGAAGGCTTCGCCTCCGCTCATTTTCGAAAGGCGACGCAGGAGCCCGACGTTGTGCTCGCGTTCATCGGGATCGAAGAGCGCGATGGAATAAACGGTAGCGCCGGACATCTCCAAAGCGCGCATGGTTTCGGCAAAATTGTGGGTGCTGTTGTTGTCGCCGCCATCGCTGATCAAGAGAATCACTTTGTTTTCCCATTTGCCTTTGGCTAAGTGATCGGCGGCTAATGTCAGCGCGTCGTAAAGCGCTGTTCTGCCGGCGGGCTTGGGGCCCAAGAGAGCGGCTCTGAGTTGTTGCGGATCACGTGAAAAAGGGGTTTGAGGCGGGAGGCCTTCGAAGGCGCGGTCATTAAAGTTCACAACGAAAGTTTCGTCTTGGGAATTGCTGGCGCGAACGAAGGCTAGAGCGGCGGTGACCACTTCGGGTTGTTTGGTGCGCATGCTGCCGCTGGCGTCGACCAGGATTCCGAGGGTAACGGGGCGATCTTCGGCGGCGAATTGCTTGATGGTTTGCGGGTGACCATCTTCGAAAATTGTGAAGTCCCGCGCTGTCAAGCCTTTGATGTTTGTACCGTGGTTGTCTTGCACGCCTACATTGAGTACGACGAGTTGGCTGGCGGTATATAAAGTGAATCCCGGCTCGCGCGGCGGAGGGGGTTCCTGCGCCGAGAGAGCCGGGAGACTCAATACTAGTGCTATCGCTATGCGGACCATTTAGCTGCGATTATAGGCGACCTTCAGGGCTAGAGCAGCGGCCAGCGAGAGCAATCCGATCAGGCCGAACAGGGGCATGTTGGAGGCGGTCTGCGGAAGAGTGTCCGCTGCCGGGGTTGGGGCCGGAGTGGGCG
Source organism: Bryobacterales bacterium (assembly GCA_963752205.1). GTDB lineage: Bacteria > Acidobacteriota > Terriglobia > Bryobacterales > Bryobacteraceae > Palsa-187. The sequence continues at coordinate 27,745 of CAVVZG010000135.1, read as the reverse complement.
TTACGCGCTGCGCGTCACTGCTGGTATCGACCGCGGCAGGCGGCGGTTGCTGGGCTGCGGCCACTTCAACGGGCGCGGGCGCAGGAGCCGGCTCAGCAGCTACCGGGGCTGGCTCGGATGCGGCAACTGACGCGGGCGCAGCGGCAGGCGCGGGCGCAGTAGGCGCAGGGGCGGGTTCCGCTGCAGCGGCGGTGGTGACGTCGGCAGTCTTCTCATCGTTAATCGGCACCGTCACGTTACTATTTCTGGCGCTGATGCGAGCGGCTTCATCCTTCGGATAGGCGAATTCCTGACCGAAGTTGTCGCCGGGGTAAAACCAGGCGCGCAGAGCTTTGGGCTGTCCGGCTGGGGTTTCCCAGAAGGCGAAAACACTTTTGCCGGTGGGGCGCACACGCTCGTTGGGGATGGCCAGGATGGTGGTCACTACGTGTTTCTCATCCTTATCGAAGAATTGAACGGTGTGACGATTGGCGGCCGATGTTTCGACAAGCTTGATCACATACGTTCCGGGTTGCAGCGTGGTGGTGGGCAGTTGCACGGGTTCGTCGATGGTGATGGTGGTTTTCTTGTCCCACTGATCCGCCACTGCAAAGCCCGCGCCTGCGATACCAACGACTGCCACGAAAGCAAGCGTCTTTAGGTAAGTATTCATTTGGTAAATCTCCTTTTACACGCAGCCGACTTGTGGCCGGGCTACGGGTTTTATTTGGCAACTAAAGGGCCATCTTGAGGGCCGGCAAAAAGTTCTGAAGATGGCCGAAATTTAGCGGCGAGTGGAAGTTTCTTCAGGCATGGTGGGAACGCTGTCGAGCCATGCGGTGGCACGCGCTTGTGCATCTTCTTTCTGGATGCCGTAGCGTTCTTGCAGTCTGCCGATCAATTTGTCTTTCGAGCCGCTGATGAAATCGAGGTCGTCGTCGGTAAGTTTTCCCCATTGTTGTTTCGCGGAGCCCTTGATTTGTTTCCATTTGCCTTCTATTTGGTCCCAATTCATTGCAGTGTTTCCTTTCTTTGATGGCGGCGCGGGTCCGGAGTGGACTGCGCCATTGTTGGACTGCAGTTGAGAGGCCGCTTTGCTGGGGATGCGGACGAGGACGGAGTGGGAGGCGCCGTCGTCGATTAGGTGTAGAAATTCCGGTGCGGATAGATCTAGCGAGGGATCTTTTTGCACGGTGATTCGGTAAGTAGCGGAGCGGTAGCGGTAAGTAATTTCGAAGCCAGGCCAATCTTCGGGGATGGCGGGGCGGAGAGTGAGTTGGTCGCCGCGCAGATGGAAGCCGAGAACTTCTTCGATCCATATGCGATACATCCAGGCGGCGGAACCGGTGTACCAAGTCCAGCCGGTTTGTCCGGCACGGCCTGCCGCGCTCGAAACGTCGGCGGCGGCGGAGTAGGGTTCGCCGCGATAGTGCGCGACTTTGTCGGGGGTGCGGCTGTGTTCTACGGGATTCATCATCGTCAATAGGCGCACGGCCGCGGAGCCTTCGCCGAGGCGGGCCCAGGCGAGCGCTGTCCACAAGGCTCCGTGCGTATATTGGCCGCCGTTTTCGCGCAGGCCGGGCGGGTAGCCCATGATGTAGCCGGGATGGGGCGTTGAGCGGTCGAAGGGCGGGGTGAAGAGGCGGACCAATTGATTGGTTTCGTCGACTAATAGCTGATCGGCGGACTCGAGGGCGCGGCGCGTGCGGGCGGGGGAGGCGTTGGCGGTTACGGCCCAGGATTGCGCGATGGAATCGATGCGGGCTTCGGCGTTGGCGTGGGAACCGAGAGCGGCGCCGTTGTCGAAGAAGCCGCGCAGGTACCAATCGCCGTCCCAGCAGGTGGATTCGGTGGCGTCTTTCAATGTCGATGCACGGCCGCGCCAGTCGGCGGCTATGTGGGGATCTTTTTTTTCCATCCACGGGGAGAACGATTCGACCACGGCGCAGAGAAACCAGGCTAGCCAGACGCTTTCTCCGCGGCCTTCGATGCCGACCAGATTCATACCGTCGTTCCAATCGCCGCTGCCGAAGAGCGGGATACCGTGGGCGCCTAGACGCCAGGCGTAGTCGATGGCGCGGCGGCAGTGATCCCACAACGGGGCGGCGTGGGCGGAGACTGGGGGAACAAAGAGGCGTTCGTGTTCGTTGGGCTTGAGCGGCTCGCCTTCCAGGAACGCGACGGGTTCGTCGAGAATTCGCTAGGTCGCCGGTTACGTTGAGATAATGCGCTACCGCGAAGGGCAGCCACAGCAGATCGTCGGAGCAGAGAGTTCGCACGCCCATGCCGGTATCGGGGTGCCACCAATGCTGCACATCGCCTTCGTTGAATTGGCGGGCGGCGGCGCGAAGGATGTGGGCGCGGGTGAATTCGGGGCGGGCGTAGACGAAGGCCAGGCAATCCTGGAGCTGATCGCGGAAACCGAAGGCGCCGCTCGATTGGTAGAACGCGGTGCGTCCCCAGAAGCGGCAGCTCAGGGCCTGGTAGGGGAGCCAGCGGTTCAATAAGAAATCGGTGGAGAGGATGGGGGTATGTACCTGTAACGCGCTTAGAGTCGTGTCCCAGGAGTTGCGCGTGGCGGTTAGCGCGCGGTCGACTTGCTCGGGGGATTGATAGCGGCTGACGATGTCGCGGACTCCTTCGATGGTGGAGGCCGCACCTAATAGAAAAACAATTTCGGTTTGCGCGCCGCGCTCGAGGGTGATTTCCAGTTGAAGAGCGGTGGCGGGATCGAGGCCGGCTCCGGTGCGGTTGTCGAGGCGGACGCGTTCGAGAGCGGCGGGGTTCGCGCTGGAGCGGTTGCGGCCTAGGATGAGCGCGCGGTCCCCTGAGTAGGACGACGGGCGGGGGCTAGCGGCGGCGAAGGCTAGTTGATCGGTTTGGCTGCCGCTCCAGGACTGGCGGGCGCATACTGCGCCGGATTCTTGATCGTAGATCGTTTGGATGTGCGGGAGTTGATCTTCGCGATTGGTTCCTAGAACCCACTCGGCGAAGTAGAGAATGGTTAGGCGGCGGCGGCGCGAAGAATCGTTGCGCAGGCGGAGGCGGCAGACTTTTACGGGATCGCCCGAGCCATTGTCGTTCAAGGGGACGAATACAGTTAACTCCTGGCCGATGGCGTGGCTGTTGTGCTCGAAGACGGTGTAGCCTTGGCCGTGGCGGGCGCGGTAGGCGTCGTTTTCGCGAATGGTTTGCGGGGTGGGAGTCCAGCAGGCGCCGGTGTCGTCGTCGCGCAGGTAAATGATTTCGGATTGCGGGTCGGTTACGGGATCGTTGTGCCAGGGGGTCAGGCGATTGCTCTGGCTGTTGGCGCGCCAGGTGCAGCCTAGACCGCTCTCGGTGACTAACGCGCCGAATTGCGCGTTGGCCATTACGTTGGCCCACGGCGCGGGGGTTTTGTCTTTCGGCGAGAGGTAAATGGCGTATTCGCGGGCGTCTTGCGTGAAGCCTCCGAGGCCGTTGAAATAGGGGAGTTCTAGAAACGGCAAAGGGACCGACGGTTCTTCGGCTTCGGTGCCGGAGCGCACGAACGGCGGGGGCTCGGGATTCTTTCCGGCGGTGGCAAGCTGTTGCTGGAGTGAGCCGCGGCTGCCGCTGAGGACTACGGCGGAGGCGGCTAACAGCAGGTCGCGGTGATTTTCGGGCATGGCGTGCCAGTCGCGCAGGTAGACGGCGCCGCGAGGGTCGGTTTGTGAATAGGCGTCGAGCAGGCGCTGCAGTTGATTGTGCAGAGGCTGATCGTAGCTGGGGCTTTCCTGATTCAGGATGATCAGGTCGGCGCGGAAGCCGCGCATGTGCCAATAGATGTGGGCGAGCAGGAGCTCGCGGACAAGAGGCATGCCGCGCGGGTCGCCGATGATTACCGTGACCATGGGGAGATCGCCAGAGATGCCGTAGCCCCACAGGGCGGATTGACCGAGGCGGTTGCGTTCCAGGCGCGCGGCGGGGAGGCGCAGGAACGGGTTGGGATAGACGAGGTTGCTGGCGAGTTCGAAGAAGCGATGGGCTTTGGTAGGACCGATGCCCAAGTGGCGGAATTCCAGTTGGCTGCGGGTCCAGGCCATTTCGAAGGCGCGGCTGACGGATTCGCTGCGGCGGTATTTGGCGGCCAGGGTCAGGAGGTCTTCGCGGGTGTTCGCGATGATGGTCACGAGAACGAATTCGAATTGCGAGACGGGCTCGATGGTGGCGCGGCAGCGGAGGCTGAAGATGGGATCGAGCACGATGCCGGTGGAGCCGGTGAGCGGGCGGCGGAGAGCGTCGGCGGACTCGACGGTGTTGCCGCGGCCGACGAATTTGGCGCGGTCTGTTTCGAATTGAATGCCGCCAGAGGCGCCGACCATGAGGTGGGCGGACCATACGGGCGGTTCTTCGGGCGAGCGGGGGCGGCGTTCGGCGATGAGGATGTCGTCTGGGGTGCGCTCAGTTTCGATGAACATTTTCGAGAACGCGGGATGCGCTTTGTCGGCGGCGTGCGGGGCTAGCGCTAGTTCGGAGTAGCTGGTGAATTCCAAAGGCCGGGAGCGGACGGAGCGATTGGTCACGGTGACGCGGCGGAGTTCGACGTCGTCTTCGGGGGCCACGGTGACTTCCATCACGGTTTCGATACCGAAGGCGGTGCGGTGGAATTCGGCGCGGTCGGCGGAGAACTGCGTGGAGTTCGTACCCAGGCTGCCGCTGACGGGTTTGGGGGTGGCGGCCCAGAGCGCGTCGGAGCGGGTGTCGCGAATGTAGAGGAAGCTGCCCCAGGGATCGAGCGTGGTGTCGGCGCGCCAGCGGGTGAGGTCGAGATCGTTCCAGCGGCTGTAGCCGCCGCCGGAGTTGGTGAGCATGAGAGCGTAGCGGCCGTTGCCATAGAAGTGAACGCGCGGGACGGCGGTGGTTTCTTTCCAGACGCGTTCGGCGGGCTCTTCCGCGTTGGCGGGGCGCACGGGGGGAACGACGGCGGCATCCTTTTCGAGCACGGCGTGGGTGAGGGGGATGCGTTCAAAGAGGACGGACTCGACGGCGCGGATGCGGAGGTCGGCGTGAAAGCGGCGCTGCATGATGCCGCGGTAGAGAGTGTTGTCGAGAGCGACCAGGCTCATGCCTTGGTGGTGGGCCATGTAGCTGTAGATCACGACGCCGCGTTGGCCGTGGCGTTCGGCGGCGCGGGTGAAGTCGATGGCTTCGTAGAGTCCCATGGGGCCTAAGAGGCCGAACTCTTCAAGATGTTTTAGATTTGCGAAGGCGGTTGTTGGTTGGACGGGGAGGGCCAGCATTGTCGAATACGGAGAGATCACGAGGCCTTCCTCTTCGAGGCCGGGCTTCAGGGCTAGCTGCGGGACGCCGAAGGCTTTATATTGATACGTCTGGGTGGCGTCGAGGGCGCTGTAGGCGGACTCTGAGATGCCCCAGGGGGCGCGCATGTGTTCGCCGTATGCGATCTGCATATTGATGGCGTCGTTGCAGGCGTTTTCGAGGAGCGAGTTCGAGAACGTGCGGGTGAAGAGGACGGGCATTAGATATTCGAAGGCAGTGCCGCTCCAGGAAAGCAGTGTGGAGGCGGTGCGGGGGCGGCCCAGGGCGAACCAGTGTTCTACGGGGACGTCGCCTTTGGCTATGGCTACCAGGCTGGCGAGGCGGGCTTCGCTGGCTAGCAGGTCGTAGTGGCTGGTGAATTCCACGGGCGAGCTGACGGCGTAGCCGATGCCGAAGAGGCGGCGGCGTTGGTCGTAGAGGAAGCGCATGTTCATTCCGCTCGCTAGGCGTTCGGCGGCGGCGGCTAGGCGCTGGAGGTTGGCTACGGAACGCGCGGCGTTGGTGCGGGCTTCCTGATATTCGGTGGCGAGTTGGTTGAGCCAGCCGGAGACTTCGGAGGGAAGTGCAGGGTCGAGACGGCGTGTGAGGATTTCGTCGACGGGGCCGGAGTGGCCGGAGGCTAAGGCGTGCAGAGAGGGGACAGCACGCACGGCGCGGCGGCGGAGGCGGGCGATGTGGGTTCCTAGAACCTGGATGGTTTCCTCAGGTGGACGCATGAGGGTCTCCATCCACTTGAGATAGAGCTCGACGGTTTCGATCCAGGATTTGAGTTCGTACTCGAGGCGGGAGGCCCAGTAGGCGGCTTCGGGGCCGCGTTCGATTTCTCGCAAATGTTGGAGCGGGGTGATGGCGAGGCGCAGGCGGCCGATTAGGGCGTAGCCCTCGGCTTTACCTCGTAAGAGGCGCTGAAGCGTGGCTAAGTGAACGCTAGCGAGAGTTTCGGGGCCGCAGGATTCGCGGAGGATCGAGAGGGTATCGATGAGTCCGCGCATGCATTGCTGACCGAGGGCGGGGGCGCGGACGGCTTCGTGGCAGCCTTGTTCGAGGACCCACAGGCAGGCGAGGAGATTGCCGCTGTCGGCGGTTGAAACATAACGGGGCTCTAATGGTTTTAGGGTTTGGATGTCGTACCAGTTAAGGATGTGGCCTTCGTAGTGTTCCAGGCGGTCGAGGGTAGCGAGGGTTTGGGTGCAGCGTCGGCAGAAATCGTCGGCGGTGAGATAGCCGAAATCGCGCGCGGCTAAGGCGGAGGTGAGCCAGAAGCCGATGTTGGTGGGCGAGGTGCGCGCGGCTACTTCGATGTGCAGCGAGAGTTGGGTGTTGTCGGGCGGAAGCCAGTTCATGGCAGGGCCCACGAGATCGTCGAAAAAGCGCCAGGTGCGGCGCGCCAGAGTGCGGAGGAAAGCGCTGTTGGCTTTTTGGAAACGCTGGCGGCTGTGGCTGCGGACGGGGCGCGCTAGCCATTGCATTAACAGCGGAGACAGGGCCCACAGGACGAGGAAGACGGAGGTGGGGGCGAAGACGCTTTGGATGCGCATGACGATCATGAGGACGATGGAGCATGCGGAGACCATCAGCATCTGGCGCATTGTGGAGGTGAAATGCGAGTGGGCGAGCGAGGCGCTTTCGGCGGTCTGCCATTCGAGCAGGTGATGGCGGCTGAACCAGCGGCGATACGTCACGCGGCAGATGGCGTCGATCGACAACCAGGCTTGATGGGGCAGGAAGGCGATCATCACGGCGGCGCGGATGAGTTCGTCGAAGGCGCCGCGCCATCCGCGGATGGAACCTTGTAAGTAGCGGGCGAAGCGTTCGAAGAGTGGCGCGACGGCGGGGATGGCGATGGCCAGACCGACTACCAGGCTCCACACAGCGGGGGCTTTGGAGGTTAGCCAGCCGAATAGTAAAAGCAGCAGAGAGGCGCTGGGGACCAGGCTGCGGCGCAGGTTGTCGAAGATGCGCCAGCGATTGATTACGGAGCGGATTACGTGAGCCGCGCGAGGAACGATGCCAGACCAGGGGCGATCTGCCAATCGCCACGAATCCAGCGGTGCTGGCGCTTGCTGTAGGTGGCGTAGTCGAACGGCATGTTCTCGAAGAGTTCGATGTCGCTGGCCAGGCCCACGCCGACGTAGGCGCCTTCGATCAAGTCGTGGCTGAGGAGAGTTTCGGGCGGGAAGCGGTGGCCGACGCTGGCGCGGAAAGAGCGCACGTCGTAGATGGCTTTGCCGTGGAAGATGGCTTCTCCGAAGAGATCCTGTTGGGCGTCGGAGACGGTTTGGCAATAGGGATCGGTGCCGGAAGTATCGGCGAAGACGCGCGTGAAGTGGGTGGCGGTCGCGCCAGGCAGGGAGATGCTGACGCGGGGCTGAATGATGGTGTAGCCGCGGGTGCGAACGCGGGTGACGGGATCGAGGACGACGTGGTTCAACGGGTGCGCCAGGGTTTCGATCATGCGGCGGGCGGTGGCGGGTGGAAGTTGAGTGTCGGCGTCGAGCGTGATTACGTGAGGGACGGGGCGCGGGAGTTGACCGACGCACAGAATGGAGGGGTCGCCTTCACCGCACAGGAATTCGTTGAGATCTTCGAGCTTGCCGCGCTTGCGTTCGCGGCCGATCCAGCGGCGCTCGCTTTCGGACCACACGCGCGCGCGATGAAACAGGAGAAAGCGGTTGCCCGGATAGCGGACGTTGAGTTGTTCGATTCCCTGGCGGGCGGCAGCGAGGACTTCGGTGTCGCCGAAGGCGTTGACTTCCTGGGCATCCGTGAAGTCTGAGAACAGGCTGTAGAAAACGTTGTCTTCTTGATTGGCTAGGAAGCGGACTTCTAGCTTTTCTACTTCCTGGCGCACTACGTCGGTGCTGGACAGCATCATGGGGACGACCACTAGCGTGGTGTGATCGGGCGGGATGCCTTCCTTGAAATCCATCTTCGGCAGAGGATCGGGGGGAGCAGTGAAATCACTAGCGCGTTGACGATTTGAACGGATAGTTCGCTTAGGGGAAATAGGGCGAGGGTGCCGAGGATCGTCAGCATGAGGGGCTGGCGCACGCCGACGGCCCAAGCGACGGTGAGAGACAGTGCGAGAAACCATCCAGTCAGGCCGATGGTGCTTGCCAGATAAAAAGGTGTGGCGTTGCGGCGAAGGGCGCGGATGGTGCGGGTGCGCAGCGGCATGCGGGCGCCGGTTTCACGCTCCAGTTCGGCGATTCCATCGTCCAGCAGAAAATAAGACACGGACGCGGCTGGGCCTTGTGCGCTCTTGGAAAGGGCGACAGCGCGGCGGGCTACAGCGAGCTCTCCGGTGGCGCTGTGCCGCGCGATCTGTTCGACGACTTTTCGGGAGCGGTCACGGGTTGCGAAGTCGCTGCCGGCGTGGGTGCTGTCGGTGCGGAGCTCGGCTTCGACCAGACTGGTGGTCTCGAAAATCTTGGTGAAGTCTAAACGCGCTAGTGTACGCAGGCTGCCGAAGGCGTTGGCTATGGAGACACGTTCAGCGGCTTCGCGGTTATGTTCGTTGCGCACCACTTCAGGGAGCGGCATGCCGAGTTTGGCTTCGATCCACTGCTGCGTGGGGGCGAGTGCGCGGTCTTCGTCCTGAAGCTGTTCGATCAGGGAGGTAGCGAAATAAGGATCCACTTTTGCGGAGTCGGCTTCGAGTTGCTGGAGCGTACGTTCGAAGGACTGGCTATCGCGGCGGGAGCTGGCTGCCAGGCGGTTGGCCCAGAAGTAACCGGCTTCGCGGAGCTGCTGGGCACGATCGACGCGTTGAACTAGCGCAGCCAGGGATTCAACTACGGACAAACGCAGAAGCAGGGGGAAGGACCATAATTCGGCGATGGAGAGCGGGGTCCAGCGTTGATATTCGGTGAGGGCTTGCGAGATGTTGGCGTTGTCGAGGCAATGATCGGAGTAGCGGACGAGTTCGGCGGCCAGTTCCGAGACAAATAAATAGCCATACTGGCGGGCGGGGATGCGGGCGTGATCTTTCGGCAGCGAGCGGCGGATTTCGGCGACGGCGGTGCGGATGAGATAGGCGTTGTCGAGCAGCCATTCGGCGGACGCGGTCAAGGTGTGATCCAGGCGCGCGGCTTCGGCCAGGCTTTGGTGCACGGCTTCGAAGCGGGTTTCGCTATCGCGAACGCGAGCGAGGATTTGATTTTTCCAGAGCGGTGAGGGATTGCGATGCTCGGCGCATTGGCGGGCCATTTCCGGAATGGATAGGTGAGGAACGGACTCGGGCAGCGACGGGGGCTCTGGCACATGCCCGGTCAGCATGAAAACGGAAGGCTCGCCGGTGCCGCGAAGTTGCTTCACGATGGCTTGAATCTGCGAGGGCGGCGCGGCGACTAGAACGGCGTCCTCTCCTTCGAGAAGGGGTGCGTAGCGGCTCAAACGCGACCGGGACGGGGGCGCGCCGTTCCTGCTAAGCAACAGACTTTCTACTTTCTGGGCGGCGGAGCGCAGCGTGCGATAGGCTGCTGCGGCCTCTTCGGTGGATGAATAAACTGCTAAGACTACGCGGCTAGACTTGCCTGGCATAGGCAAGACCGTTCAGGCGCGGCCACGAACCGCGAGAGTTAGCAGGCACAAACAAAAAAGAAGTGCAAAGGCTGCACTAGCTGTGACCGCTGGAATTATGGCGGCCCCTCCGAGCAACATTGACATGAGACTGCACAAAGTCAGCAGTGCGAATACTGTTAGCCATCCAAGCATTTTTTCTCCGGCCGCGGTCAGCGGGTGATTGATTTATTCTGCTTCCGGTTAAGGCAAGTCCAATGCCAGCGTGAAATAGCTGAGAACGTTGAAGGAGGATTGTGCGTGGCAAAGGTTTCCGGCAATTCTGACAGCGTTTTCTGTGCAAAAATTGCATGGCTTTCGCGCCGGGTGATGTATTTAGGCGGAGAAAACCGGGTGCGCGGCGATTGGTTCATAAGATGCAGTAGTGAAGCGCATGAACGTCCAAAAGAAGAACCTAGAGTACGGCCGGAACCCGGGAGTGCTGGGGAGAGTCTCCTGGATCGCGGATGAGTTAATTGGGATACGCACTCTGGAACAGCGTCTGTCTAAAAAGTTGAAATCGAGGTCCACGGCAGATAACCGGGTGCTGCTGGATGGGATCCGCGACCTCAACACGCGAGTGGAACTGCTAGATCGCGCACTCGACGAGTTCAGCCGCACGAGGCGCGCCGCGTAAACCTCATGAGCGTGGAGAGCGTGGCCGAACCTATCCGTTCCGAAGAGCTGCAAACTCAGCCAGGGCGGGTATTACTCGTCGACGACGATGTGGAAATGCGGGATGACCTGGCGACTCTGCTTTCTAAAGAGGGTTTCGTCACGGCTACGGCGGGGGATGGCCGCGAGGCGCTGGAGAAGCTGGATTCGTGGGCTCCGGATGTGATCGTCACCGATCTGATGATGCCGCGGATGGACGGCTTCGAACTCCTGTGCACACTGCGGGAGCAAGGGCGCGTAATTCCGGCGATCGTGCTGACGGGCTTCGGGAGTCTGGAAAAAGCATTATCGGTGATCCGCGATTTGGAGGCGTATTGGTTTTTAGAGAAGCCGGTGAAGTTGGGCGCTCTGCAGCCGTTGTTGCAGAGGGCGATTGGGCACAACCGGCTGCTGCGCGAGGCGGAGAGCCTGAAACGCCATCTGGTGGCGCGCACGTCCTTCGGGCGGCTGGTGGGGCGATCGAGCGCCATGCAGGGCGTGTTTTCGTTGATCCGGCAAGCGGCGCCACGCTCGGTCTCGATTTTGCTGATTGGCGAGAGCGGGACGGGAAAAGAATTGGCGGCGCGCGAGATTCACAACTTGAGTCTGCGTGCGAACCAGCCGTTTGTGGCGGTGAATTGCGCGGCGCTGCCGGAGACGCTGATCGAGAGCGAATTGTTCGGGCACGAAAAAGGCGCTTTCACGGGTGCTTTTGAGCGGCGGCCGGGTTGTTTCGAACAGGCTGAAGGCGGCACGATCTTCTTGGATGAAATCACGGAAATGCCACTGGCGACGCAATCGAAATTATTGCGCGCGCTGGAGGAGCGCAGTGTACGGCGGCTGGGCGGGAAAGCGGAAATGCCCGTGGATGTGCGGGTGATTGCGGCTACCAACCGGCCGCCGGAAGAGGCGCTGCGCGACAACCAGCTACGCGGTGATTTGCATTACCGGCTTAACGTATTTCAGATCGAGCTGCCGCCCTTGCGCAAGCGAGTCGAGGACATTCCGTTATTGATCGAATCGATGATTCCGCTGTTGAATGAGAAGCACGGGACCAGTATTACGTCGATCGCTCCGGAGGTGCTGGAACGCTGCCGCGAGTATCCGTGGCCCGGCAATGTGCGGGAACTTCGCAATGTAATCGAGCGCGCTACCATTCTGGCGGGGACGGGTGCTATCGACTCGCAGCACGTGCAGATCGAGACGACCCCGCCGGCGGTTCGTCCGAATCCGAAAGCGATGGCGCAGAATTTTCCCGTGGAGACTCTCACACTGCGGCCGGGTATACCGCTTTCGGCAGTGGAGACGGCGTTCATCGAACTCACTTTGCGGTATGTGAGTCAAAACCGGAAACGAGCCGCGGCCATGCTGGGGATCAGCTTGCGCACGCTGCACAACCGGATTAGTGAGATCCGCGCAAGCCGCGGTGAGCGCGAAAGAGTAGACCGCCAGGAAGCCAGCTAACTCGCGGGCGCGGGCGCGGGCACGGTGCAGGTTCTTCCCTTAGTGCAGCGAAAACAGTAAATCTTGCGGCCAGCGTTGGAGATACAGGCTGGACGCAATGAGAAAAGGCCATGGACTCCGAAGTGCAACTGAGCTAGGTGAGGAGTTTTATAGCAATGACAGTGGAAGCATATGGCGAAGCATACCAGCGGGGCTTTGATCGCACGATCCGGCTGCTGCTTTCGCGAGGAGCGCGGAATGAATGCGCGCGGGAAGCGGCGCAGGCTGCGTGGGCGAAGGGATGGGAAAGAATCAATCAGCTCCGCAACGAAAGCGTAGTCACCACCTGGGTGAACACCATTGCGTTGAATTGCTATCGCAGCGTGATGCGCAGCGAGAACCATCAAATGCCTCTCACAGAGCTGCCCACCAACGCGAATGTCAATCTGGCGGCGATCGATCTGGAACGATTTTTGGCGTGGTGCCGGCCGAGTGACCGTCGCCTATTTGAGGATTACCTGCAGGGTTATCCGATCGAAGAAATCGCGCGCATGCAGGGGATCAGTTACACGGCGGTGCGTATTCGCTTGCTGCGGGCGCGGCGGTCGGTGCAATCACGCATTAAAGATCCGGGAAGCCGCATGAGCCGCTTAAAGCGGGATGCGCATTGCCAGATTGCCGCTTGAAAGGAATCGCATGTTAAATTGGGCTCTCATATTTATGTTCGTGGCGCTGACGGCCGCGATCATCGGATTCACGGGCATTGCGGTGGCGGCGGCGGGAATAGCCAAGGTCGTTTTGTTCCTGTTTCTCATTTTCTTCCTGCTATTGCTGGTTACTTCGTTGGGCCGGGGCAGCAGAGAGTGTGATTAGTGGCTAAAGCCGATCCTCGATTTGTTCGGGAATTGCTGGCGCCACATTGCAAGGCGTTGACGTTTGGCTTGCTGGCTGCGGTGGGCGAGGGCATCGCGAATCTACTGGAGCCGTGGCCGCTCAAGATCGTTCTGGACAACGTTCTTAGGGGGCGGCAGATTCATGGCTGGCTGAATCCATTCATTCTGAAAATTTCGGCGGGCGATAAGCATGGGGTACTGCTATTCGCGGCGGTCGCGGCACTGGTGATCGCGATGGTGGGAGCACTCTGTTCCTACTACGAAAAATATTTCACTACCAGCGTCGGGCAGTGGGTGATGCATGACTTGCGCGGCAGGCTATATTCGCGCATGCAGAGGCTCTCGCTGGCGTTCCACGATCAGGCGCAAACGGGAGATTTGATAAGCCGCATCACGAGCGACATCGATTCCGTGCAGAGCTTTGTCACTAGCGGACTGCTGAGTGCGCTGATCAATAGTTTGACGCTGGTGGGCATGATCGGCGTGATGTTTTACATTAACTGGGAATTCACGCTGATTGCGTTATCGGTGGTTCCGCTGCTGTTTCTGGTGGTGTTTCACTATACCCGGCTGATTAAAAAGTCCTCTAAGCAGGTGCGCGAGCAAGAGGGTAAGATTGCGTCGGTGATACAGGAAGTCCTGACTTCGATTCACTTAGTGAAGGCTTTCGCGCGCGAGGATTATGAACAGCGGAGGCTTGAAGAAGAGAGCCTGGAGAGTATCGAACTGGCGCTGCGGGCGCGGAGCCTGAAGGCGAAATTGTATCCGTTTGTGGAGATCATCGTGGCGATTGGCACAAGCCTGGTGTTGTGGTTTGGGGCGCGCATGGTGCTGGACGGGACTCTGTCTTCGGGGTCGCTGGTGGTATTCATTCTGTACCTCGGCAAGATGTATAAGCCGATGCAGGATTTGTCGAAGATGACGGACGCTTATTCGAAAGCGGCGGTGGGATACGATCGCATTCGCGAAGTGCTGGAGATGGAAAGCGACGTCAAGGATCTGCCGGGGGCGCGGCCGGCTCCGCGGTTCAAGGGGCAGATTGAGTTTGACAATGTGACGTTTGGGTATGAGGCGAAGCGGCCGATCTTTCAGGGACTCAGTTTAAAGGTGGAGCCGGGGCAAGTGGCGGCGCTCGTGGGGCCGACGGGCGCGGGGAAGAGTTCGGTGTTTTCGCTGCTGTCACGGTTTTACGATCCTCTGTCGGGCACGGTTAAGATCGACGGGCGGGATGTCAAAACGTTTACGCAAAAATCGCTGCGCGAGCAAATCAGTTTCGTGCTGCAGGAGACGCTGCTGTTCCACGGGCCGATCTGGAAGAACATCGCTTACGGCAAGCCTGGGGCGACGCGCGATGAGATCATCAAAGCCGCGCAGCTTGCGAACGCGGATGAGTTTATCGATAAGATGCCGCACGGCTACGAAACGCTGGTGGGTGAGCGCGGAGTTACGCTGTCGGGCGGGCAGCGGCAGCGGATAGCGATTGCGCGCGCTGTGATTCGCAACACGCCGATTCTGTTGCTGGACGAACCGACTTCAGGGCTGGATGCGGCTTCTGAACAACTGGTATTCGAGGCGCTCGGCCGTCTGATGAAGGGCAAGACTTGTATGGTGATCGCGCATCATCTGGCTACTATTCGCAGCGCGAACGTCATCTATGTCGTCCAGGACGGTGCGATCGCCGAGCAGGGAACACATGACGAGCTGCTCGCAAAGGCCGGGCTCTATGCGGAACTGCATGAGCTGCAGTTCCACATGGACGGTGCGGTTACGCAATAGCTAAATATCGTTCAGAGAAGCGATGCGGTTCTCGAGAACGGTGGCGAAGCCTTCGACTTCCTCGGGCGAATAACCGGCTGCGCGGAAGGCGTCGCGGATTTGGGCGGGGGACAGGCGCTCCAGCAATCCAGCCATCCACTTGGCGTCGGCGCGCGGGATGTTGCGGCCGATCCAACGCAGGTGCAAGCGCATCACGTATTGCGGGGGATTCGCCAGTTCGAGCAGGGTTGCACGGCGGGGTGTGGCGAAGTCTATGTACTGCGGGGTCACCTTGGTGATGAAGCGCGAGGATTTGTAGGCTTCGAGATTTCCGCGGGATTTGTTGAGGCCGAGAACGATTCCTGAAGGTCCGAAGGACGCTCCTAGATCGCTTACGTAATAGATCTGGTTGCCAGCGGCCTTTTCCATAACGATTTTGTTGTTGATGTCTTTGAGGTCCCAATTATTGATGACGGCCATGAGGACGCGCAGGCCGTTGAGCTCGCGGGTGCCGGTGAAGGGGTCCTGCTTCCAGGCCCAGTTGCCGTCCTTCTCTTCTGACTTGTCCATACGCTGCAGGCGGGCGTCGTGAACGGCGCCGCCCGGGGAAACGAACTCGTGGCCGCGATGGAGGTGAGCGGGCAGACCGGTGATGCGGAGTTCGGGCAAGAAGTAGTTTTCATTCGCGAAGTATCCGACGGCCCACACCAGGCGTGAGGCGGCGACTTCGGGCTTGGCTTCGGCGCCCAGTTTGATTTTCCATCTAGAGCCGGCTTCGTCGGTGGCGATGATCTTTGGATTTGTGCCCGATAGGTCTTCCTTGACGAACTTGAAGGTAGTGCCGTGCGGGGCGTGGCTTTCGCCGCCTTGGCCGAAGCGCAGGTCGCGGGAGGAGATATCGGTGGGGTCCTGCCACAACACGGGGGCTGCGCTGGTAGTTTTTTCCGGCGCCTGCGAGATCAGGGTGGAGTCGGGGCGCTCCTGTGCGGGGGTGTTGAGGGCCGCTAACAATAAGAGCAGCGGGATCGCACGCAAGCTTTTGGAAATACTCAATTTGTGAATTCGGTTAGGCGTGGCCATGTCCTTGCATGAGCAAATCCAGTGCCACGAGCCAAAGCAAAAACTACAATTTCGAAGACTTCCGCGGGGGCTGTCAGGTTACTAGTGGAGCCGGAGGATGGGATCAGTTCGTTGACGCACGGCATCGACGCGGCTAAGAAGAGTGTCGACATTCTGATTTTTCGTTTCGATCATCGTGAGGTGGAGCAGGCGCTACTGCGGGCGGCGGGGCGAGGGGTGCGCGTGCGGGCGCTAATCGCCTACACCAATCGCGGCGGTGAAAAGAATTTGCGGGCGCTCGAACTGCGGCTGCTGGGTGCTGGAATTATCGTGGCGCGAAGCGCGGACAATCTGGCGCGGTATCACGGGAAGATGATCATCATCGATGAACGCAAGCTGTATGTTCTCGGGTTCAACTTCACTTACCTGGACATCGAACATAGCCGCAGCTTTGGCGTGATTCTGGAAGACCACAAGCTGGTTCGCGAGGCCATGAAATTGTTCGAGTCGGATGTATTGCGGCAGCCGTATACTCCGGGAGCGCCGGCGCTGCTGATCAGTCCGCTGAACGCGCGGGGGGAATTGACGGCGTTTTTGGAAGGCGCGAAGAAAGAGCTGCTGATTTACGATCCGAACGTCAGTGATAGTGCGATGCTGCGCATCCTCACGGAGAGAAACAAAGCGGGAGTGGAAATCAAGATTCTGGGTGGGGCCGCGAAACTACCGGCGCACAAGCTGGCTCAGATACGCTTGCACGCGCGGGTAATCTTGCGCGACCGCAACGATATTTTTATCGGCAGCCAGAGCTTGCGCACGCTGGAGTTGGATGGGCGGCGCGAAGTGGGTGTGATTTTTCGCGACCGGCGGAGCGCGAATCGTATTGCCAAGATTTTTCAAAAAGACTGGGAGTTAGCGGCGGAGCCTCAACCGGGCGATGAGGCGGACGAACCGATCCAGACGAAAAAAATTGCCAAGAAAGTGGCTAAGGCGCTGACTAAGGAAATGCCTCCTGTGGCGGATGTTTTGGACCTGGTGGTGAAGGAAGTCGCTGGGGATTCCTTGGAGGTGCCGTTGAATGCCGAGCAGTTGCAGGACACGGTGACTGACGCCCTGAGACGTGCCGTGAAGGAGGCCGTGCGTGAGGCGGTGGAGCATAAGGCGCAGTAGTCTGGCGATTGTGTTTTTGTTGGCTGCGGGGATGGCTCCCGCGCAGGAGACGCAAGACGAAGCCCAGATGGATTCGAGAGACCGGATTTTCTATCCGGGCGACACGGAGCGGTGGAAGCCTTTGGCAGGCAAGCTCTTCGCAAACACGCTGCTGGATCAGAAAGAAATATGGACCTCGCCGTTTCATATGCGGGGCGAGGACATCAAGTGGTGGGTGGGAATCGCTGGCGTGACGGCAGCGCTGGTGGCGACGGATCATCGCACGTCGAATGTTTTTGAGAATAGCCAAGGGCAGGTGACTTGGGGAAATAACATCTCGCGAATTGGAGCTTCCTACACGCTGCTACCGGTGGTGGCGGGGTTTTACGGTTACGGTGTGATTCGAGACGATTCTAAGCCGCGCGAGGTGGGTGTGCTGGGGGCGGAGGCACTGCTAGACAGTCTGATCGTGGTCGAAGTTTTAAAACCGATTGCGGGGAGGAACCGGCCGGATTCCGTTGACAATGCGGGACACTTTTTCAAGGGCGGCGATTCGTTTCCCTCGGGACACGCCATTGAATCGTGGGCACTGGCTTCGGTGATCGCGCATGGGTACGGTCATGGGTCCAAGGTGGTTCCGGTAGTGGTGTATAGTTTGGCGGGTGTGGTGAGCGCAGCGCGGTTTGCAGCACAGCGGCATTACGCTTCCGATATCGTGACGGGCGGGGCGATGGGATGGTTTCTGGGCCGCCACGTGTATCAGACGCATATGGATCATGCAATCCACCGGCATCTAGCGGCGCGGCCCAGGATTACTCCCGAGTTCGATCCTTCGAAAAGACTGTACGGCCTTGCACTGGCATTCGGAGACTAGTCCTCGTATTTCGGCTCCTTAGATTACGAGGACCACGTCGGCGCTTCAATATCGTCCCCGTGTTTTGGCCGATGAAGTGCACCGGTTTCGTCGAATGTATCAGTCAATCGAGGAGAGCACACTCCATGGCGAATGGGTCGGGCGCGGGCCAGTCCCGGGAAGCGGAGCGGACGAATGGCTTATTGAATCTGTGCTGCAAGGCCGAACGGATGCCTTCGCCGATTTGGTGAAGCCGCATCTAGGATCGTTAACACGCTTTGCCAGAATGCGCTTACGGAATGATTCGGAAGCGGAGGATGTGGTGCAGCAAGCGGTTCTGCAAGCCTTTCATCACCTGGGGCAATTTCGCCGGGAGGCTAGTTTTAAAACCTGGTTGAGTAGGATCACATCGAATGAAGTCGTTCACTTACGCCGCGCTAGAGCGATTGCCCCGGTGAAGCCGCTGCACGGAGATATCGCCGCTCGGCTGCCTGACCCGTCTGCTCCGGCCGACATGCGGTTGCAACAACGGCAAGAATCGGCACGCTTGCGTCGAGCCCTGACGCGGCTGCCGGAAAAGTATCGATTGATCATAGAGTTGCGCGATCTGCGCGAACTGAGCGTGGCCGCCACAGCACAATCGCTATCTTTGACAGTGGCCAATGTAAAGACCCGCCACCACCGCGCCCGCAAGTTGTTATTGCGTTCGTATAGCGGGTGTAAGTAGCTGATAGCGCGAAGAGTGGCCAGCAGTACCCCGGAGGAGGCCATTTTTCGCGCTGGCATTTCCCTTGCCGCACAAAAGTGTGCAGGACAAGTAAGAAAGTATTACGTGCCCTGCAGAAAATGCAGTTCGATCGCAGATAACAGGAGACCCTGAAAATGACAGCGACCGTTCCAGCCGATCAGGACATTCAGGTAGAATATGGTCCTATGGCGCCGAAACCCGCGCTCGCTCGCGTTTTGATTGTCGATGACGATCCTGAAGAGCGCCGCGACCTTGCCAGAATAGTCACCTCGTTGGGTTACACGCCTGAGGTCGCTGGGGATGGCGAAGAAGCACTAGAGAAGTTGGGCGCCAGCCCCGTCGACGCTATCGTCACCGACCTGATGATGCCGCGCATGGATGGGTATACCCTGCTCAAGACCCTACTCGGGCGTGGCGATCTCACGCCGGCAGTGGTACTGACCGGCCTGGGAAGCATTCGCGAGGCGCTGGGGATTATTCACGATCTGCGCGCTTTCTGGTTTCTGGAAAAACCCGCTCAGCAGTCGATTCTCGCGCCTTTGCTGGAGCGGGCTATCCGTCAAAAGGCGCTGATCACCGAGACCGAACGGCTGCAACGGCAGCTCAGCCATCACGGAGTGCTGGGCGACATGGTGGGTACGTCAGAGCCTATTCGCCGCGTATTTTCCCTCATTCAACAAGTGGCCCCGAAAGCGGCTTCGGTGCTGATTAGCGGCGAGAGTGGAACCGGGAAGGAACGGGTGGCCGCCGCGATCCATAGGCTGAGCCCCCGCGCGGCTGGACCCTTTATCGCCGTCAACTGCGCGGCGATTCCGGAAAGCTTGATCGAGAGCGAATTGTTTGGCCACGAAAAAGGCGCATTTACCGGCGCCATTGCACGCCAGGCCGGGTGTTTTGAGCATGCCAGCGGCGGCACGTTGTTCCTCGATGAGATCGCGGAAATGGCGATGCCCATGCAGGCCAAGCTGCTGCGTGTTTTGGAAGATTCCAAAGTGCGGCGATTGGGTGCTCAAGGCGAGATCTCGGTAGACGTTCGTGTACTTGCCGCCACGAACCGTCCTCTCGACGAAGCTCTGGAACAGAAGCTGCTGCGCGAAGATCTGTTTTACCGGCTCAACGTTTTTAACATTCTTCTGCCGCCGCTGCGCCATCGCAAGGAAGACATTCCGGGGATTTCAGACGCATTAATCCGCATTCTGAATCAGCGCAACGATTGCCGCGTTACCCATATCGATCCGGAAGCGCTCGGCATACTGATGAGCTACTCCTGGCCCGGCAATATCCGTGAGTTGCGCAACATTCTGGAACGGGCGGTAATTATAGCGCGCGAAGGTGCACTCTCTGCCCACCATTTTCCGCCCGGTTTCCATCTTTCCCGGAAGATGCAGGCCCCGGTTCCGGACCGTTTACCCACACCCGCAGCCCTTACTTTTGAACCCGGAAGGCCATTGCAGGAAATGGAAGAAGCTTATATCCGCCTGACTCTAAAGCACACCAATAACAATCGGATGCGCACGGCGGAGATCCTGGGGATCAGCTTGCG
Organism: Bryobacterales bacterium; assembly: GCA_963752205.1. GTDB lineage: Bacteria > Acidobacteriota > Terriglobia > Bryobacterales > Bryobacteraceae > Palsa-187. The sequence continues at coordinate 7,811 of CAVVZG010000135.1, read as the reverse complement.
TACCCTCTATAAGCGCCTGTCTGAATTTGCAAAAGCGGATGCAACTTTAGCCCCGGAAAGCGCCCAAGCGGCTTCGCTGAATAGTTAGTGGATCATGGCGATCCAGGTGCAGGGAGTACAAACATGAGCAGTCTCCGCTTTCATATTGTCTTAGTCGAGGATGCTGAACCAGACGTTCTTCTGGTTCGTGAGGCATTGGAGCAATCCGGTCTGGATTTTGAGCTCCAGGTATTTGACGATGGCGAACAAGGAGTAGATTTTATCGATACGATGGACCGGGACCGCAGTTTGCATCGCCCCCACCTGTTTTTGCTGGACCTCAACCTCCCCAAGAAGACCGGGGGGCAGATTCTGGAGCGAGTGCGCCAGAGCCCGACTTGCGGGCAGGTCCCAGTGGTAATTCTGACTTCCTCGGACTCGCAAAAGGACAAGGCACAAGCAGCGTCTTTGAATGCGACTGGGTACTTCCGCAAGCCGTCTAGATTGGACGAATTTATGAAGCTCGGCCCCTACGTGCGCGATCTTCTAAACCGGCAAGGTGAAGTGAATCCTAGTTCCCTGTCCGGGGCTTGACTCGGCCCAGATGCGGCCGCCGTGTTGTTCGATCACCTTCCGGGCGAGAGTCAACCCCAGCCCGCTACCCGGGTATTGTTTCCCGTTGAGCCGCTCGAACGGCCGGAAGATGCGGCTGCTATAAGCGGGATCGAAGCCCGGGCCGTTATCGCTCACCGAGAATGTCCAGTCGCCAGCCTGCTGGATGGCGGCCACATGGATAGCGGGTGGCGCCTCGCCGCGGAACTTGCAGGCATTGCCGATCAAGCAGCGAAAGACTGCGGCCAATGAGGCGGAATTTGCCACCACGGTCGGCAGCGGATCGTGAGTAATTCGGGCGCCGCTGCTTTTGATATCGCCGCCTAGCTCATTTTTCGCTTCGAGGAGGACGCACTCCAGATCCGTTTCACGGAACTCGGGCTCGCGCACTTCTTCGTAGCAACATTCCGCGATATCGCGAATCAAAGTCTCCAGGCGTTGGGTTGCGTCTGCAAGGTAGCGCGCCCCTTGAGCGGTGTTTTCCTCGGAACGTTCGCCGCCCTCGGCCCCTAGTAAGCGTGCGCCCAGGCGAATGGCGCGGAGCGGCTCCCGCAGATCATGGGCAGCCATGGAGATGAATTCGCGAAGGGCTTCGCGGTCCCGCGGAGCTTCTTTGGGGGCAACTCCTTGGCCTTGGTTCTTTGCGGTCATTCGGAACGATCCGGCAGAGTGAAATAGAACGTCGAGCCCTCGCCTAGCGTCGATTCTACCCAAATCTGGCCGCCGTAGCTTTTCACAATTCGTTCACAGATGGCCAGGCCGATTCCGGTTCCGGGGTAGCTCGAACCGTGCAGCCGCTTAAAAATGCCGAAGATCTGTTCTGCGTATTCGGGCTTGATGCCAATGCCGTTGTCTTTCACCGAAAAGAGCCAGGCCCCCGGACGCCGCTGAGCGTCAACATGCACCGCGGGCTGCTTCGTGCCGCGATATTTTATGGCGTTGCCGATGAGATTTTGCAGCAGTTGCACCACGCGGATTTCGTGCGCGCGTATGGTGGGCAGGCCGCTCGATGAGATCTTCGCCTCCGTCTGATCGACGCTCGCCTGCAAGTTAAGCAGCGCTTTGCGCAGGGCCTCCGAGCACACCACGGGACCGCTGGGACCTTCCCCCGAAGAGCCCACTTGCGAGTAGGCCAGCAAATCCCGCAGCAGCGTCTCCATGCGGTGTGCTCCGCCAACGACGTAGGAAATGTACTGCTCCGCTTGCGGATCAAACTGGCCGATGTGCTTCTTCTGCAGGATCTGGCTGTAGAGCGCGACCAGCCTTAACGGTTCCTGTAAGTCATGGCTGGCGGCGTATGCGAACTGGTTCAAATCGTCGTTGGACTTTCGCAGGGCTTCGTTCGATTCGAGCAATTCGGCGGTGCGTTCGGCAACGCGCTGCTCCAGGCTGGCGTTAAGCTCGCGAATTTCCTGATCGGCCTTCTTGCGCTGCGTAACGTCGCGGATGGCGGCAGTCACCAGTAGGCCTTCTTCGGTGTCCAGTGGACTCAAACTTATTTCCACCGGGAATTCCGTGCCATTCTTGCGCACCCCGAATAATTCAAGGCCCGTGCCCATGGGACGGTTTCTGGGTTCTTCGAAGAAGCCGGCGCGATGCTTTAGGTGCCGTTCGCGAAAACGCTCCGGCACCAGAATGCCAATCGACTTCCCGAGCAGTTCCTGGCGGCGGTAGCCGAATACTTTCTCGACCTGGGCGTTCACCAGAACGATTTTCCCTTCGCCATCCACCACGGCCATGGCATCCGGCGCCGCTTCGAGCAGGGAACGAAACTTCTGCTCGGTCTTGCTGAGCACCTCCGCCTGGCGCTGCAGCAGGGCGGTGTTGCGGCTCAATTCGACGAATACGCTCACTTTGGAGCGTAGAATTTCGGGAACGATAGGCTTGAACAGAAAGTCCACGGCGCCCAGATCGTAGCCGCGGAAAAGTTGCTCATCGCTTTTGTAGCCGGTGAGAAAAAGAATGGGTGTGTGACGCGAACGCTTGCGGGCGCGGATCAACTCGGCGGTTTGAAAGCCGTCCATTTCCGGCATCTTTACGTCCAGGAGAACAGCCGCAAAGTCGTCTTCGAGCAGGTGGCGTAGCGCTTGCATCCCCGATGAGGCCAGCACCAAGTCTTGACCCAAACCTTCGAGAGCGGCCTCCAGGGAAATGAGGTTCTCCGGCGTATCGTCCACCAGAAGGATTTTTGCCCTATCCGGCGCGCGTCCGAGGAGTGCTGGGCTCTCCGCTGCCACTGAAGTTCCTATCATCGCAAAGTCTATTTACGCACCCGGCGCCACCATTTGGCTAGCTTCGTACTGAGCGCTGCCCATGCAGACGCGTAGTACCGAGAACAATTGCTCGATGTCCACCGGCTTGGTAATGTAGTCGGAAGCGCCCGCCTCCAGACACTTCGCGCGATCGCCCTTCATCGCCTTCGCCGTCAACGCGACGATGGGGAGCGTACGGAATTCGGGAATCTGGCGGATGGTGCTCATGGTTTCATAGCCGTCCATTTCGGGCATCATGATGTCCATCAGCACCAGGTCGATTTCGGGGCGGCCTTTCAGTAGTTCAATGCCGGCGCGTCCGTTTTCGGCATGAACCACTTTCATGTTGTGCTCTTCGAGCAGGCTGGCGAGCGCAAAAATGTTACGCACATCGTCGTCGACAACCAGGACGGTTTTCCCGATCAGCGTGGGATCGGTCTTGCGCAACTGGTCAAGGATGCGCCGTTGTTCTTCAGTGAGATCGCCTTCGGCGCGGTGCAGGAGCAGCACCGTATCGTCCAGCAGGCGCTCCAGGGCATTCGCGCCGCTTTACGACGCTGATTCGCGTGGCGTGCGCGAGTTCCTGCTCTTCCCGCGCTGAGAACGTACGCGTTGCCATCAATATGACAGGCGGCACATGCGGGCTGAGTTGGTTTTGGATTTCGTCCACCAACTGCAGTGGTTCAATTCCTTCCATTTGCAAGTGGACGATGATGCCGTCCAGATATTGCTGTTTGACGACGGCCAGGGCTTCGCCGGCGGTTTGTACCCCGATGACTTCGAGATCCGGCGCGCCCACCAGGTCGGTGATACTCTGCCGCTCGTTCGCATCCGGACACACCACCAGCAGCTTCTTTATGCGTTTCTGTGCTGACTCTTCGATAGCAGCAAACGCCTCCACCAAGGAATCTTTGGCAACAGCTTTTTCTAGATAGCTCATGGCGCCCAGCGCCAGGCCACGGCGGCGATCCTCGTCGCCGGAGATGATGTGAACCGGGATATGGCGTGTGGCTGGGTCGTGCTTCAGGCGATCGAGGATAGTCCACCCGGCGACGTCGGGCAGAGTGATGTCGAGGGTGATAGCGCCCGGCTTGAACTCGCGCGCCAGCGACATGGCGCTGCTGCCGCGCAGGGCTACCAACGCTTTCAGGCTGTGGTCGTGCGCCAGATCCACCAGAATGCGGGCGAAGGTGAGGTCGTCCTCGACGATGAGGAGCACCGAATCGCCGGGCTGGATTAGATTGCGATCGTCGTCGAGAACCAGTTCTTCGGCTAGTTCCTGATGCTCCAACGGGGAGGTGAGAATCAAATCCACTTCCACGTCGGGCTCGCCGGCCACTTGATCCAACTGGATCGGCGTGATCTTCAGCGCTTCGCTCTTGGGCGCCTGCGCGGGTGCGACATAGGCCTGCGGCAGATACAGAGTGAAGGTGCTGCCCGACGCCGGGAGCGCTCTGCAGCCGGATTTCGCCGCCCAGCAGCCGGGCCAGTTCGCGGCTGATCGAAAGCCCCAGTCCGGTTCCGCCGTACTTGCGGCTGGTGGTGCCGTCGGCCTGCTGGAACGCTTCGAAGATGATGCGCTGTTTGTCGGCTTGGATGCCGATGCCGGTATCGGTTACCGAGAACGCGATCACCGATTTGGCGCGGCCGAGAATGCATGTGGCCCATGCTCCAGCCGCCGGCGGCTTTGTCGATGGTCAGCCGCACCGAGCCATGTTCGGTGAACTTCAGGGCGTTCGACAAGCAGGTTCTTCAGACACCTGCTGCAGGCGCTTGGCGTCGGTGTGCATGATTTCGCCCGTGACCGCGCCGCCGAGTTCGATGCCGAAGTCCAGGCCCTTGCCTTCGGCCACGTGACGGAAGGTCTTCGAGCAGTAGTCCTGCAGTTCGGTGAAGCGGACGCCGCCGATATCCACATCCATCTTGCCGGATTCGATCTTGCTGAGATCCAGAATGTCGCTGATCAGCGCCAGCAGGTCGGTGCCCGAGGTATGAATGGTCTCGGCGAACTTGACCTGCTTCGGTGGTCAGGTTCTTGTCCGAGTTTTCGGAGAGCATGCGCGCCAGAATCAGCAGGTTGTTGAGCGGCGTCCGCAGCTCATGGCTCATGTTGGCCAGGAATTCGCTCTTGTACTTCGAAGTGAGCGAAAGCTGTTCGGCCTTTTCTTCCAGCGCCTTCTTGGCCTGCTCGACTTCCTGGTTCTTGGTTTCGACTTCGGTCTTCTGCTCGGCCAGCAGTTGCGCTTTTTCCTGCAACTCGGCGTTCGTGGTTCGCAATTGGAGCTGCTGGCTGCGAAGTTCTTCGGCCAGCGCCTGGCTCTGTTGCAGGAGTTGCTCGGTACGCATGGTGGCGGCGATGGTGTTCAGCACGATGCCGATCGATTGCGTCAGCTGGTCGAGGAACGCCAGGTGGACGTCGCTGAATTGGCCGAACGAGGCCAGTTCGATAGCCGCCTTCACGTCGCCTTCAAACAGCACCGGCAGCACGACGATGCTGAGCGGAGTGCCGCCGCCCAGGCTGGAGTTGATCCTGACGTAATCGCCGGGGACGTCTGTTGACCAGGATGCGCTCTTTCTCGCGGGCGCACTGGCCGACCAGGCCCTGGCCGATTTTGAAGCGCTTCGGGACGTCGTCCTCCTGCCGATCGCATAGCCGGTCAGCAGCGACAGCACCGGCGTTTCGTCGACGGTGTCGGCGATGTAGAACGTGCCGTGCTGCGCGCCGACCAGCGGCGTCAGCTCGGAGAGCAGCAGCTGCGACACGGTGAGCAGATCGCGCTGGCCCTGCATCATGCCGGTGAACTTCGCGATGTTGGTCTTCAGCCAGTCCTGATCGTTGTTCTTGCGCGTGGTGGCCGCCAGGTTGACGATCATTTCGTTGATGTTGTCTTTCAGCGCCGCGACTTCGCCCTGCGCTTCGACCGCGATGGATCGCGTCAGGTCGCCCTTGGTCACGGCGGTGGCCACTTCGGCGATGGCGCGGACCTGAGTGGTCAGATTGGCGGCCAGCTGATTGACGTTGTCGGTCAGATCGCGCCAGATTCCGGCCGCGCCGGGCACGCGCGCCTGGCCGCCCAGCTTGCCTTCGATGCCGACTTCGCGCGCCACGGTGGTCACCTGATCGGCGAAGGTCGCCAGCGTATCGATCATGCCGTTGATGGTGTCGGCGAGCTCCGCGATTTCGCCCTTGGTTTCGAGAATCAGTTTGCGTTTCAAATCGCCGTTGGCGACCGCGGTCACCACCTTGGCGATGCCGCGCACCTGGGTGGTCAGGTTCGCCGCCATGAAGTTGACGTTGTCGGTCAGATCCTTCCACGTTCCGGCGACGCCTTTCACTTCGGCCTGGCCGCCCAGCTTGCCGTCGGTGCCCACTTCGCGCGCCACGCGCGTCACTTCGCTGGCGAACGAATTGAGCTGATCCACCATGGTGTTGATGGTGTCTTTCAGTTCGAGAATTTCGCCTTGCACGTCGACCGTGATTTTGCGCGAGAGGTTGCCGTTCGCGACGGCCGTGGTCACCTGCGCGATGTTGCGGACCTGCGCGGTCAGGTTGCCCGCCATCGAGTTGACGCTGTCCGTCAGATCCTTCCAGGTGCCGGCGACGCCGCGCACATCCGCCTGGCCGCCCAGCTTGCCTTCGGTACCGACTTCGCGCGCCACGCGCGTGACTTCCGATGCGAACGAGCTGAGCTGATCCACCATCGTGTTGATGGTGTTCTTCAGCTCCAGAATTTCGCCGCGCACGTCGACCGTGATCTTGCGCGACAGATCGCCGTTCGCCACGGCCGTGGTGACTTCGGCGATGTTGCGGACCTGGTTGGTCAGGTTGCCGGCCATGAAGTTGACGCTATCGGTGAGATCCTTCCAGGTGCCGGCGACGCCTTTCACTTCCGCCTGGCCGCCGAGCTTGCCTTCGGTACCGACTTCGCGCGCCACGCGCGTGACTTCCGAGGCGAACGAGCTGAGCTGATCCACCATGGTGTTGATGGTGTTCTTCAGCTCCAGAATTTCGCCGCGCGCGTCCACCGTGATCTTGGTAGTTAAATCGCCGCGCGCCACGGCCGTGGTCACGCCGGCGATGTTGCGCACCTGATTGGTCAGGTTGCTGGCCATGGAGTTGACGCTGTCCGTCAGATCCTTCCAGGTACCCGCAACGCCGCGCACGTCCGCCTGGCCGCCGAGCTTGCCTTCGGTGCCGACTTCGCGCGCCACGCGCGTGACTTCGCAGGCGAACGCGTTGAGCTGATCCACCATCGTGTTGATGGTGTTCTTCAGCTCCAGAATTTCGCCGCGCGCATCCACCGTGATCTTGGTCGACAGATCGCCCTTCGCCACGCCGGTGGTTACCTGCGCGATGTTGCGGACCTGCGACGTCAGGTTTCCCGCCATGAAGTTCACGCTATCCGTGAGATCCTTCCAGACGCCGCCGACGCCTTTCACTTCCGCCTGGCCGCCCAGTTTTCCTTCGGTACCGACTTCGCGCGCCACGCGCGTCACTTCGCCGGCGAACGCGTTGAGCTGATCCACCATCGTGTTGATGGTGTTCTTCAACTCCAGAATTTCGCCGCGCACGTCTACCGTAATCTTGCGCGACAGATCGCCTTTAGCGACGGCCGTCGTCACTTCGGCGATGTTTCGCACCTGACTGGTGAGGTTGCTCGCCATGGAGTTGACCGAGTCCGTCAAATCCTTCCAGGTACCCGCAACGTCGTGCACGTCCGCCTGACCGCCCAGCTTGCCTTCCGTGCCCACTTCGCGCGCCACGCGCGTCACTTCGCACGCGAACGCGTTGAGCTGATCCACCATGGTGTTGATGGTGTTCTTCAACTCCAGAATTTCCCCGCGCGCGTCGACGGTAATCTTGGTTGACAAGTCGCCTTTCGCCACCGCCGTGGTCACTTGCGCGATATTGCGAACCTGAGATGTCAGGTTTCCGGCCATGAAGTTCACGCTATCCGTGAGATCCTT
>CAVVZG010000134.1:0-51031 GCA_963752205.1 Bryobacterales bacterium | reverse complement strand
ACAGACGCGCCCCAGTTTTTCGCCAACTCGCCCCAGTTTTTCGCCAACTCGCCCCAGTTGTTCGCCAACTCGCCCCAGTTTTTCGCCAACTCGCCCCAGTTTTTCGCCAACTCGCCCCAGTTTTTCGCCAACTCGCCCCAGTTGTTCGCCAACTCGCCCCAGTTTTTCGCCAACTCGCCTGAGAGCATGCGGAGACGACGACGACCTGCTCATATTCTACTTCTAAACCCCCGCCCCCCCCCCCCCAAATCTTCCATTCTACTGTCCCGGCTCATTGCCAACTCTTCAACTATTTAAGCTCCCCCACTCTGATAGAGACGAGTGATCATGCACCAACCACTTACTGCAAAGAATTAATGAAGATATAAATCAACAATAAGAAATTCCTTTCCGAATGAACCGTGATATACTCGTACAATGTATGATACAATTAATATATGATACACTGAACCGAGACAGATAAGTGTTTGAAAATAAGCAAGCTAGAGAATAAACTGCAATAGAGAAAATGTCCTCAATAACGGGGATGTTACGGGGATGTTGTACTGGCATGTTGGGGGTGTCAGTGTTCACAGGAGCTTACGCTTAATCATCTTTAATATCTTTAAAGTAATCAAGAAAGAAAGGCAGCCATTCGGTTATAAACCAACTCTGGTCACACTGCTATCATTGCTCCCATGTGCTCTTGCCAGCGCTTAGCTGCGATCATCACAAACTCATTTACATTAAAACATTTCACGGCTTCACTCCTCTTCAGGCTCTTTTTGAGGTGTGATGGCAACCGACCCCAACGGCAAACTCAACATTCCCCGCGACGCCGGCTATTGGATGCGCAACGATGAAGGCCGCGTCACCAAGAAATTCACCCACATTTGCTGGGACGGCTGCATGTTCCCCAACGACGTCATGATGAAGCCCGAAACCTGGAACAACATCCTGGCTTCCATGATCCAGGTGCGGGAAAACCACGGCTGGCGCGCCTGAACCATTGTCAGAAGATCGAGAGGTTCCATTATGAAGAGCGCGACTGATTCCAACGCCGGCGCCGCCAGCCCCTCTCCCGCGAAGACGGGCGCAAATATGGACCGCCGTTCCTTCCTGTCTTTGACCGCGGCCGCCGCCGGCGCGGCGCTGGCTCCCTTCGCGGCCTCCGCGCGCGATTGGAGCGGCCACGAACCCTCGCCGTACCCGGACCCCGACATCCTCTCGCTCGATAAGCGCTTTGACAAGTATAAGATCGGCAACACCGCCATCCAACGCATTTGGACCGGCGCCCTTTGGGCCGAAGGTTGTTGCTGGAACGCCGCCGGCCGCTATTTGATCTGGAGCGACATTCCCAACAACCGCCAGATGCGCCGCTTGGAGGAAGACGGCCACGTGAGCGTTTTTCGCTCCCCCTCGAACAACGCCAATGGCAGCACCTTCGATTTCGAGGGACGCCTGGTCTCCTGCGAGCACGACACCCGCCGAGTGGTCCGGTTCGAGCACGACGGTTCGATCAAAGTCCTTGCCGACCGCTGGAACGGCAAACCTTTGAACGCGCCCAACGACATCGTCGTCCACCCTGACGGCGCAGTCTGGTTCACCGATCCCGGCTACGGCATCATGTCCAATTACGAAGGCCACGCCGCCCCGCTGGAACTCAAGGAGGCCATCTATCGTATTGACATTCCCAATCCGCCAGGGCTGTTGCGTCTTGAACCGCACGCCGAAGGACTACGCAATCGTATCTGGTGGGGGGCGGCGTCTAATGCCACAGCCACTTGGGCTGCCAAGCTCGGCATGAATTTGCAATCCTCAACCCTCAAATTCGACGAGACAGGTGAGCCGTTCCACATCCAACAGGCCGCGCAGATTCGCGCCTTTCGCGCAGCCTGGAAGGAGGCTGGCCACGCTCGCACTCCGCGTATTTCCGTCAGCCGCAGTATCTTTGCCCTGATCGACGATCGTGATCGTGCCTATTTCGGACGAGGAGGCAAGGAACAGGACCAGATCGGCTATCTTGACAAAACCACACGAGCGATTTTCGGCCGTGGCTACGTCGCGGAACCGGATGTTTTGATCGAACAGCTTAGGAAAGACGAGGCTATCGCCGCGGCAGACACGCTGTTACTAACCGTTCCGAACCAGCTAGGCGTTGCGTACAACGCTCATGTCATGGAAGCGATTCTGACCACCGTGGCTCCTGCTCTCGGTTGGCGCTAAACGGTGTCGCATAATCGCTAGCAATCCCGGGCGTTCCCTTGCCGCCAATGCCGCCGTCGCCAAGAATATTCGCTCCTGTACCCCGTCTCCGTTACCCGTCAAGCCTATTGAGACTTCAAGCACCGTTTTGGCTGACCCTGCGAAGGAGCGAGAATCAAAACTACTTTGTGAGAACTGCGGAGGGCGGTGGCGCCGACGGTCTGGGTGCGGCGCGAACCGTCACCGTGAATTCCGGAAACGCCATTTTCTGCGGTTTGCCGTCCATGGCGATGAATGCTTCATTCAGTTCGATGACATGCGCGCGCGTCAGGGCCAGCGAGTGCTCCTCTGGCTGGTAGGGTGTGCCACGCGGATAATCGAGATATGGTGTGCTGGTTTGCTCGATGTGCGTGCCGAGCACGTGCGCAATCGGCCGGTCACTGACAAAATCCGCCAGACGCTGTGCGCTGGCTTTGAAGGCGGCGAAGTCTTGTACGCCCAGTCTGCCCGGGTAAAGGCTATCGCCTGTCATTAAGTTGCCGGTCAAGCGATCGTAGAGCGCAATGCTGGCTTCGTTATGGCCGGGAATCGGAATTATGTCGATCATACGATTTCCCAGATCGATTTTCCCGAGATCGGTGGGCCAGTTGGCGATGCCTGTTGCTTTCGAGATCTCCGCAGGAGTCGCCGCGATAAATTGCACATCGGACATGGCTTGAAATTGCGGGTCAGCCGCGACGTGATCGCCGTGCGCGTGCGAGTGAATCACAATCAGCGAAACCGGCGCGTGATTTCGTCTCTTCGCCCACTTGGCCATCAAATCCAGGATGACGGGAGCCGTGGGGATGATGGTCTTGTCGGCCAGCGACGGCACGCCGGTATCTTCGAGCAGCGCCTTGTTGTCGCCAAAAATGAGGTACAAAAACGGCTTTTCGAAGTGGATGCAGCCGGATTGGCGCAGGATGTAAAAATCAGGATTGTATTCCTGCACCTGCCAATCGGGAACTTCCAGGCAATTGGGACCGCCGGTCATCCAGTGTTCGGGCACCTTGCCGGCTTGCAAGCCCATCGTGCTGCCCGCTCGTAAATCGGGAGGCGATTTCGTATTCGGTTTGCGCGGGTAGACTGATGTTTCGGGCAAAATCACCGGATCGGATTTACCGGCCATTTTGATGAACGCGTAATTCAGCTCCATGACATTGGCGCGCGTTAACTCGAGTGGATGCTCTTCCGGTTGCGGCAGGTGACGGCCATAGTCCAAATAGGGAACCTGGCTTTGTTCGATGTGCGTTCCCAGGACGTGCGCTATGGGACGATCCTTCACGAAATCCGCCAAACGCTGGGCGCTGGCAGTGTAGGTGGGGATCTGCGCCTCGGGCACGTAGAGCCGTCCGGGATAGAGACTGTCGCCGGTCATCAGGTTGCCGGTGCGGCGATCATAAAGGGCGATACTCGCCACGTCGTGGCCCGGAATCGGAACCACATCGACGATTCGTCCGCCGCCAAGATCAATATGACCCAGGTCCGTGGGCCAATTCGCGATCCCAGCAGCCTTTTGAATTTCCGGGGGCGAAGCGAGAACAAACTGCACGTCTGGCATCGCCTGAAATTCCTTGTCGCCGGCCGTGTGGTCGCCATGGCTGTGTGAATGAATCACAATCAGCGAAACCGGCGCGTGATTTTTTTTCCGCACCCACTTCGCGATCAGATCCATAACAAACGGCGCCGTGTGAACCTGACCGGCGCCCGTGTCCTCAAGGAGGACTTTATCCTGCCCAAAGATCAGATACATGAACGGCTTCTCTTCATCAATACAGCCGGTTTCACGCAAGATATAAAAATCGTCGTTGTAAGCGTGCACTTGATAGTCCGGCGTCGTCAAACAATTGGAAGCGCTGCTTTTCCAGATCGCTGGCAGCGTCCCGGTTTGCAATCCTGCGCCGTCTGGCTCGGATGCCCAGATACAGGTGGACAGGGCTAATACGCCCAGGATGATGGGGGTTCGCATGGTGATCCTCTCTATTTACTAATAGCTATTGGCCGGTAACGGGTCCCGGCCACGGTTAGCGAAGCGGCTTCGTCCGGAAGCCGGACCAAAGAAGCTGGATACGCTAACTGAGCGCCAGGGCGGCCCCAAGGCCACGAGGAAGACTAAGACAGGAAGGAAACCCTTCGACAAAGAAGAGTTTAAAAGAGAATAGCATGTCCAACGCAGCCGTTCAATTCATTTAATCAAGGCGCCGCGCTCAACCCGCGGCCAGACTGACGACGCGCAAGTCCCAATGTCCTCGGCGTAGTGAGCCATTCTATTCAAAAAGTTCAATGAGCAACCCATCCGGGCTACGCACAAGAGCACCGTGATGCCCCTTATCGAGCGCTACCGCATCCGCGCCGGGCAACTCCACAGGTAGTCCCGCCCCTCGCACCGTTCTTAGGAGGCCATTCAGGTTCTCAACCTCGAGAGAAAGTGCCGATGCACCGGGGTCTTGTACGTTGGGAACGCGCTTGGTGCGATCAACATCATTGAACTCCCACAACACCCACATGTTGTTGGAGCCGGGAGGCATAGCCGGAGCTGAACGAACCCTCGCTCGGGGGGTCCCTTCCAATGCCAGTACCGCGTCATTGATGAAGGCCGGCGCGGCATTCAAGGTAAAGCCTAAAATGTCGCGATAGAACGGGATGGATTTTTCCATACTCTCGAATGCGAGAGAGGAGCGCGCATTATAGATATTGCTGGATTCCGGAACATCCGTCTTCGGGGGCGCACCAGACTGGACGAACTCGAATACGAAGCCGTCGGGATCATTCATCATCACGGCACGGGTATTATTCCGGGGTCGCTGCGTATACACGGGTCCGGCGCTTGTGGTTGGCACTTCGATACCCCGGTCCTTGACCTTATCGAATGCCTTGTCGATGTCCCGTACCTGAATCGAAAGGCGGGTTATACCGGGGTCGTAAATATGCTGCCTGAATGGCTTCCGTTCGATCCCTGAGAACTCAATGAGCACAAGCTGGAAATTAGACCCGGGAATGGACATCGTGGCAGACCTTGCCCGGGCAGCCGGATTCAATGCAACAGCCTTCTGGACGAGGGTGGAGTTGGCAGGACTCAGTGGCGCTGGCGGGGCGACCACTTCCAGATCAAGACCGTCATGATAAAACTCGATGGATTTCTCGAGATTTGGCACGACATGAATGAGAAACCGCGGCCGAACCATTCGGCCGTTCGATGTGGGCTGGGCGGGCTGCTGTGCGGACATAATCGCAGCGGCTCCGAGTAAGAAGAGAGTAATTGTGTGAACCCGTATCACCATAGACTCCTCATGAATGAATGTGCACCCATTCGTTTTTCAGAAGGGTACGAATCCTACGCAATCGATAGTATCGCAGGTGGCTTGCGTTCGAATCATCGGGGACCGGGCGGAACCGGTTGGCTTGGCTCGACAAACTCGACCAGAACTCCGTTTGGATCGAGCGCGAAAACAAAACGGCCAAAGGCGCGCTGTATTGGCTTCGCTCCGACGCTGACGAAAGAGTAGCCGCCTCGCTTCACCTCATCGATCAGCCGATCCAACTCGCGCACTCGAAGCTGTAGTTGCGGCGCACCCGGGTCTTGAATCCGCAGACGCACCGGCGACCCGCTCACATCCCTGAACTCGTAAAACTCGATACGTGCTCGCGTACCGGGGACATAAGCGGCACTGAGCCTGAAACGGCCCTTTCGCAAGCCAAGCAAGTCAAGAACGGCCTTATCCTCCTTGAAGCCTGCCGCACTGTGAATATCAAAACCAAGAATTTCGTTGTAGAATGCGCGCTCCCTTTTGAGATCGGTCACGGAGAGTCCGATCGCCGCTCCGATAACCGTATCGAGGCCACCTACGTGACTCAGCGAGGCCTCGGGCGCTTGCACCACCTGAATCAAGTAACCGTCCGGGTCTCTGATCAGAATGGAGCGAGACTGCCCTCTTGCGGTGGCGACGCTCACCGGGGATGCTGACAACGTTACGATGGGTGCGCCGACCTTACGAGTTGCGGTAACCACCGCGTCTATGTCCCGCACCTCGAGAATCAACGTCGTGGCGCCCGGATCCCACATATTGGGGCGGAGAGCGCGGTTTTCGATGTCATTAAATTCCGACAACTCCAGCCCAAACGGAGCGTTGGGGAGCCGCATGAACACATTCCGGAAACGCGCATTTCCGGTGTTGGTTAGGTCGCCGATCAGCGGGTCGGCGATCGCCTCCGAGCGCCTCCGTATTGTGTTGGGAGGTGGCGCACCTGGGATTGCACCGAACTGCGGTCTGACCATTTCGAGGCCAAAGACTTCGTGATAAAACGCATATCCGCGGTCGAGATCGGCGGTGCTGTGGATCCAATTGAAAATCCCGGTGACCGCTGCTGGAGGGGCCGCTTGCTCGGATGGCAAGGGAGCCAGCCCAGGCGCTTGGCCAAGGGCTATTCCAGCTGCCGCCGCAAACCCGATTAGTCTTGCCGCAAAGTACATTGGCCTCAAGCTTCAACCTCCTGCTGGACGCAGTGCGGCTTCAACCAATCGCCTGCGCGGCGCGGGTCGCGCGCCGGATTCGATCTTACATCTCCGACCGTGCCTCGATCGGCCGCAGAAACCATAAACCGAAAACCGACAGAGACACCAGGTAAAGCGTAAATCAACCCGAGCACGATTTTACATGCCCCCTTCGAATCCCTGCAACTAGATCTATTTGAGAGCGCCTTACGTCTAGGTGGCGCGCACGCAGTTGCGGCGGCTAGATGCTCCATACGAGGGCGATTTTCATTTTTTCTGCCAGGCTCGCGGCAGTATAGGGTTTTTGGACGAACCCAGCGAGTCCTTTATCCGTGAACCGTCGCGTCGGCTTCGTCGGCCACTGGATAGTACAATCGGAACACTTTGCAGAATTTGTTTTTATCCTACGAACGTCTCTCCACCCGATATTGCCTGATACACGAACGTGGGTATAGTTGAACAAAAGACGCCTATGTAGTTTAAGGTGAGTACCTTAACCGGCTGACAAGTCCGCCAGATTTCCTCCACGCTTCGTTGAGGCACTGGGACAGTCCGCACAGAGCGGCTTGTCGTGGAATCAAGATGACCCGAGTGTCGACGAAGTATCATTTGGATTGACGAGCGCGGCGCGTTTCGCGAAATTGTACTGGCTTACTACCTTGCAGAGTGACACTGCTGCGTTATCCTCCCGAAATTTAACGATGCTTTTGGCGTATCCGGAGATGTACAAGTGAAAGCGGTCATCGGTATTGATCTGGGAACGACGAACTGTGCCCTGTCCTACACGCAGGGCGAGTCTGTAGAACAGTTCACCATTCCGCAGTTGGTGCAGCCCGGGGAAGTTAGGGGCGAGTCTCTGCTGCCCTCCTTTGTATTCTTGGATCCGGCCGGGCCGATGGTGGGAGTGCTGGCGCAGAAGAGGGGGTTGGAAAACGCCGGACGTTTAGTATCGTCCGCGAAGTCGTGGCTTTCACACACAGGTGTTGATCGCGAAGCCGCGATTCTTCCGCCGAACGCGCCGGAGGGGGTGGATAGGATCTCGCCGGTGGAGGCTTCGCAGCTCTATTTGAGTCATTTGCGAAATGCCTGGAATGAAATGCAACGATCGGAACCGTTCGACAGTCACCAGGTGCTTGTGACGGTTCCGGCCTCGTTCGACGAGGCGGCACGCGAGCTAACGCTCAAGGCCGCCGAACAGGCGGGCTATCGCAGCGTCATTCTGCTCGAAGAACCGCAGGCTGCCTTCTACGCCTGGATTGAGCGCAACGCCAACTGGCGCGAACGAGTGGGCGTTGGCGATTTGGTGCTAGTCATCGACATCGGAGGCGGCACTACCGATTTCACGCTCATCGCCGTGAAGGAGCAGGCTGGCGAGGTCGCACTCGAACGAATCGCAGTGGGCGACCATATCCTGCTGGGCGGTGACAACATCGACGCCGCGCTGGCGCATCACGTGGCGCAAACCCTGCCGCGAAAACTGGACGCGATCCAATTTCATGGGCTGTGGCAGCAGTGCCGGGCGGCAAAGGAACAGCTACTGGCGGAAGGTGGCGAGGGCGGTGACCAAACCATTACCATCCTCGGCCGGGGAACAGGCTTGGTGGGAGGGACCATTAAAGGCAAGCTGAAGCGTGAGGATCTGCAAAGAATCCTGCTTGACGGGTTCTTGCCGCTGGTTGCGATGGACGCGGCGCCCGACGTGCGGCATGCTTCACTTTCGGAATTTGGTTTGCCGTTTGCGGCCGACGCAGCCATTACGCGTCACTTAGCGCACTTCCTGCATCGTCACGCGGCTCAGCCCACGCACGTACTATTCAACGGTGGCGTGTTGCGAGCGAAGCTGGTACGCGAGCGGATTCTGGAGGTGATGAACAGTTGGCTGCCCAGGCCCATCACGCAGCTGCTTTCGGATGACCTCATGCACGCCGTGGCGCGCGGCGCGGCTTACTACGGCCTTGCCAGGCAGGGCAAAGGTGTGCGGGTTCGCGGCGGAGTGCCGCGCAGCTACTACATCGGCATCGAAACTGCGATGCCAGCGGTTCCTGGAATGAAGCCTCCGCTGAAAGCCCTCACCGTGGTGCCGTTCGGCATGGAGGAAGGCGGCGGCCAGCAGATCGGCGCACGTCAGTTTGCTCTGCGAATCGGCGAGCGAGCGCAGTTCCGCCTGTTTCAATCCACCGAG
The DNA here is from genome assembly GCA_963752205.1 of Bryobacterales bacterium. Taxonomy (GTDB): domain Bacteria; phylum Acidobacteriota; class Terriglobia; order Bryobacterales; family Bryobacteraceae; genus Palsa-187. The sequence continues at coordinate 42,134 of CAVVZG010000134.1, read as the reverse complement.
CGCAAACAGGATTTACCTGGAGAGATGGTCGAAGAGATCACGCCGGAGATGGAAGAGCTGACTCCGGTGGAAGTGTCACTTCCCGGCAATCCCGGCGAAAATGTTCCGGTGACACTCGAGAGCCTAGTGACGGAGACCGGCATGCTGGAGCTGTGGTTTGTGGCGAGGGATGGTCGGCGATGGAAGCTCGAATTCAACGTGCGGCCACGCGGCCCGCGGTCGATTTGAATATTATCCACTAACCTCTCGCGGCCATTGGAAATCACGCTCTCGGTAGGTGCGGCAGGACGGTAGCAAGGGTCTGCGCAATTCGGTGATTCCTGGAGCGAGATGTGCTCCAAAGCGCCTGGCTTCCGTGGCATGCAAACCTGAAAGCAGCAGCTAGATAGCTCTTCGCGGTTTGAGCGATAAGGAGACCTTAGGGACGGGTCAATACCCCTTGCGATTCTTCGCGCCGATGGGGGGTTGCGCTGCACGTTTCAGTGTGGTTATATCTTTCAGGAGCCTGTAGTTGCAGATTGATCAGGGAGGAATAGCGATGCGAACAGCGAAAAGAGCGAATATGAGATCCGTAAGGTACGTAAGGTGGTGCCTGCCTCTCATGCTGGGGCTAGTGTTGGTGCGGCCAACTGCCCTTCTGCAAGCCGCTTCCAACATAACCGCGGTGGCGGACGCCGCGAGGGCCGATGATCTGACTGCGGTCCGCCAATCGATCAAGGAACACGGGGATGTAAACGCGGCCGCCAATGACGGCTCCTCCGCGCTCTTGTGGGCGGCCTTCCATTCGGACGTAGAAATGACGAAGTCGCTGCTTGCCGCGGGAGCCGCTGTCGACGCTGCGAATCATTACGGCGTAACGCCGCTGCTGCAGGCAAGCCGCAATGGCGATGTCGAGGTCATGCGGGCGTTACTGGATGCGGGAGCGCAGCCGACGCGCTGGCATGCTGAGGGCGAGACGCCGCTGATGGCGGCGGCCCGCACCGGCAAAGTGGAAGCGGTGAAATTACTGCTCGATCGTGGCTCGTTCGTCAACGCCGTGGATCCGTTCCAAGAAGAGACAGCCTTAATGTGGGCGTCCGCCGAGGGTCAGTTGGACGTGGTAAAGACGCTGCTGGCCGCAGGTGCGGATCCAAATCTCAAGGCGCACGTCTCCACGATTACAGAGCGTAGCCACGCAGACCATCCCTCCGGCGGCTTTACGGCGCTGATGTTTGCCGTTCGTGACGGACACGAGGATGTTGCCAAAGCGCTGATCGCGGGAGGCGCCGATCTGAAGCTGACCAACGGCGATGGCGCCAGCGCGGCCATCGTGGCCATCGTCAACGACCGCTTCGATCTAGCCAAAGAGTTGATCGATCTCGGCTCCGACCCCAACGACGGATCTCTGTTCTTCGCTGTGGACATGCACGACGCCACCACTGACATGCGCGCGCACGACGGCTCGCGGCTGCAACCAAGCCATCCGAATAAGATGACCGCCTTAAGTCTGGTAAAGGCGCTGCTGGACCTTAAAGCAGACGTGAATAAGCCGTTCATCGGCGCCTTGCACTCGACGACGCTATGCTGCGGCGCTACGATCAACAGCACGCCGTTTTACCGAGCCGCCACGGCAGCCGATGTGGAAGTTCTGAAACTGATGGTGGCTGACGGCGCGAAGCTAGAATGGAGCCCCACCGACGTCAAGGCTAAGGACGGCGAAGCACGGTTGCGCCGCCCGAACCCGAACGTCGGCAAGACGCCCGTGATGGCCGCGATGAAGGGTGGCACAGGCGCCCCGTTCGCAGCGGGTCCCGGGTTTACCCGCTTGGGTCCGCCGCCATTCCGCGAGGCCGGCAGCCGCGATCCCCTCGAAGCACTGAACGTTCTGCTGGCAGCCGGAGCCAATCCGAACGCCAAGGCGCCGGATGGCACGACGCCGCTGCACCAGGCGGTACAGTTGCAGCAAGTAGGGTTGATTCGCGCGCTGGCTGCGTCCGGCGCCTCTTTGATGGCAGTGAATAAGGACAACTTGATTCCTCTGGCCGCCGCCGAGAAGTTGAAGGACATGACTCCGGCTGAGTTTTCAATATCGCTGGGCATGGATGCGGACGCGTATCATCCGAAGCGCGATTCGCGCGCCGACGTCATCGCGGCCTTGCGGGATCTGATGCACCTGGGCCCGAACGATCCAGTGCCTGCGCCTCCGCCGGCGGCAGTTCCGACCGGCAAGAAAGAAGGCGGCGACAAGGATAAGAAGGAAGCGAAGAATAATCCGGAAACGGCAGCGGCGATCAGCGAACAATGAAAAAGCGGGAAAATATGGCAGGAAAAATAGCAATCACAGGAGCGGCGGCCTTCCTGGGCGTCGCTGCGCTGCTGGTAGCACAGACCGGAAGTGGTACACGGGTAGAACAACCTCCTTCGCGGCAGCCGTCAGCGGCACCGATTCGCCCAGCGGCGACCGCACAGGCTGCTGCCGGCACCATTGCTCCCAGCACAAACGCGGAGGCAGTCAAGTACCGCGCGTTGGTGGATAAGTACTGCGTTTCGTGTCACAACAAGCGCACGGCGTTTCCGGGGGACGACCCTGTCAATCTCGAGTCGGCAGGATTCGACGATTTATTGGGTCATGCGGGAACTTGGGAGAGGGTCTTACAGAAGCTAAGCGTGCGGGCCATGCCGCCGCAAGGTATGCCCCGTCCGACTGAGACCGAGTACGCTGGCTTTACGGGCTGGCTCGCCGGATCGCTCGATCGCGCCTGGGGAAACCGAAGCACTCCCGGCCGCTTTGTCGTGCATCGTCTGAATCGGGCTGAATATGCAAACGCCATCCGCGATCTGCTGGCAGTCGATTTGGACGTGTCCGATCTGCTGCCGACAGACGGCGCGGACTTCGGTTTCGACAATATTGCGACGTCGCTCAAAACGTCACCGCTGCTGCTGGAGGGATATTTGAACGCGGCGGAGCGCGTCAGCGCGATGGCCGTGGGCGATCCGAAGGTGAAGCCCGGGACCACAGAGCATTCGATCCCGCGCGAATTCAGCCAGAACGGTTACATCGCCGGTCTACCGCTGGGAACTTTTGGCGGGACGGTGGTGCATTACGTTTTTCCGGCAGACGCGGAGTATAAGCTCTCGGGCCGTCTGGTGCGCGGCATTCAGGAAGGGTACGCGGGCGTCGAAGGCAACGACATACCGTACACATTTGTAATTACGGTCGATGGGGCTGAAGTATATACGGCACCGATCGGCGGCGCCAAAGATCACGAACTGCAGAGCGCCGATTTGGCCGCGATGCAACCGGTTATCGATAAGAGAATGACCGGGCGCGTGCGGGTTACGGCGGGTCCGCACGAGGTCGGCTTTACGTGGAAAGACCGGCCCTTCCAGGTCCAGGACGTATGGCAGCCGTCGCGGCGCGACAGCCAGGAAATCCACATGATCGGCGGGTTGCCGAAGCTCAAGACGGTATCGATTGACGGCCCGTACAACGTGCGGGGCGTAACCGAAGGACCCAGCCGGGACAAGGTGTTCGTGTGCCACCCCGCGCCTGCTGCGGGCGCCGGCAACGCGGTCAACCGTAGCACTGCGAAGAGCGCTGAGGGCGGGAATTTGGACGAGACGGCCTGCGCGACAAAGATCCTCACTAATCTCGCGCACCGCGCGTTCCGGCGTCCTGTTACTCCCGGGGACATTGAAGCTCCCATGGCGTTTTACAAGAAGTCACGGCAGAACGGAAGCTTTGACGACGGCATTCGCTCGGGTGTCGCGCGGGTTCTTTCGAGCCCGTACTTCCTGTATCGAATTGAGAGCGATCCGGCGGGCGTTCGCCCCGGTATGGCGCATCCAGTGAGCGACGTGGAACTGGCCTCGCGCCTGTCCTTTTTCTTGTGGAGCAGCATCCCGGATGAAAAGCTGCTGGACCTGGCCACGGCGGGCCGGCTGCGGGAGCCGGGGGTGCTGGAGGCACAAGCAGAGCGCCTGCTTACTGACGATCGCTCGCAAGCGCTGGTGGAGAATTTCACGGGGCAGTGGCTGCAACTGCGGAATCTGGAAGCAAAAGCCGTTCCGGATATGTTGATGTTCCCGGATTTCGACGATAATACGCGCAAAGGATTTCGCAAGGAGACCGAGTTATTCTTCGGGTACATTTTGCGCACGGACCGCAGCACGCTTGACCTTCTGAACGCGGACTACACGTTTGTCGATGAACGGCTCGCACGGCTCTACGGCATTCCTGGCGTCTATGGCCCGCAATTTCGCAAGGTAAAGCTCACCGACCCCAACCGCCGCGGTCTGCTGGGTCAAGGCAGCATCCTGTCGTTGACTTCCGTCGCGACCAGGACTTCGCCGGTTTTCCGCGGGAAGTACGTGCTGAGCACGTTCCTGAACACGCCTCCGCCACCGCCGCCGCCTAATGTTCCCTCCCTCGAAGAGAGCAACAAGGGCGCGTCGACGGCTGCGAAGACGGTGCGAGCGCAACTGGAATTGCACCGCAAGAATCAACCCTGCGCGGGCTGCCATCGTGTGATCGATCCGGCGGGCTTCGCGCTTGAGAACTTTAATTCCGTGGGGCAATGGCGCGATACCGGCGCCGATGGCGCACCTCTGGACGTGGCGGGGACGCTCGCCGACGGCTCACAGGTGAGCGGTCCCGTGGCGCTGCGGCAGGCTATTGCAGGCCGGCCCGACGCTTTCACCACGGTAGTTACGGAAAAGTTGCTGACGTACGCGCTGGGCCGCGGTCTGGAGCCTAGTGACATGCCGGTGGTCCGGCGGATTGTAAAGAAGGCCGCGCAAAACGATTACCGGCTTTCCTCCGTTGTCGTAGGTATTATTGAAAGCGCACCGTTCCAGATGCGCACCAAGTTGGAACCGGCGGAAAATGTCAAGGGGCCGGCTGAACCGATTAAAGTGGCAAGATCAAATTAAACTAAGGAGTAGCTATGATCATTACGAAGAAACATCTCTCGCGCCGCACGTTCATGCGTGGTACCTTGGGCACTGCGGTCGCACTTCCTTTCCTGGACGCGATGGTCCCAGCGCTCTCCGCGGCGCCGACTTCGCCCTTCCGGTTCGGCGCGGTGTATTTTCCGTGCGGCGTTTATCCTGACACCTGGCATCCTGATGCTGAGGGAAGCAATTTTGCCTTCAAGCCGGTGATGCAGCCGCTGGAGCCGTTCCGCAATCAACTGGTCACGGTGAGCAAGATGAAGGCGCCGTGGGGCTCCTCTGTCCATCTGGGCGCCAGCTCGGCGTTCCTGAATGGCGTGGGGCCGGCCGGAAGCCGTGACGCGACCGGAGACGCTTTCGGAAAGATTCAATCCAAGAAGACCGTCGATCAGTTCATTGCGGATAAAAATGCCGGCGACACGCCCTTGCGCTCCATCGAAGTCGGTACCGAGGACATGGGTACCGCTGTAGGCGCCTGCGACGGGTTCTCCTGCACGTTCTTCAACACGCTGGCGTGGCGCGACGATGCAAGCCCACTCCCCGTGGGGATTAATCCGCGCGTTACCTTCGAACGCATGTTCGGCGAAACGGATTCTACGGAACGGCGTTTTGCCCGCCTCAAGGAAAAGCAGAGCCTGCTCGACTCGGTGACCGCCGAAACCGCGAAGCTTAAGCGTTCGCTGGGTGCGCCGGATCGCGCCATCCTCGATGAGTACCTCAACAACGTCCGCGAGGTGGAGCAGCAGCTAGACCGCATGGAAAGCCGTCTCGGCACCATCACCGGCAACCCGGAAGCGCCGGTCGGCTTGCCGGACGCGTTCGACGATCACATGACTGTGACCTATAACCTGATGCACCTGGCGTATCAAGGCGACATCAGCCGCGTGTTCACCTTTATGACCAGTCATGAAGCGACTGACCGCTCTTACACGCACATCGGTATTCCCGAACAGCACCACACCATTTCGCATCACGGCAACGATCCGGAGAAGCTGGCGAAGTACGCCAAGATCGCCACGTACCACATGGTGAAGTTTGCCGATTTCCTCGACAAACTGAAGAACACCAAGGAGGGCGACGGGACGCTGCTGGATCACGCAGTGCTCTACTGGGGCAGCGGCATGAGCAACGGGAACGTGCACGATCGCAACAGTCCACCCGCAGTGATGGTGGGCGGCGGTCTAGGACGGATGAAAGGCAACCGGCACATTGTCGCAAAGGATGCCCCCACCGCGAACCTGCTGCTAGGTTTGGCACACGTGGGCGGCGTGGAGATTGATAGCCTGGGAGCGAGCACGGGCAAAATCGATCTTTAGCTAGCCGGATTGGTTGTGAAAAGGGCATGCCTCCTTCGAGGCGTGCCCTTTTTCCTTTTTACCGAGTACGCGTCACTTTCCGATTCCGAACCATTAAGGGCACTTCGGGGCGACTCGGTTCACCGTGGTTACGTTGATGCCGTCCACGCCCCCAGGACCGATCAGGATTCCGCTCACCGCAACGCGCGCACCGGCCAACGCATCCAGGCGGGTCAGGACGAATTTGAGCGGCATCGTCCGGCTGCCGAGGGGCCTCGCGGCGTCCTCCTCGGCTGAAGCCGCGCGTTCGGCCCTTTCGGGGGTTGTCGCGCTCGTGACTACCCAGTCTGCTCCGCTCCGAGCCAGACAGCCCACCACGCGGGCGAGCGCGTCTGCCGGGAGATCCGCACCTCCGTCCTTGGGGACAATCTGCACGTCAGCGATGGTTTTGCGCGCAAGCTCGGTGGTTCCCGCAGGAAAGCCGTTGGATTTCAGGATGAGCGCCACGATATCGCTGTAGGTGGGTTCGCTGAGGGAACCGGGTGTGCCATTTGGCATATAAACGCTAACGAATTCAAGCAGGTCGCCGACGGATTTCTGCGCGAAGCTTTTCCAGAATGCTTCGCCCGCCAGCGGAGCCCTTCCTTGTGCCCCAAGCGCGTGGCAGCCGGCGCAGCTTTGGCCGAAGGCCATCACACCGCGGGTAGCTTGGGCCTCCGTGTATACGCCGTCCCAGACGGTCCGGCGCGGGGCGCTGGTCTGAGCGGTACCAAGACCTGCGGTGGCCGACACCAGGAACAAGAGCCCAGCCAGGGGGAAAATCGATACGGAATTAGCCACTCTCTGCATTTGGTGATCGTGCCAGTAACCGCAGACTTTGTCAAGCCGTAAGAGAGATGACGACGCTAGATCGAAACTTGCCGGATGGGGCTTTCCCATTCGGCGCTGTCCCCGGGCTGCAAGCACTCCGACCGCGGCACCTTGAATTCGATATCCCAGGCGCTCAAATCGGCGTCCTTGGCATCCGTATTCCAGTTGCGACGCACACCTTTACGACCTAGCGCAGCTCACGAAGTGACATCTTGCCAGCGCCGCGAGGGCTAGTGTCTGCGCCCGCGACTAAGCACGAGATTCACTAATCCAAAGGTTCCGATGGCGAGGCCGGCCACGCGGTTCATCCAACCCATGACACGGTCCGTAATTTTGCGGCGCAGCAGGCTCGCGCCGCTGGCCAAAATGATCCACCATGTCATCGACCCGCAGAATATCCCCGCAATCAGGAGTGAGGTCTGCCATAGGGGACGCTGCCTACCGAGTCCGAGCGTCGCCAGCACGGTCAGAAAGGAAAGAACCGTGGTGGGATTGGCAATGGTCAGAAGAAACGCAGCGATGAAATCCGAATTGGCGGAGACCCGGTCTTTTCTTGCTTCGATGGACAGCGGCGGCCTGAAATAATATACGATGCCGATGCCTATTAAGAGCGTCCCACCGATCAGGCGAAACCAGAATTCTTCCTCAATCAGAAACTGAATGATGATGCTGATACTGAAACCCGCGACCCCTCCATACATGCTGTCGCCAAACGCCGCCCCTAAACCAGACACGATACCCGGCTTCCATCCCTTTTCCAACGTGCGCTGAATACAGAGCACGTTGACTGGACCAACGGGCGCTGCGATGATAAATCCCGCAGCCAACCCGCGGAGCGGCAATTCTAAGTCCATAACCAATGCAGTAGATTCCGGGATCGGCGGGTACGATCCCGCACAGCGTGTGCTTTTATTCTTCTGCCGCCGTCAGTCCGCCAGCGGATCCGGCCGCATCTGGAACTTCACGAGCTTCGGCGTCGTCCCCTTGCCGCCTTCCATATGGAACGGCGCCCGGGTCGAGATGGGCGTGTAGATGCCTTTCCCTTTCCAGCCGCCGTTCGGGTTATCGATGCGGCCGTCCAAGCCTTTCGCGTAGTATCCCATCGGATAGGGCACGCGCAGCGTCATGAACTTGCCGTCCACCAGCGCCAGTAGGCCCTCTGATAGATTGCCGGTAGCCAGCGGCACGTCCTTGCCGACGCCCAGCATATCGAAACGGTCGACGAAGTTATAGTACGCCGAGTCGGCGCTGCCATTCTCGACCGCTCCCTTGTAGTTCGGCCCCGGGAACGTGTAAAGCTTCCAACCCTCCGGGCAGTGTTGGCCGGTCGCGGCGGCGGGGCCGTTGAGCGCACCCTTGCATTTGCTGCGGTCGAAGCTCGCGTACTGTCCGCTCGAGAGTACCGTCCAGACCACGCCCTTGCTGTCCACATCCATGCCACGCGGCGCGAAGCCCTGCACCGGCGCTTTCGGGTTGTTCCAGGGCACCTCGTAATACTCGGTCAGCGCTGTCTCGGGCGGATGAGATCCGGGGTTAAAACGAACCAGCGCCCCCGGCATTCCCAGGACCGATCCCCAGACCGAGCCGTCCGGCGCTGGTGAGTCGCCGTAGAACGACACATTGATCCGCCTGTCCTTGGTGGGATCCGGCGGCTGGTTCGGCTCGGTGTATTCGTCGCGCTTACCGTTCCCGTTGTAATCGAGGATGAACGCGCTCCAGCCCTGTGCCTTCTTCTCATCGTGCGTCTTGTCCCAGATCCTGGTGTCGAACCAGCCTTCAATGCCAGCAGGACCAAAGGAGGACCACAGTACATCGTTGTTGTCGAAATTCACGTGGCCCCAGGTAAAGCAGGTGTCGATAGTAGTTGTTTCTTGCGTCTTAGGGTCGTAAAGCTCCAGTCCCCGGTCGCCACGGGTGATCGGAAACAACTTCGCCGACGGATGATCCGATCCGGCCTGGCACCACGCCGGCGACTCCGGCTTACGGACCCGCGCTGCGGCCCACACACGAGCCTGCTTGTCCATCGAGAAGCTGTGGACCGAAGTCTGGCTGTTCCAGATGACTTCTTCACCCCAGTAGGGCGACGGAGCCAGGGGCGGTGTATCGGCGGAACTGGGCGTATGGGGATCGCGAACGGTCAACTTTATTTTGCTAGTGGCGGTATGCATCGGATCGAGCACGGTGAGATAATCGCCACTTTCCTCGAGCGCTCCGTAGATGGGGCCGTTGGGGTTTACGGTCGGGTTTCGCTTGTCGCTGGCGATGGCGTCGTGCAGGTAGACTTTGGGGTCCGCCCAGTCCCACAGAGTGACGACGACGTTCCGCTCCTTGCCCTGTGGACGCGAAGGAGCAGCGGACGGCAGCTCTCCGTGAGCGATGCGGTCGCTCCAGTCCGCGTACATTGCCAGTGCACGCTGCCGGCCAACCTGCGAGAAGCGGGCACTCATACCGCCGCCAGCCTGGCCGGCCTTAATGCGGCGGTCCCAGGCCACCGTCAAGTCTTTAGACTGACTGAGAATACTCTGCGGAATCTCACGGGTGGACTTGTCCCCCATCTGATGACAGCCCGTGCAGCCATCGGTGTTGACGATCTGGCGAATCCAATCGCCCTGGCTCTTGACCCCAGGAGCAATGCCGTTCCCGCTCGGCCCCGTGCCGGGGAAATCGCTCCTGGGCGGCACCTGCAATAGAGACAACCAGTACAACGCGGGATAGTATTCGACGGCTGCCTTTTTGTCCGGTGCGACCACGGCTTTCAAGTTAAGCGTTGCACCCGGTGTGGCCTTCATCTTCGGTGAATCCACCAAGCCGTAGCCGCGAACCCACACGCTGTAGCTAGCCTTCGGAAGATCCGGCACCAAATAGCGCCCCATGTCGTCCGTGACGACGATCTTGACGAGTTTAGTTGGCAAGTCAGTGGTTTCTGCGATCACCCATACGCCGGCTTCCGGCCCCTTAGCGCTTGTGACCACACCGCCGATATCGTCGCCATCGTTCTTCGGGCCGCCAGACACTTGTTGAGCGCTGCCGCGGCCCAGCCACGCAGCCAGAAAGACTCCCAACGCGACCATCACGATGCTCAGATACTGCAACTTTTTTCCGCGCATGTTTGTTCGTCCTTTCCTCGGGATCCGATTCGAGCAGATCGTTTCCACGGGTAAGTATACATCTGTTGAAGGACGCGAGCGGATACGTCCGCACTTACGGCCACAGCGGGTCCTCAGCGTTCGGCAAGGCTACGGAAGTGGGGATCACTTCCCTGGTTGCGGTCCTTTTCGTTCTTTGTCCGCGACCGATTCCGGTAGCGCGAACACATAGACCATGTTGTCCCCGGTGACGTTGTCTATTTCGGGAGCCAGGCTGTTTCGGCCGTAGCCGGCCACGACCGCAATGTACTGATGCCCGTCTACCGAATAAGAGACGGGGTAGCCGCAACACATGGAGCCCAGCCGGACTTGCCAAATCTTCTTCCCCGTGGCGGTATCGAGGGCGAAGAAATACCTGGCTGCGTCGCCGTTGAACACCAGGCCGCCTGCCGTGGCGAGGACAGCAGAGTAGTTGTAGGCGCGCTGTTGATACTGCCAAACCGTATTGCCAGTGGCGACATCCACCGCCGTGATCTGGCCGACCGGGTATTTCCCATCCTTCATCAAGGCGACGTTGGGATTCTGCACCTGCCGCCCCAGGACGTTGTAGGTGCTCTCCGGTGTGGGCTTGTTATCGTCTTGTGCAGTTTCGTCGGTACATATATTGCCAGTCGCGGCGATCATGATGTTCCGCGCCGGATCGTAAGCGGGCGCAACGTGAGCGTCACGGCCGCCCGAATGGGAGGTGCAATAGAAAATCTTCTTGCCAGCGCGGTCGTAAACGACGTCCTGATTCATGGTGGCGAGGCCACTCACAGGATCGATGCTCTTGTATAGGTTCTGTGCGCCATGAAATGTTTCGCGGGCGTAGAAGAACTTGCCGGTTTGCGCATCGAGAGCCCAAAACACCGGGTTCTTGCAGGGCATCCCCACGAGCGTGCGCACTTTCTTTTCGGCGATGCCCGAATTGGCCGCGAGCATTCCTTCGGCTTTCGGATTCGGATTCATCGGCGTATCGACAACCATCATTTCGAAGGTGCATTCCTGATCCCAGTTGTCCTGGGGAAGAAGCTGGCGGCGCCAAACAATTTCGCCGGTGTCGGGACGCACAGCCCAGCGCGTATCGGTCCCGGCCAAGGTCGCATTCTTGCCCGCAACGCCGCGCTCAAAGTCCGACGCGGGACAGATACCGCTCGATCCGTAATGCACCAGATTCTGCACTGGATCGTAAACGATCTGGCCCCAAATGCCAGTACACCAACGATCCGCGAACGGTATGCCGCGCCAGGTGGCATCGCCTTCTCCGTCGGGATGCGGAATGACCTCGTTGCGCCACAGCTCCTTGCCGTTGGTTATATTGTGGCCGGTAACGTAGCAACCGTAAGGCGCGTTCTGGCAACTGCCTCCCGCGATCAGAATGCCGTTGGCGATGATGGGTCCGCTGGTGTTGGCTACATAGCCGTCGCTTCCGCGCGGTGCCTCCCAGGCTACCTTGCCGGTTAAGGCATCGAGCGCGACCACCGCATTGTCCGAAGTCACAGTGAAGATCTTGTCGCCATAGAGGGCGAGGCCGCGCTTGGCGATCGAATAGTGGTGGCGAATACTTGCGGGCAGGTCCCGGCGATACTCCCAGATGCGGCTTCCCGTGACGGCATCAACCGCTAAAATAGCGTCGTTGGGGCTGATCAGATACATGATCCCGTTGTGAATGAGCGGCGAGGTTCCGGCGCGGCCTCCGGTGGTTGGCAACTGCCGGGCCCAGACCAACTGGAGATTGCCGACGTTCTCGCGATTGATCTGGTTGAGCGGCGAGTAATTCCAGTGCTCCATGTTGCCGCCCAGCATCAGCCAATCCGCCGGATCCGGGGCGTTGAGATCTTTCTGGGTTACGGGGACGAATTTGTCCTTCATCTCCTGAGCGCCCAGCTGTAGTGACGATAAGGCACAGCAGGGAAATGTTGATCAACAGCCCAACGATTTTCTTCATGGCAAGTCTCCAGTCAATAATCAATGTAACCCGGATGATGGCGTGACTTAACTCAGGGTTTCCGCACTATAGCGAGCGATGAGCCCGCTTCGAACGACGTGCCGGTAAATTCGCGAGAAGAACCAGCAGGATAGGGCCAGATACAGGATCGCGAGGCTGGTGCCAATCAGGAGATCGAAGCGGGGAACAGGGCGTCCGGCGATGATCGCGCGTATGCTTTCAAAGACGTAGGATGGCGGCAGCGCACGGCCGATCCATTGCATCCATCGCGGGAGAGTAGACAGCGGATAAAAGACGCCGGCAAACGGCGAGAGCATGGCCGGAATCGGCCAGATGAGCCACTCGGCGGCTGGTCCCAGGCGAAGGACGGCGCCGCTGGCGAAGATTCCGATGGCGATTCCGCATAGAAAGAGCAGGAGAAGAAACGGAACCAGAAGCAGACCGTATCCACCGAAAGAAAGGCCGAAGAATCTCTCCGCCAGAACGAGCATGACGATCAGCCCGATTGCGCTGGTCCAGAGGCTCGAGAGAATCAGGCCCGTTATGTATTCGGAAATGAGCAGCGGGGTCGCGAAGATATTGAGGAAGTTCCGCGACCAGACGTCTTCGAAAAAAGCCATGGTCACCCCTTGCATCACGCGCGTGAAGAAATCCCATAGCAAGACGGCCCCGAGCAGCGCGGGGACAAAATTGTAGCTGGAAGATGTGAATGAGTTGAGATAGCGCGTGATAAATCCCCACAGGACAACGTCGATGGCCACCCATCCGAACAGCGGCAGAATGCGTGCCGGGCTGCCGCGAAATAAATACAACTGGCGGAGCACGATTGCCGCCGTGCGCTTGGCCGACATCAATCGCCCTCCAACGCCAGTGGCTGGCGCGCGACGGCAAGGAAGAGTTCTTCAAGCGTGTTCTTGCCATGCTCGCCGGGGAGACGCCGAGGATCGCCTTCGAGTACTATTTTGCCGTGAGAGAGGAACAGGACCCGGTCGCAGACCTCGGCGACTTCCGGCATGTTATGGGACGTCCAAAGCACGCCGCCCGAACCGGCGCCCGAGAAATCGCGGATTTTCGCGCGGATCTCCTGAGCGATCGCGGGATCGAGCGAGGCAGTCGGTTCATCGAGCAGGAGAAGCTTCGGGTTATTCAGCATAGCTTTGGCAAGGCCGACCCGGGTTTGTTCACCCGATGAAAGAACGCCACATTTGGTATTGCGGAAACGGTCAAGTTCAAACTGCTGGAGCAGTTCTGCGATGCGCGTAGAGATGTCTTTGACGTCGTAAAGCATGGCGAAGATTCGCAGATTCTGCATCACAGTCAGGTTCCCGGGAAGTGGAGCATAAACTGCTTCGAAATTGGTGCATTGCAGGGCGCGGGAGCGATTTTTCGAGAGGTCGACGCCATCGATAAGAATAGTGCCGGAGGTCGGCTGTAGGACGCCGAGAATCATGTTGATGGTGGTCGTTTTGCCGGCGCCATTCGGTCCGACCAGTCCGACGATTTCGCCGAGTTGGACCGAAAGGGAGATCGCCTCAACGGCCACAGTATCAGCGTAGAGTTTGCGAAGATTGGTGACCGTGAGGACGTCGTGCACGATCTCATGATCTCAGGCCGCGGCCCTCCATCGGTTGACAGAAAGCCAGGACGTTTCACCGGGCTACGACTGCGAGCGTGACCGAGGAGGGATGCTCGGGTCCGTGAAGTATATGCTGCCGGGCAACCACCATTGTGGTTGCGTCTCCTAGAGGCTCGCCGTTGCCGGGGTTTCGCGCGTAGCGGGGATGGGCTCCGCTCGCGACAATGATTCGCATCCGATGCCCGCGCCGGAAGCGATATGCCGTGGGCCAAAATTCGATATGGACTCTGCGAGCATCACTCCCCTGCCCGGCTGCACCACCGGGGCGCAGGCGTTTGTATCCATCGCAGACATTGGTTGAGCGGCCATTTTGCGCCACGTCACAAAGACAAAGATACAGATCTGTATAGTCCGTATTCGAGCGGAGGAAAATCTCAGCGGAAACCGGCCCGATCGCATCCAAGTCCTCCGGGACTGGTGCAGTGGTGAAGACCAAGACGTCCGAACGGCGTTCGAGGCCGGCCATGTCGCCTGAACCATTGCGGGAATCGAGTGTGGCCCCATGAAATGCGGGTGTTGGCCGGGCGGGGTCGTAATCAAAAACACTCTCGCTCTCCGCGGCCGGCACATCGGGGGTTATGCTTCCTCCGCCGTCTAGATAAAAAGTTTGGCGGACCATGTCTGGCGGAGGCCAGGAAGGATATTCGCGCCACTCGTTCGCGCCCATGAGAAAGAGCCGAACGCGAGAACCTCCGCCGGTCGTGGCAGATTTGGACGAGCCGATCCGGAATTGCTCCTGAAATAACCCGATGCTCTGCCGAAGCGATTCGGCCATCCCTGAGAGGGCCACGTGGGTCCAAGGGCCGATGGTTATGCGGACATCCCGGCCGGCGTTCTGGGCGTTCTCAAAATCGCGTAACTGCCAAGGCAGGAAGATGTCGTACCAGCCGCCGACCATCGCGGTGGGCGGAATGTTGTGGGCCGCGGCGCCGTAATCAATCGGGTCCCACCAGCGGTCACCAGGCTCGGCGTGATCCATCCAATCCTGCCACCAGGAAATTCCCTCCGGCGAGAGCAGACGGTCGGCTGCACGCAGCGGAATCGTGGCGACGGCCCGCTCCGTAAGGGCTTGGGCCTTTCGACGTCCCAGCATGGAGCGGATAGCGCTCATCCGCGGTGCGCGAAGAATGTTCATCATGGTGATGGTCCAGCCGAAGCAACTCAGCAAGGTGAAGCCATCAAATGCATACGTACGATCGCGGAAATTCGAGAGAGTCACGTGCAAACCCAGTGCGTCCACCTTGGCGGAGGCTCTCGATGCAGCTACGGCCCAGGCTGTATTCCCCAGATAACTGATGCCCCAAAGCGCAAGTTTGCCGGAGAACCACGGCTGGTGTTCCATCCACTCGACTGTGTCCACGCCGTCATCCTGCTCGTCAAAAAACGGGAGGAAGACGCCGTGGGATCCGGCCGTTCCACGGCAGCTCTGAATCACCACCTGCATGCCTCGCTCGGCGAACAGCGTTGCGAAGACTTTGAACGAGTCGCGTCCGTAACAACTACGGATCAGCACGGTGGGCGCTTGCCCGGCATCGCGCGGATAGTAGCGATCCGCCAGTAATTCGACTCCGTCACGCATTTGGATGCAAAGCGGCTCGACTGCGACCTCGCGAGTGATGGCAGGCGGAAGCTTACAAAGGTAGCCAAATATCCGAGTAGCGAGACTCATTGCCCGGCGATCCAGGCTAGAAGTGCTTCCTGCGCCGCCACCGCGGCTTCCCTTACGCGCCACGTACCACGATCGCGATTGCCCACCCGGTTGCTAATCCCGCGAATTTCTCCGGCAGGGATTCCAAAAAGCGTGGCGACGTGCGCGATGGCTGCACCCTCCATGCTCTCAACTGAGCCTCCAGTCCGCGCTTCCAACTGTAACGCGCTTTCGTCGGTGCCTGTGCAGGTATTCATGGTTACGAAACGGGACCGTCGGGACGCGGGAAAGATTTGCATCGGCAAAACGTTATAGATCGGTTCCGCTGCCGCTATTACTGGGAAGCCTAGCGCCCGCATGTCCAGGAACCCGTCCCCAGCAAGAGCGCCCAAATCACCGTAACACTCACTCTCCGCGCAGATCACGCAGCCAATGCCCAAGCCACCTTCGTGAAACGCGCGGGGGTACGCACCTGCGATGCCACACGCGATCACCGCACGCGCTTTCTCGCCCTCTAGAAACCGGGTCAGCGTATAAGCTGCATTCACGGCGCCGACACCCGTGTAAAGAACCGGAACATGAGGTTGAAGCAGTGAGCCTTCCAGTTCCGTCGCTACGCACACCACCAGATCGACAGCCACGTGACTAAGAATATCAAACAGCTGTATAATCCACTGGACTGACACAATACGAAAGAGGATCACCATGCCGCTAAAGACAGTCTTGATTGCGATTCTTCTGGCTGCGCCATCCTGGACGCTATCCGCACAGTGGGCGAATGTGAAGGGTCAAGTCCCACGAAACAAGGACGGATCTCCCAATCTGACGGCTCCGGCGCCGCGCAGATCGGATAACAAACCTGATTTAACCGGCATTTGGAACCCGGAACCACCCAAACTGCGGGACGTAACGAAGGATCTGAAACCTGATGAGGTGCAGATGCAACCGGGAGCCGAAGCCGTCTTCAACCAACGCAAGACTGGATCCCTCTCGGCTCTGGATCCGGACGCTAATTGCCTGCCGCAAGGCGTCCCCAAAATCGATGCAACGCCCGCTCCCTTTAAAATTTTGCAGGAGCCCAACGTTATCGTCTTCCTCTATGAGGCTTTCGATCAGTTCCGGCAAGTCTTTCTAGATGGCAGGGAGTTGCCCAAGGACCCAAATCCTCAGTGGTTCGGTTATTCCGTCGGCAAGTGGGAAGGTGACACTTTGGTGGTGCAATCTTCGGGCTTCAATGGCAAAGCCTGGCTCGACCAGGTCGGCCATCCTTCGAGTGAAGCCATGCGTGTCACGGAGCGCTTTCACCGGCGTGACTTCGGACATATGGAA
Source organism: Bryobacterales bacterium (assembly GCA_963752205.1). Classification (GTDB taxonomy): domain Bacteria; phylum Acidobacteriota; class Terriglobia; order Bryobacterales; family Bryobacteraceae; genus Palsa-187. The sequence continues at coordinate 25,351 of CAVVZG010000134.1, read as the reverse complement.
GTCACAGCTACCATCGACGACCCGATCAACTACAAAAAACCATGGAGTTTTACGCAGCCTCTGACTCTATTGGTGAATGGCGATTTAATCGAAGAGGTCTGCAACGAAAACAACCGCGATATCTCACACTTACCGGGCAAATAGGCGGCTGCGAGGATCGGTTTGGTTCTATTGCGCGTTGCGCCAAGTGGATTTAAACTGAGGAACACTGGCCGGGTCGATTTCCAATTCATCGTGGCGATGTCGAATTCCGCCCTGGCGGACTTTGATTTTCTTCGAGCCTGAACAAGCCGTCCAAAGCACGGCCGCTGAAATCGCGAAACCCATATTCAGGATTACAATCAGCTCCCAGTTCATGCTGATGCAAGAGTACCATCCCGGGCCGCGCAGATCGATAGAACGAAGGTTCCAATTGCATAGTACGGTTGGTCCAAAAAAAGCGGCGGCACCCACGGTCCTCCAGACTGCCGGGCCATGGTTGCCGCGCGGATGAAACGCAATTTCGATTAAAAGCGATAGCCGACTCCGATTGACGGTTCGGCCCGATGGGTGATGCGATCGGTCCCTGCCAGACCGGTTAGGTTGTAGGTTGGGGAGCTGTAGACGAAGCCTCGATACTCGGCACGCATGAAAACGTGACGCGACAAGTTGAAGTCGGCACCGCCGCCGTAAACGAACGCTGCCCGCGTTTGAGAATCGGCTCCTTGGAAATCTTTGGGATCAAAGACCAGGGCTCCGGCGCCGGCAGTCACAAATGGAGTGAAGTGCTTTAACGGCAAGCGAAACACGTACGCGGCGGATACTTCGTGCGAATAGCTCTTCACACCCAGCGCCACGCTCGGCGACAGGGAATTCTCAGTGTTAAGCGCGTAGCCATAGTTGACTTCAACGCCGTTGTGAATATCGAAGAAGTAGCGATAGCTGCCCAGCACGCCACCACTGTTGGTGGCAGAATTCTGGGTGCCGTTGTCAGTGGTGGTTTTCAGGAAACTGCCGAAGGCTTGAACTGACACCTCATTTTTCCCAACTTCTTCCGATTGGGCAAACGCCGGCAGCGCGATTGAAGCCGCGCCCGCGATCAAAGTAACTAGCATTTTCTTTCCGAACATTGTCCTTGTCTCCTTCTCTTGGGTCTTCACCTAATGGGTCGACCGCGATGACCTCTCTAACGCATGCGGCGTTCCATTCTTGGAGCTACTGAACTCCACCAAATGCAGGGGCTTTATGCTTAGGCGCTGCCGAAGCGCTGCGCATATTCCCGCCATCTGCCAGGGTATTGGCACACCTCGTGCGTACGGCCTCTTTGGTTTGCTCAATGGATATCAGCATCGAGTTTCGCGCAACTCGGCGGATGATGGGGTCAACCACAAAACGGAGGGGGCCAGGAATATCACGGCTCAGCGCGACGGCCTCCACTTCGAGATAGACACCGTCGCCGCGCTCCTCCATGCGGACCACGCTAAGGAGCTTCCAGATGTAACCGCTGCCTTCACCTTCAGGAAACCGGCGCTCACCCGGCTGGTTGTAGTCTTCAATCTCCTGCACACGCGTAGAGTGCGAAATGCTATAGAAGCGACGGCCATCAAGGCGTACATTGGTGGCCTGATAATCCGCGTCAAGCGTGGTCTTCAAGAAGAATGCTTGGTTCATTAGGCGCATCGAAAAGTAATCGTCCGAATCCTCACGCACTATCGTTTTCGAAGCGATTACCGAAGGTTGATAAAACTCCTGGTAATGATCGTAGTCTTGCGTCACTGCTAGCATGTCATCGAGCTTTACGCCGGGAACAAACGCCGCGGCAACCCAGTGATGAATCAGACCGCCAGGCACTTTTAGCGGACTCCGGCCGGGAGCGGCCACGATGATCTCCCCGTTATGAACGTTCGCGACGCGGTCTGGGCTCTCATAGATCCATAGAAAATTGCCGCCGGGGCGGACGCGGTCGCGCAGGGAGGCGGTAACCGATTGCACGCGATCATTCCAAGCGGCCACGGTTTCGCCTTTCAAGTTCGCGGCGTCTACCTCGACCGGGAACAACAACGCGGCGAGCAAGAGCACCAGCCCTAGCTTGGGAACGGCGAAGAACGCATGAAACGGCAGCCAGGTTCGCTCCTGGCGATTCGTGCCGTCTGAAGCTACAAGCTTGAGAGGCCCACCTATAATGGCCTCGGCTAGCTGTTTCGAAGCGTTGGTTCTGGCGATCAGATGTGCGCCTTCGGCATACCAACGAGCGATCAAAGAACGCCCGTCCCTCCCCGCCGCGGTGACGAACGTCATGTCGATGACGAGCGAACGGTCGCCGATCACGGCCGCGGCGGTACGCCATGCCTGGTCGAGCTCGCGAGCTCCTTCGTTATCAAGGTCGCCCGCTAGCTCAAACCGGAAAGCGTTAGGCCCATCATGCATGTAATATTGCAAAGTCTGACTTTTCATTTCGGATCTCCGCTGGCTATTACGCACGTAATATGCCGCTGCCCCGGGCGTGAAACCACCCAAGAAACCGGGCTATTGTGGCCAGTGTGGGCCTCTCGTCAGCAATTGTGTCGGGCACGTGCCGAAGGCTCGGCATTTTCTCTTCGTGCCGACTTATTGCCAGCCGCCGCCGAGGGCTTTGTAGAGCTGCACGACACTCAAGAGCTCACTCAAACGAATCTGCGCGAGCGATAGCTCAGCCTGGAAGAGATCGCGATCGGCGTCGAGTGCGTTCAACTGGGTGTCGACGCCTCCGCGATAGCGCACATAAGCCAGCCGCGTGCGATCCTGCAGCGCCGTGACCAGACGTTCCTGCTCAATGCGGCTTTCATGGGTTCTCTGGTGTGCGATCAGGGCGTTTGAAACTTCGCTGAACGCCGTTTGGATAGTCTTCTCATATTGAATGAGCGCGCTGTCGCGCTCCGCCTCGGCGAGCTTCACGTTCGACTTGAGGCGCCCCGCGCTGAAAATTGGCTGGCTGACCTGCGGAATGAAGCTCCAAGCGCTATGCGGGCCGTTGAAGAGGCTCGCCAGTTGCGTGCTCTGGCCGCCCAGAAATCCGCTGAGACTCACTTGCGGAAAATAGGCCGCTTTGGCGACGCCGATGTTCGCGTTCGCGGCGATCAAGGCTTGTTCGGCGGCGCGGATATCGGGCCGGCGCTCCAGCAGGACCGACGGCATGCCGACGGGAACGTCGGGCGGCATTTCCTGTTCGATGAACTTGCGTCCGCGAATCACCCCGCCCGGGTTTTTCCCAACCAATAGATTGATCTGGTTCTCGGTCTGTTCAATCTGCTGTTCAAGTGTGGGTATAGTCTGTGCCGCGCTGCTGACCAGCTGCTCGGCCTGGCGAAGATCGAGCAAGGTGGCGACTCCCCCACCCTGACGCTCCTGAACCAGGCGCAGCGATTCGCGACGCGTCTCGAGTGTGCGCTGTGATATTTCCAGCTCGTAATCCAGTTGCAGCAGACCGAAATAGTTGGTCGCGACATCGCTAACGAGCGTGGTGACGACAGCTTTGCGATTCTCTTCCGCGTTCAGAAGATTAGCGCGCGCGGACTCGGTCGAGCGGCGAAGCCGGCCCCAGATATCGACTTCGAACGACAGTAAGTTCAGCGACGCCTGCCCCCAATCGCGATTCTGTTCCTTCACGAAGGAGACCGGAAGCGGTGTCTGGCCGTCACGCGACAGCCGCGTGATATCGACCGCGGCGCCGCCACTAAATTGCGGCAATTGATTGGAGCGGGTTATGCCGAGATTGGCGCGAGCCTGTTCGACGCGCGCCACAGCATCGCGCAAATCGTAATTTTGAACCAGCGCGGTGCGCGTCAGCTCCTGCAGTTTCGGATCTTTGAAAATCTCGAACCATTTGAGATCGGCCAGCGACTCGGCTTGCGGCACGGGGAGAGGCTCCGGAGCTCGAAAATTCACGGGCATGGGGACCGCCGGGCGCGCGTAGTTCGGTCCCACGGCACAACTGCTCAGTAGTCCGGCGGCGATGGTAAGAACAATCACTGGGTATTTCATGCTTAATCTCCAAACGCCGTGGAGGGCGCCAGATTCGGGCTGGTTGCTTTTGCGCCGGACAACCTCTCAACCACGTAGAAGATAGCGGGAATCAGGAAGATGCCGATGGCGCTGGCGGCTAACATTCCGCCGATCACGGTCGTACCCATGATCTGGCGACCCACCGAGCCGGCGCCCGACGCAGTCCAAAGCGGAACGCATCCGAGAATGAATGCGAAAGACGTCATCAGAATCGGGCGCAGGCGCAGGCGGGCTCCTTCAAGTGCCGCCTCCGCCAGGCCCATGCCCTGCTCGAATTTCGCTTTCGCAAACTCGACGATCAGAATCGCGTTCTTCGCCGCTAGGCCGATCAGCATGACGAGTCCGATCTGCGAATAGACGTCGTTTTCGATCTGAATCATGTACGCCGGCAGGAACAGGCCCATCACCCAGCGCCGCAGCCACAGCACCGCGAACGCTCCGAACAGCGCGACAGGCGTGCTCAGCAATACGCTGAACGGCAGCGTCCAGCTTTCATACAGCGCCGCCAGAATCAGGAACACGAACAGCAGCGAGAACGCGAAGATGACCCATGTAGGCACGCCTTCCTGGGCTTTCTTTTCCTGGTACGACATGCCCATGTAGTCGTAACCCATCTCGCTCGGCATGGTTTGGTCGAAGGTCTCTTCGAGCGCCTTCATGGCCTGCGCCGAGCTGTATCCGGGCGCTGCTCCGCCGATGATCTGCGCCGAGCGGTAGAGGTTATAGCGCATGGTGAACTCGGGCCCCGGGCGCGATTCGAATTTAGTGAGCGCGGAAAGCGGCACCATGTCGCCTTGGCTGTTGCGCACGTAGAACTGACCCACGCTGTCCAGGTTCTTGCGATATTCGCCTTCCGCCTCGACGTAGACCTGCCACTGGCGGCCAAAGCGATTGAAATAGTTCACGAACAGTCCGCCCATGTAGGCCTGGATGGTTCGATAGACGTCGCTCAGCGGCACGCCTTGCTTCAGCGCCTTTTCGCGATCCACTTCGAGAAACTGCTGCGGAACGCTCGGCAGGAAGGTGCTGATCAGGCCGGGAGCGATTTCCGGGCGCTTGGACGCCGCGGCCATGAATTTTTGCAGATTGTCCGCCAGGAACTGGCACGTCTTTGCCGGCGCGGTCTTCCAGGACGAACGTGAATCCGCCGGAAGTGCCGACGCCGGGAATCGCGGGCGGCGGGAAGCTCAGGGCGAAGCCATCGGGAAGCTTCGCGAGTTCCTGATTCACGTGCTGCACGATCTCCTGATACTGCGTTTCGCGGCTGTGCGGTCCTTCCAATCGTCGAGAGTGACGAAGAAGAAGCCGGTATAGCTGGTGCTGACAAAACTCAGCAGGCTGAAGCCCGCGACGCGCGTAGTGTACTTCACGCCGGGCGTGTGCATGCAGGATTTGCTCCACCTTGGCCGACGCCGCTTCGGTGCGCTCGAGCGAGGACGCGTTCGGAAGCTGCAGGTGCATGAACATGTAGCCCTGATCCTCGCCCGGCAGGAAGCTGGTGGGAACCTTGCGCGCTGAAGAACGCCGCGCCCAGTCCGGCTGACCAGCAAGATACCGAACGCGACGGCGCTCTTGCGGATCAGCGCGCCGGACCAGCGGATATAGCCGTGCGTGGTGCGCTCGAACATGCGATTGAACCAATTGAAGAAGCGGCGCAGCAGGCCGTGGCTTTCCGTCTTCGGCTTGAGCAGCAAGGCAGCCAGCGCCGGGCTCAGAGTCAGCGCATTGAACGCCGACAGAATCACCGAGATCGCGATGGTCACCGCGAACTGCTGATACAGGCGGCCGGTGATGCCGGGAATGAAGACTGTCGGCACGAACACCGCCGAAAGCACCAGCGCGATGCCGATCACCGGACCGGAGATCTCTTCCATGGCCTTCAGCGCGGCCTGCTTCGGAGCCATGCCTTCTTCCATGTGCCGCTCCACCGCTTCCACCACGACGATCGCGTCGTCGACCACCAGCCCGATCGCCAGCACCAGGCCGAACAGCGAGAGCGTGTTGATCGAGAATCCGAAGACCGGGAACAGGATGAAGGTTCCGATCAACGAAACCGGCACCGCCAGCAGCGGAATCAGCGTCGCGCGCCAGCCTTGCAGGAAGAGATAGACCACCACGGTGACCAGCGCGATGGCGATCAGGATCGTGATCACGATGTCATGGATACCTTCGGTGACGGATTCCGTGGTGTCGAGCGAAACCACATAATCGACGTCCTGCGGGAAGCGCTTCTTGGCTTCCTCCATCAGCTTGCGGACGCCCTTGGCGGCGTCCACCGCGTTGGTGCCCGGCAGTTGATATACGGCGATAATCGCGCCGGGCTTGCCGTTGATGCGGCCGGACAAGCGTGTAATCCTGCGCGCCGAGCTCGATGCGCGCGACGTCGCGCACGCGCACGATGCCGCCATCCGGCAGTTCGCGGACGATGATGTCGCCGAACTCTTCGGGCGAAGTGAGACGCCCCTGTGCGCGCACCGAGTAGGTGTATTCCTGGCCCTTGCGGAGACGGCGAGCCGCCCACCTGACCCGCCGGATTCACGGTGTTCTGCGCCTGAATCGCCGAAACGATCTCGGTCACGGTGATGCCGAGCTTGGCCAGTTGATCCGGCTTGATCCACAGGCGCATGGCATATTGGCCGGCGCCGAACACCTGTACGTTGCCGATGCCGGGGACGCGCGTCAACTGGTCGTTCAGGTTGATGTAGGAGTAATTGGCCAGAAACTTCCCGTCGTAAGTGCCCTTCGGGGAATAGAGCCCCATGACCATCAGGGGCGCGGTCACCGATTTCTGAACCGTGACGCCGAAGTTGGTCACGTCCTGCGGAAGCTGCGAGGCGGCCTGAGTTTGGCGCATCTGCGTGAGCATCAGGTCGGTGTTGGGATCGCTCTTCACGTCGAAGTCCACGATCATGGTCATCTGCCCGTTGCCCGCCGCGTTCAGCGAGTACATGTAGTTCAGGTTGTCGACGCCGCTCATCTGCTGCTCAATGGGCGTGGCGACGGATTGCTCGATGGTTTGCGCATCGGCGCCCACGTAGTTCGCGCGAATCTGCACTTCCGGCGGAGCGATGGCCGGGAATTGCGAAATGGGCAGCTGCACGATAGTCACGGCGCCGATGATCACCATCAGGAGGGAGATCACCATCGCGACGATGGGACGGTTGATGAAGAACTTTGACATTACTTGGCTCCCTTCGGATTCACCGGCGCGCCGGGGCGGATCTTGAACAATCCGTCGGTAACCACGCGCTCACCGGGCTTCAGTCCCTCTTCGACGATCCAGTCCGAGCCGATGCGGTCGCCGACTTTGACCACCGAGAAGCGAATGGTGTTGTTCGGGATCCACCACGGCCACGGAATAGTTGCCCTGCATTTCGTTGACGGCCTTCTGCGGTACCAGCAGTGCACCGGCGCGGACTCCTATCGACGCATGAACCCTTCCATACAGGCCGGGGCGCAGTTTGTTGCCGGGATTGGGGAACAGTCCGGTTAATTGGATGGCGCCGGTGGACGAGTTCACTTGGCGGTCGGCGAAGGAAAAACGACCTTTATAGGGATGCACCGTACCGTCCGATAGGATCAGCTCCAGTTCCAGATGGTTCATCGACGAATCGCCGCGCGTCAGGCTCAGATATTCCTGCTCGCTTACCGTGAAATTGGCCTTGATGGGATCGAGGGTCGAAACCGTGGTCACGGCGTTGCTAGAAGGCCCGACCAAGTTACCGACTTGGGTAGTCGCGGCGCCTACGACGCCATCGATCGGCGACACCAATTTGGTGAAGCCCAGATTCACGTTCGCGTTTTCGACAGCGGCCGCAGCAGCTGTCACCGCGGCCTTAGCGGCTTCGATCTGCGCTTGTGCGCTCTCCACTTGCGCCGTCGCCGCTGCTACCTGGGCCTTCTGCGACTGATTGGTTTGGCTGGCATTGTCCAGATCCTGTTGCGTGATGGCCTGCTGCTTAGCCAGCGGAATGTAACGATCCTCATCGAGCTGCGCTTTGTGCTGATTGGCCTCGGCACTCAATAACTGGGCGCGTGCCTGCAGCAATCCTGACTGGGATTGCAGCAGCTGCGCCTTGGCTTGCGCCCATTGCCCTTGGGCCTGATCCGCGGCGGCCTGGAGCGGCCTAGGGTCAATCTCAAACAATAACTGTCCCTTGCGCACGAAGGATCCTTCGGCGTAATTCTGCGTGAGAAGATTGCCGACCACTTGAGCTTTCACGGCGGCGTTCACAAGGCCGTCTAGCGTACCGATCCACTCGCGCTCGATAGGAATGTCTTTCTGCTGGACTACAGCGACCTCGACATCCTGGGGAGGTGGAGGACCCGCCGCATTTGTTTTGGACGTGCAACCCGCCACGCCCGCCAAAGCCGCGCCCACTAGCGCTGCCAATCCAAACAATTTTGTCCGTCTCTTCCACTGCATTTTCATTTGATTCCCTCGTTCTTATTCGTTCCTGGTCTCTGGCAAGGATTCGCCAGCGGAGCAATGAAACGCCGCAGAGGCCGCTCACCCCTGCCTTTCAGATTTTTCAGCAGGTGTTTGGTCTCCACTCCGGCGGCTACAAACTCCGCTCCCTCGCTTTTCATCTCCGACAGCAGCCTTTCTCCGCTCTCGTCGATGAAGGTGACTTCACTCAGGTCCACGACGGTGTGCGCATGGACTCCGCCTTCGCGGCCGTGCTCCCAACACGCGCGCAGCTCGGCGACCCACGGGCGCGTTAAGTGCCCGCATAAAGTCCACCGTTGTTCCGTTTCTGTCCGCGCGTGTGTGATCCGCAACATGGCGATCTTGATCTCCCGTTGGTTCAAATGCATGCTGAGCGCCAATGGGCCGCATGCGCGGCCATGCTCGCGATCCATTGATTCGTCAAGGCAATCCAGAGTTGTTGGGTGACGACGTCGGGTGCCGGTTGATGTGGCCGTTGACGAGAGTCCGGTTCGCTACCGGAATTTCGGCACTTGAGTTAAACGCCGGTACGAGAAATGCGAATGCCAAGCTTCTGCATTCGCGATTGCAAGGTAGAACGTTTAATCCCCAGGCGGCTCGCGGCGCCGTTGGGGCCGGCGACAATCCAATTGGTTTGTTCCAGGGCCGCGATGATCTGCTGGCGTTCGGCGTCGTCGAGGACGGCACGCATGTTGTGAGAACTTCCGCTAGGAGTCGCGGCATTCGCGCTGGCTGCCGCGGCCATCGCCAGCGAATTTCCGTTCGAAACCCGCAGATCGTCACTCGGGATGTTTAAGACCGGGCCCTTCGTGAGGATGACTGCGCGTTCAATCACGTTCTGCAACTCGCGAATATTACCCGGCCAGGGATACTTGATCAGCGTCGTCATGGTATCGGAGGGAATCGTGTCGATTGCCTTACCGATGCGCCGGCTAAACTGCTGTACAAAATGCCGAACCAATAGAGGAATGTCCTCGGGGCGTTCGCGCAAGGCCGGAACCCGCACCGGAAACACGTTCAGACGGTAGTACAAGTCAGAGCGGAACTTCTGTTCGCTGACCAGGGCTTCGAGATCGCGGTTGGTGGCGGCGATGAGCCGCGCGTCGGTGCGCAGAGTGCGGGTCGAGCCCAAACGCTCGAATTCGCGCTCTTGCAGGACCCGCAACAATTTCGGTTGCAGCTCCAGCGGCACTTCGCCGATCTCATCCAGGAACATCGTGCCGCGATTGGCTAGCTCAAAGCGTCCCACGCGCTGCGAGATCGCACCGGTGAAAGCTCCGCGCTCGTGGCCAAACAGTTCACTCTCAAGCAGCCCCGTGGGGATCGCCGCGCAGTTGAGCTTCACGAAGCCGTTGGCTTGGCGCGAGCTCAGGTTGTGCACGGCGCGTGCGATTAGCTCTTTGCCGGTCCCCGTCTCGCCATAAATCAGCACGGTCGAATCCGTGGGCGCTACCGTCTCCACTTCCTGCAGGACGCGGCGCAGAGCCTCGCTCTTTCCAACGATTTCCTCGAACTTCAATTCCGTGCGAATTTCACCTTCGAGATAAAGCTTCTCCTGCGTGAGCTTATTCCTGATCTCAGACACTTCACCGAATGCCCAGGCGTTCTCGACCGCGATCGCCACTTGCCGCGCGATCTGGCCGAGGAAGGAAAGATCCGCCTGTGAAAACGCATGCTCCCGCCAACTACCCAGACTGAGGACACCAACGATTCCGCCACGTCCTATCAGCGGGACATGCGCTAGGGACTCAACCTTCAAATGGGGCAAAGAAGATTCCCGCTCTATCTCCTCCTTGGAGAGAATAACTGGCTCTCCTGACAGAAAGACCCTGAGCGGACTGGCTTTCTCGTCGGCAGGTGGCTCGAAGCCTTCTTCGATCATCCCCGGATTGTCCGGAAAATCGAGGGCGTAAAGCCGCAGCTTTTTATCTTCAGGGCTGGGTAGATCGATCCCCACACCGTCGCACTGCATCACCCGGCGAATGTTCGCGGAGACTTCACGCAGCACGTCGCGTAGGCTGAGATTAGAGACCACTCGGTTCGTCAAGTCGAGCAACAACTCCAGGCGCTCCTGTGCGCGCTGCGAGGCCTGGAAATTGAACGCGTCGTCCATCGCCAGGGCGATTTGGCTGGCCACTAGAGAGCAGAAGCGGATCTCTTCGGCGGAATAAGCGTCGCGATGAATGCTGGCGACTACTAGACTCCCCAGCTTCCTGTGCGCGGTGCTAAGGGGAAAAGCGCAAACCGATTGCAGCCCTGCCAGGCGCATAAGGCCGGTTGAGCCGGGGAAAGGTGTCTCCCCGTCCAAATTGGGGAGCGCCACGATTTCCTGGTGACGATATACCCAGGCGGCCAACGTCTCGTCATCGTCGGTAGAGGAGGGCAACGGGTGCGGCTTTCGGCAGCCCGCACACATATGCCAGTGAACCTTGTTTGAGCCTTCGTCGTACTGGGCAATTGCGTCAAACTGCACAACTTGGCCGAGCTCTTCCACTAAGAGTCCAAACAGATCCTGGGGTTCTCTTTGCGAGCGCACTGCAGCAGCAATGCGAATCAATGACTCGTACCTCGCCGCCGTAGACTGATGTGATTCCGTTTCTAAGACCGGCGACGACAGCATTTCCGGAAATCCCACCTCCCGCCGTTAGATGAGAAAGGGGGGACTTGAGATTCAAAGAATTTTGGCGATGTAATGGAATACTCGGGATTTTGCCAGGGCGTCGTTGCGAATCAGCCTGCAAGTTCGCGGCTATCCTGACCAGCGGCCCGGCAAGGTTGAACGTGCAGCCGGAACGCGACTTACTTACCATCGCGGACTACGGGTCCCGGGCATGTTCGCCCAGAAATAGAAAACGTGCCGACTATAGGTGATGCCGCCAACGAGTCACAATGTAGTAGGCAGTTGCCCCTATGGCGCCCATCAGCCCCAGGCTGCACATCGCCATGACGCAATAGATGAAGAGCAGTCCTCTTATTGATTGACTCCGCAGGATGACCTTGCAGCCTACGCCAGGGCTAATTCGTTAAAGGTACCGCGTTCGTCGATCCAGCAACGGTATTTGGTCCGCACTTGGTTCAAGTTTCTGGTGCAAGCATCGGCTTGCAGCATGACATTCTTATCGGATTCCAAGACACTCCGCTTGGCTTGATCAATGGCTTGGTTGAGGTTATAGCAGGCTAGCTCGGGGTATTCGCGCTTGATCAGAGGCGCGGAGCCACCGTGCCGGCTCTCTTTTCGTACATCCGTGGTGCGAACAAAGTATTGCAACTGGTGACCTCTACTACCAGCATAGCGGGTTTTGGAGCTCAATCCCTATTTAAGCGGAGCGGCAGCCGGGATTTTCTTGCGATATTCCGGATAAAGTGTTTCGGGAGTTCCGATGGCCGCCGCGCGCGGCACGCCGTATTTCTTGGTCATCTCATCGACAAAAGGATTCTTCTCGGGCAGGTAATGCGGCGCGGTTTCGCTGGTGCTCGCCTCATAGGCGGTGATGCAGGGAGGTCCGGTGGGCGGCAACGGCGTGGCACTCAGTTGAAAGCTGCGGGAGAGAATCCATGACTCGGCGAGATAGATGGGATCTTCGATGACCGCCAAAACGCTGAGGATTTCGTCATGGCGGTAAAAGCGCATGGTCATGGACGCTTCATCGCTGCTGGGCGCGCCGGTTTTTCTCAGGAATCCGGCTTTCAGGTGGGTGGTGTGGGTTACGAGGGTGTTGCCTTCCCATACACCTGTGGTGAACCCAGCGCGCGTGTGCTCGGCATATTGGGACGGGCGAGGCCGGCCGTCCATCCAGATCGTCAGCGGAGGCCGGTCCTCCCACGCGCCGATGGTGTAGGAGATCACATTTCCTTTGAGCGGGTCAGTCTCACTCCAGATCTTCAACCCGAACGGGCCTTGAACGACATAAAACGCCGGCCATCCTTGGCACTGCCGTTCGACCATCGAGAGCTGTGACTCGGAATAGCTGAGCGCTCGGATCCGGCCTTCGTCGTTGAGGGGGATTCCCGTGAAATCTACGGGTAAGCCATCGCCGGTTAGGAATTCATGATTTCGCGCGGCCCAGGAGCCCGTGAGTTCGGTTTGTGCGGCCGCGATCCCAGCCCCGAACAGGCCTAGCAACAAGGCGGTTATTATTTTGCGGTGCATGGAGTCGGATCCCATTTCGAGCCGTCAGCCTCCTTTTTAAATTGCGAGCTCACGATAAACGGCAACCGGAGATATTGCGGATCGTCGACCATCGTCGTAACCAGCAGTACTTGGCCGCCATTCGGGAGCGGCGCGACATCGAAGTATTCGGTGACAGTGGCGTTCTCGCTATAAGGGACGCCGTTCTTGCGCAGATATCCGGAGCGCAGGTTGCTGGTGGCTACCTTCAACGCCGGTCCCTGCCACTGGGCGGCGGAGACGCCTTGCCACGTCCGCTCGCCCGGGGGCGAGGGCTGCATGTTGAAGTGGAAGAGCCGCGTCTGCATCCCCGCGTCACTGTCGACTCGCAGCGTATTGTCGTCTTGCCATGTGATATGGAATCGTCCAGGTACGCGCATGATCGCGCCGGCTCCGTAGGCCTTGCATTGATTCCCCGCGGCTTCGTCGGCCTCCGGGTTCCAGACATCCGCGACCTTCCGCGCCTGGTCCGTCAAGGGCACAGCTTGGTAATCGCCTTTGCGGGGCGTGACCATGCGGAAGCGCCAGTCTTCGGTGACGAATGCGACCCAATAGCCGGTCATATCCGCGGGCGCAGAGGCTTTCGCAGAAGCGGGCACACTCTGTCCAGCGCTGCGAGCGATACCTAGTGCGATGAGTGTAGCGATGAAGAAGCCTCTCATTTTCCTGGTTCACCCATGCTGCGATACACCGCTTGGACGAAGTCGCTGGTGGCGGAGTCGGAACCATAGCGCCGAACGTAGCCGCGGGCCGGCGCAGCTGCTTTGACTTGCTCCAAGGTTAACCCCTGTTTCATAAGATCGCGGATGCGGTCGCGAATAATGGTCACCATATCGCGGTATTCGACTACATCGAGTTGATCGCAGATGCGGCCGTGCCCGGGGATGATCAGCGTGCCTTCCTCGCGCGACACGATGGGCACCGAGGGAATGGCGGTATCGACCAGTTTCTGCAACCCCGCGATTTCGCCATGAATGCTGCCTCCCTTCGCCATATCGATCACCGGGAAGCGGGTGGTGTCCAAGATATCCCCGGCCACGATGACGTCGGAACGGCGGAAGAAAACAATCGCGTCCCCGTCCGTGTGCGCCGCCGGCTGATGGAAGATTTCAATCCCCTCGCCGTTGAGAAACATGTATTTCCGAGGCTGATTGAAGGTCTCCGTGGGCCACGCACCAACGGGATATCGTGAAGCCGGCGCGCTCATTCTAGTCAAAACCTGCTCAACGGAAAGGATCGACGCGGCTCCTCCCAGGAAATCGGCGTTGACGCCAATGCCGCCTTGCGTGAAGAGTGTCTTGCCAGCCTTTGCGAGGGTTTCATTCCCACCCACATGATCCGCATCGGCGCTGGTGTTGATCACGTACCGGATAGGCTGCGGGGTGACTTTCTTAATCGCTTCGACGACCCTATCGGCATTCGAAGCGGAGCCTGCGTCTACAACCACGACGCCATCTGCTCCCATTTGAAAGCCGATGTTGCCGCCGGCGCCGGCGATCATGTAGAAGTTCGGTCGAACTTGCAAAACTTCAAGGTTAGCGGCGGGGGCCTGCTGGGCGGTCAAGCCGCTGACAGCCGCTAGAGCCGCGGCCGCCACCGCGATTGCGCCCGGGATCTGATACTTTATCTGCTCGCGCATTGAATGCGTACTCATAATAGCGTAACCGCTCTGGGATGTATCATGATTCGGAGAATCCAATGAATCGAAGTGAACGGCTGGACCCGGAAGTGCGTGCGCTACTGGCGATGATGGATGAGCAAGGCGCGCCGCCGCTGGAGAGCCAGGACCCCATTGAAGCCCGCAATAGCCGGATGGAGCCGATGAAATTGCTCGGCGGCGAACCCGAGGCGCTGGGTTATGTGGAAGACCTGTCCATTGCAGGACCGGGCGGCGACGTGCCGGTGCGCGTTTACGCCCGTGAGAGTGGCGGACTTCGTCCGGCGCTAATCTACTTTCACGGCGGCGGGTTTGTGTTTGGTAATTTGGATACCCACGACGCGGTGTGCCGCGCTCTGGCGAAAGAGTCCGGCGCTGTAGTGATCTCGGTGGATTACCGGCTCTCTCCGGAACACAAGTTTCCGGCCGCAGTGGAAGATGCTCATGCGGTCACTGTGTGGGTCGCGGCCCACTCCGAGCGGCTGGGCATCGACGCGCGCCGCATCGCGGTGGGTGGCGATAGCGCCGGGGGTAACCTGGCAACCGTGGTAGCCATGCGCTGCCGTGATGCGGGCGGCCCCGCTCTGGCGGCGCAAGTGCTGCTGTATCCCGTGACCGACTTCAGTTCTTTCGAAACCGGATCGCATCTGGAACTGGGGGAGGGCTATTTCCTCACACGAGCGGCCATGGAATGGTTCTCTCGCCACTACCTCGCGTCCCCCGAGCTTGCGCGCCATCCGCACGCCTCGCCTCTGCTCGCACCGGACCTGAGCCGACTGCCTCCCGCATTGGTCGTCACGGCCGAGTTCGACCCTCTGCGGGATGAGGGTGAGGCCTACGCAAAGCGGCTTCGGCAGGCTGGCGTGCCAGTCATCGTAACCCGCTATCCGGGGATGATTCATGGATTTGTTTCCATGCGGGGAGTGCTGGCCGGCGGCCGCCGGGCAATCGAGGAGGCGGCTCGGTTTATCCAGTCAATGGGCGCTATCTAGTCCGAGAAAATGTATCGAGCGTTTTGCAGGCGGTTCGCAATCGGCTATGATTACTGGCTAGATGACCGTATCCAAAACCGCCTTACTGCCGTTGCTCCTGGTGCCGATTCTGTTATCGGCCCAGCCGCCGGCCCCGAAGAACCTCAAGCTTCTGGCCCCCAATACCGACCTCCGTTTCGTAATGGGGAACTTCGCCCAGGCGCTGGGGGTCGCATGCTCCTATTGCCATGAGGCAGGCGATTTCGCGAGCGACGCCAATCCCAAGAAAGACGTGGCGCGCAAGATGATTGCCATGGTGCGGCAGATCGATGGGAGTTTCCCCAGCAGCGCCGGCGTATTTCCCGCCGGATACCACGAAGTCGATTGCAATACCTGCCATCAGGGAAATGTCAAGCCAGTGGTCAAGGCGCCGAGGGAGTTTTTTAACCGCACTGAGTGGCTAGGCTCCCCTGCCCCAACCATCACGCCCGGAGTCAATTTGAAGGTGCTGCCCCCCGGCACGCGTGTGCATGGAGACGGATCGGTAATGCACGACTTCCGCGACGCCTTGAATGTCGATTGCAACTATTGCCACGGCGGTGGCAAGCCGTTTGAGGCGGACGAGAATCCACGGAAGGACATCGCGCGCAAGATGATCGCTTTGGTCCGGCAGGTGAATGCGAATTTTCCCGGAACGGGAGTCTACCCGGTTGGGGCGCAGATGGTGACCTGTTATACCTGCCACCAGGGAGCAACCCATCCTGAGGCGACCAGCAATTTACGCTACGACGCGCCGGAGAAAAAGTAGCTCCGCTTAGACTTTTAACCAATCCACTGCGGAGCCCGCGCCTGACGGCTTCGGCGCGCCTTCCGGCAGCCAACTTGCCGAGAATGGAATTGACGTGAAACTTTGGAGTGTGTTCCGAGATATGCAAGCGCGCCGCGATCTGTTTATTACTGAGTCCTCCGGTGCGCTCTTATGGTTCCACAGCTACCTTATCAACGCCGGTAGCGTCGTAAAAGTGTGTCCCGCAGGAATGTGAATTCCAAGCGCGCCGATTTGCGCGCCCGCCGCAGTGTCGAATTCTATCGTCCCGCGAATATTCGCCGTCGCGCTGGTATTGTCGAAAGCCAGGATATAGGCGGCTGCGCTGCACGAGCCCGGTCCCGGGGTTACCCTATGTAGAGACTTCTATGAACAAACTCATACTGTTACTTCCCTTGTGTGCGGTTTCTAGCTTTGCTCAATCCGCCCCGGATCCAGCCAATCCGATGTCCACATGGCTGCGCAACGCCTACACCGGAAATCGCAACAACATTGTGCGAACCGCTGAGAAAATGCCGGAAGAGAATTACGGGATGCGCCCCGGGACGCAACCGGAAGTGCGCACCTTCGGACAACAAGTGACGCACGTGGCCGCCTACAACTTCCTGTGGTGCTCGCAGGCCAAGGGTGAAAAGAACCCCAACCCCGGAAACCTCGAAGCGCTCACGTCCAAAGCAGAGGCCTTAAAGGTGCTGAACGACGCGTTCTCCTACTGCGATGGCGTCTATAGCGCATTAACCGATGCGTCCGGCACCGAAGTGATCGATATCACGCAGGAAAACGGCCGGCAGACGCGCAACCTGCGTATGGGCCTGTTGACCCTCAACTACGCTCATAACAATGAGATTTACGGAAGCCTGGTCATTTATCTGCGGATGAAGAATATCGTTCCGCCAGCTTCTGAACCTCGTCCACAGCAAAAGAAGTAGCGTTTAAGGAACCGGCACTTCTAGATAACGGAACGGCGCTTGCACGTCCTTATACCAGTGGATGGTATCCGGAGGCATGATAAACACGTCCCCTTTACTGATCCGACGTGATTCTCCTCCCTGGATCGACTGGCCACCAAATTTATCCGGCACCGTATTTTTGGCGGAGCCACCAACCACCATAGTCGCAGCGCCACTGACTACATAAACGACGGCAGTATAGTCCTTGTGGCTGCATCCCTCTGGTTTGCACGCAGCTTTCACGGAATCCCTGCTGTGCGTATCGACGTTGTAGGTACCTTTGCTCGAAGCGTGGCTCCAGAGCAGGCTGCTGCCCCCGTCGGCAAATGCCTTGTTAAAAGACGTCTCCAGTTTGGTGTGATCAAAGACCGTAACAACTCCGGTGGCTGACTTTTCCTGTCCCGCGGCGATGGCTGCAATCATCAAACCCGCTAGAAAGATGTTCCGAATATTCAACATGCTCGTAATACCTCCCCTGCAGTCTATTGCAGAGGCTAGTTTATCGCTTCGCAGTCGCCTGCGCTATTTTTCCACCATATGCGGCATGTCCCGATTGTTGGCTGCGAGTTTAGCATTCGTACTTAATTTAACGGATCTGATTACTCTTCCGGTTGATCTTGGGGGCTTTGTAGCGTTTAATCCTCGGCGGCTTGTAGCGCTTGATCTTCTTCGAATGGTAAATGGTCTTGTGCGGATCGCTCGGCCCGCTCGCAAATACGCTCGGGGCCAGGAACGCGAAGGCCGTGAAAACCAGTGCCAAAAGCCGTTGACGTTGATGCATACGTTATTTCTTCGCGGCCGCGTCCTTGAGAGCCTTCAGACGCGGCAGGTCGCGATCTTCCTCGTGACAAGCCGTCTCGAACATCTCCGCCTTGTCGCGCTTCAGTGGAAAAGCGATGGTCCACGGCCTCGTATACACCAGCGGGTCGACGACAGTCGCCTCGTAGTTGACGGTGTTAGGTCCAGCCGGAGTGAATCGTTCAACCACGTGCTCGGCATAGCTTACGACCTCGCCGTTCTCGTTCAGCCAAGTCTTGCCGTTGAAGTTGGTCGTGTCGACGACCAGCGTGTCGCCATCCCACCGCCCTACCGAGTCACCTTGCCACAAACGAATCGTGTCAGGAAGGTGTGCGCGCCCGTCCAAGGGCACAATCCGCCAAGCCATGCGCTCGTGCAGAAAGACGATGTAATCCGGGGTTTGAATGATGTGAAGCGCCGCAGGTACGTACATCGACCGCGGAACACCGGCCGGGAAACAGTGCGCCGTCGGATCGTCGTAACCCCGCTCCGTGCGATTGCGGCTGACCCGTTCTTCGACGGCCCATGGTTGCATTGGCAACGTCCCGTCAGCTGGATCAACGATGACGCCGCGCCCAGCCGGCGTGACACCGTTGCCCTTGCGTTTCTCCAATCCCTGATTCGCGGCGCCGGTGTCGCCGTCATAAAAGCCCTGCAGGTCAGGTTTGCCGTCAGCCGTTCTGCGAATGTTAGCTATCGTCTTCGCGGCAGTGGCGTGCGATGGAACAGAAACCATCCCCGGAAGTGTCGTACCCTTCCCTGGATACCAGGTGCGATCCTCGCGCGTGAATGCGCCGTTAGCCTCTTCGGCTTCGGACTCGCAGGAGTATTCGAAAAGCCGGTCTCGATCCGTTCGTCGTTTCAAAGCAATGCTGATCGTCCACGGCTTAGTGAAAACTTTCGAATCCTCCAGAGTCGCTTCGTACTGAATTGTGTCGTGATCCGTCATGCGATAGCGCTCGACCACATGTAGCGCGTTACTGTGAAAATCGCCCGCCATGTCGAGCCATGTTTTGTCGTTGTAGTTGGCGACATCGACAACCAGCGTGTCGCCCTGCCAGTGGCCGCGGGAATCGCCCATCCAGGAATCGATGTCGGCCGGGTGCGGACTACCGTCGGTATAGATCAACCGGAAAACCAACGACCACTCGAAAGTGATGGCCACCGCCTGCGTCGTCTGGAAGATCTGAAACGGGAAATCCATATACATGATCCGCGGGATGCCGGGCAGGTAGCATTGGCCCAGCGGATCGGCTTTTTGCCGGTTCTGAAAGTTCTCGGCCTTCTTCGCCGCGGCCCACGGTTGGTAAGGAATGGTTCCGCCTGTAACCACGGATCTTCCCGCCAGCATATTGAAAGCGGCCGCGTGATCTTGGAGATCGGCGTTCGCGGTACTCGATGCCTGCCAGATTCCTTTGAGGTCTGGCTTGCCGTCCATCGTGCGTGGCAAAATCTGCCGGGAAACGAGCGTGTTCT
Organism: Bryobacterales bacterium; assembly: GCA_963752205.1. Lineage (GTDB taxonomy): Bacteria > Acidobacteriota > Terriglobia > Bryobacterales > Bryobacteraceae > Palsa-187. The sequence goes on along the minus strand of CAVVZG010000134.1, from coordinate 6,035 downwards.
GCGGAGCGGCGACAAGCGAGTTCGATAGAGTAATCGCCGTGATCAGGGCAAGGTGGTGTGTGCGCATACAAAGGCTAGGCAGTACACCTACTATCAGACCACAGATCAGATCCGCTTCCGGTTCACTCTGGGTGCTGAGTCTTGATATTCTGGAACGCGGAACCAGGAGGTTTTATGAAAGTTACAGGAGTGCTCACGATCGTAATAGGAGTCTTAGGGGCGGGGTCTGCATGGAGTCAGATTCAGGCACCCGCAGGACAGAGGTCGGGGCCCGGAGTACAAGCAGCTCAGGACTCGAGAGAGCCCGACGTGCTGAAGACATGTAAAGTTCCGCCGCCAGCCAGAGGCGGGCGCGGCGGAGCGGGGCGCGGACCGGCGCCTGCCCCCGGCCCTAGGACTTACATGGTGACCGAGATCCCCGGCGTGGTCGCAGCGGGCCAGCAGTGGAAGGAGATTTGGCAAGTCGACGGCAATAACGCCGACGGCATCATCGCAACCAAGGATAACGGTCTTCTGATTGCCCAGAACGACAAGAGCGATGTGGTGAAGCTGAGCAGCGACGGCAAGACGTCGGTGGCTTATAGCGACACGAATACCGGGGGCTCTCTTGCGCTGAGCTCGAAGGGCACTCTGTTCGTCGCCAACCGGGGGTTAAACGCATCCGTCGACGAACTCGCGCCGAAACGCAAACTTCTGGCGAATAAAATCAACGGTGATTCGCTGGATTGCATCGGCGGCGTTCTCAACGACATTTCCGCTGACAGCAAAGGTGGAGTCTACTTCACCATGGGCGGCATATTTTATGCAGACTCGAAAGGCGCCGTCACGCGCTACGGCGAGAATCTGACCACCAACGGAATCGTTCTCAGCGCAGATGAAAAGCACCTCTTTGTCACCAACGGGCCGACCGTCGCGGAGTTTGATGTGCAGAAGGATGGCTCGCTCACCAACCAGCGCGAATTCGGCAAGCTGGAAGGCGGCGGCAACGGCGATGGCAGCACGTTCGATACCGCAGGCCGACTCTACGTGACCAGCAATGCCGGCGTGCAGGTGATCGGTCCGGATGGCAAGTACCTCGGCTTGATCCCGACCCCGTACGGCCTTATTAGCGTGGCCTTTAGCGGCCCGGATCGAAAGATGTTGTATGCCGTGGCCCGCGAAAACTCGACCAACAAGGACTGGATCATCGGCATCCAGATGATCGCGCAGGGTCCGAAGGGCCGCGCGAAATAGCATTGCTTCGGAAGATTCGGAAGTTCGCATTGGTGGGCGGCTTGGCTCTGGTGAGCTTGGCCGCCTTTATTTATCTGGGAGACGACCTGTGGGCGCGCTACCGGGGCCGGCCTGTGGAACAAATGAAAATCGGCCGCTTATACGCCGCAGTGAACCACTTTAATGAACTGGAGTATTCAGTCGGTACGCCGGTGATGGAGACTTGCGTCGACGCGTTGATGCCGCACTTCGGTTACACTCCCTGCTGGTATCTGCGGAGGCACGACATCCGCCAGATCGGCCCGTAAGCGCATTACCAGGGTTGAACCACGTTGGTCACGTGCTCGCGATCCGGCGCGGTCAGGCAGATGCCGATGCAGAGATAGGGCAGATCGGGATGGGGATTGTGACCCCGATGAATTTTCCCGATTGGCTCCGAATACACGTCTCCGGCTTTTGCTTTTATCAGCACGCCTTCTTGAAACTGCGCTTCGAAAATGCCCTGCAAGGCGACGAAGAAGGTGGCTCCGTTGTGGCAATGCCAGTTAGTGTAGCCACCCGGCGCTATTTCCGCGTTGTAGATCTGCACTTTCACTTCAGGATCCCGCGGCAGGGATGCGTAGAGCGTATCCAACAAGACATTACGGTAAAGGTCCTGACCCGGCTTCGTATAACCGTCCAGACGTAGTTTGAGATCGTCGATACCCATTTGTCCTCCCCAGCAGCATACCATCTGATAAAATTAGGTCCGTTATGAGCAATCTCACTTTGAACGTCAACGGAAAGATGCACGCGCTGGATGTCGACCCGTCGACTCCACTGCTCTACATCCTGCGCAACGATATCGGATTGCAGGGTCCGCGGTTTGGCTGTGGGCTGGGCCAGTGCGGGCTGTGTACGGTCATCATAAACGGCGCGGCCGTGCGATCCTGCATCACTCCCGTCTCCACTGTCAAAAGCGACATCACCACGCTCGAAGGACTCGCCAAAGATGGCAAGCTGCATCCGCTCCAGCAAGCCTGGATTGACGAACAAGTCCCGCAGTGCGGTTTCTGCCAAAACGGCCAGATCATGACCGCCAAGGTGCTGCTGGACAAAAACCCCAAACCGACGGATGCTCAAATCCGCGAGGCCATGAACCGGACGCTGTGCCGATGCATGACCTACTACCGTATTCAAGCCGCTATCAAACGCGCCTCGACCATGATCACCGCCGACCAGCCGGCCACGGAGAAGGAGGTGGTCGCATGACACCCTTGGTAAAAACGTCACGCAGGGACTTGCTGAAAAGCGCTGGCTTGTTGGTCGTCAGCTTCACAGCCGCGGGCACGAACCCCCTCGCCGCACAAAGCACCGCCTCAGCACCTGGCCCCTATACAGACCCGGATTTCAGGCAACTCGATTCATGGATCGTCATCCGCGAAGACAATACCGCTACCTTTTATGTCGGCAAGACGGACTGCGGACAGGGCACGGGAACCTCATTCCGCCAGTTGATGGCCGATGAGCTGGACTTCGCTTACGACAAGACCAGTTGCGTGATGGGCAGCACGGATATCACCGTCGATCAAGGTGGCTCCGGCGGTTCGACGGCGATGGAGAGGGACGCTTGGCCCATGCGGCGTGTCGCTGCGGAGGCCCGGCGGGTGCTGCTTGAGATGGGATCCACGAAACTCGGCGCCCCCGTCGATCAGCTTGCGGTGCGTGAAGGCGTGATCACCTTGAAAAGCGATCCAGCGAAGCGAGTCACCTACGGAGAATTGGTTGGAGGGAAGAAATTCCATGTCGCGCTGACAGGAGCCAACATCAATGCGACCACCGGGGTGGCCAAAGTCAAATCGGTCCAGGAACACAAAATCGTAGGCTTGTCTCCGCAGCGCTACGACATCCCCGCCAAAGTGGATGGTTCGCTGAAATGGGCCGTGGACGTGAAGCTGCCCGGCATGGTTCACGCGCGCAATGTGAAGCCGCCCGTCGCTGGCGCGAAGTTGCTCAGTATCGATGAGTCTTCGGTGAAGAGTCTGCCCGGATTCATCAAAGTGGTCAGCAAAGGCAACTACGTCGCGGTAGTCTGCGAACGAGAAGAGCAAGCGATCAACGCGCGCCAGGCAGCTCAAGGCGAACTGGCAGAAGCCGGCCACGGCGCCCTTCCCTTCCTCGGAAGATTTGTTCAAGTTCATGCGCAGTGCCGCGCCCACGTCGAATTCGAAGCCGATCCTGGTGGGAGATCCCGGACAAGGCATTCGCCAGGCGCCGCCAAGATCATCGAAGCCAATTACGACATCCCGTTCCAGGGGCACACCGCGATCAGTCCCGCGCCACGCCATGGCAGACCCGTCGAACGGCCAGATGACGATCTATTCGAATGACATGAAGTCTTACGGCATGCGCACGAGGAGTCGCCGAGTTTCTCGGGATGCCGCGCGAGAAAGTGCGCGTCGTCTGGATGGAAGGCCCGCAAGGGTACGGCCGCACGGCCGCTGACGACGCCGGATGTGAGGCCGCCTATCTTGCCAAAGAGATCGGCCGCCCGGTCCGCGTGCAGTGGATGAGGAACGAAGAGACCGCCTGGGATACCAAGGCTCCGGCATTCACGGTAAAGATGCGCGGAGGACTGGATGCCGCGGGAAACCTCGTCGCGCTCGATTACAATTGCCAGGCCGCCGACTACAATCACGTCGGCTATAACGAGCCCGATACCGTTCTGATCGCCCAGCTCATGGGCATCGGCGCGCCACGCCCGCCGCGGGCAGCGCCGCGACGCCTTCCGAGATGTACGCGATTCCTCATCGCCGGATGACCAGTCAGGTGGTGAGCCTGCCGCTGATATGGGAGACGCCGCTGCGCACCGGAAACCTGCGCGATCCCAATGGTCCGCAATCGACGTTCGCCGCCGAATCGTTCATCGACGAACTGGCCGCGGCCGCGAAGGCCGACCCGCTTGAATTCCGCATGAAGCTGCTGCACGGCCAGCGACCGACGGACGACTAGCGGCTTCAAGCGCGCCCGGTCGATCGCGGTCACTCAAGGCCGTGGCGGAAGCCTACGGCTGGGACGCGCGTCCTTCGCCGAAACCGCGCGGCACCGGAGACATCCTGACCGGACGCGGCGTCGCGTATGCATTCCGCGGCCAGACCATCGCCGCGGAGATCGCCGAGGTCGAAGTAAATCGCCAAGACCGGCCATGTCTGGGTGAAGCGGCTGGTGTGCGCGCACGATTGCGGACTGGTGGTCAACCCCGAGGCCCTGCGCCACACGGTGGAATGCGCCATGCTCCATTCGCATCAGCCGGGCGCTCCATGAAGAGGTGCAGTTCGATACCGAGAAAGTCACGGCGTGGATTGGATTTCTCATCCCACTCTCACCCATGCCGACGCGCCCGCGCAAGATCGATGTGGTGCTGGTGAACGGAGATCCGAATCCGAACGCGCCCCGATCTTCCGCCCTATGGAGCTGGCGAGACGGCCTGCAAACCCATGCTCGCGGCGATCGCCAACGCCATCTACGATGCGACCGGCGTTCGTCTCCGTCGAATTCCGTTCCGGCCCGCGCGCGTACTCGCGGCCCTTGAGAACAGCCGGGCCTAGCGAACGGATAGCTGCCTTCGCGCGGTGGCCCGCTCCCCAGAAATTGAGTTTAGGAGCGATGCTGGTCTGAATCGCTGTCCCGTGAACGCTTTTTGCGTGCGCGCTTTCGCGCCTCTGCCGCCTTCACGCGCTTCTTCTGGCCAGGCTTCAGGTAGAAAGCGTGGCGCTTGACATCTTTGATGATGTCCTCTTGCAGGACCTTTCGTTTAAAACGCTTGAGCGCGCTCTCCAGACTTTCGCCGTCATTCAAATGTATTTCAGCCAACGGAACTCACCTCGCACAGAATTGGAACTTATAGGGTAACAGTTTCCGTGGCACCTTCCTAGCGCCCATTTTGATCGACCTCCCCCGCCGCCCGGAGCTGCGCTTTTAGGTTGGCCGCGGTTACCGGCTTGGTGAGGTAGTCATCGAAGCCTGCCGCCATCGCCCGCTCCTGATCTCCCTGCATGGCGAACGCGGTTAGAGCCACCACGCGCAACCCCTTGAGCGCCTCATCGCGGCGAATTTCGCGCAAAACTTCGTAGCCATCCATCTCCGGCATCTGGATATCCAGTAGCACCAAATCCGGCATGCTCGACCCGCAGTTTTGCGAGCGCCTCTCTTCCGTTGGCGGCTTCTGTGATCGAGGCTACGATATTCCTCGAGGCACTCGCGCACCAGTTCGCGGCCAGCCGGGTTATCGTCCACCACCAGAACTCTTTGGCCCGAACTCGCGCGGGCAATCAGTTGGAGTCGCTGCAGCAGCGCCGGACGCCAGCCCGGCCCCTTCTCAAAGATAGGCGCATTCAGCGCCGACAAAACTTGCCGTTCGCGGTCGCTCAGATCCTTCACGGTGAGAACCAGCACGGGAATCCTGGAGAATTTATCGCTGGCCCGAATTTCACGCAAAATATCGAAGCCGCTGCGGCCGGGGAGCATCAGGTCAAGTACCATCGCATCCACCCGCGAATTCGCCAGAGCCAGCAGGGCTTCTTTGGCATTCCCCGCTATAACGGGAGTATGGCCCTCGGTTGTCAGTGTGTCCGCGATGAGCTGGCGCATATCCGGATCGTCTTCCACAATCAGAACGTGCAGGGCATCTTGCGATTTCAAGGCGCGGCGGACCGCCGCAAGCATCGATTCGCTGGAGAAAGGCATGACCAGACAGTCCACCGCGCCCAGTGAGACTCCCATTTTCAGCTCATCCGTCGGCGAGACGATGATCACCGGAATCTTTGACGTTTCGGGCGAAATCT
>CAVVZG010000133.1:0-23347 GCA_963752205.1 Bryobacterales bacterium | reverse complement strand
CCGATCCGGCGTAGTTCCTGATGCGGCTGGCGCAAGAATTCCTCCAGAAGCCCCAACTCATACATCAATTCGAGCGTCGAAGGATGAATCGTGTCCCCGCGGAAATCGCGCAAGAAATCCTTGTGCTTTTCCAGGACCACTACTGCGATCCCAGCGCGCGCGAGCAGAAACCCCAGCACCATCCCCGCCGGCCCTCCGCCTACAATGCAGCAACGGACGTCCAAGAGAGCCCTACGCCTCCAGCAATCGCTCCAGCAAGTCATCGACCTTCAAATACGGCGCCCACTGCCGCAAGTAGCCGAGATCCAGGCGTGGACCGCTGATCTTCAAAACCCCCCGCAGATCGTTCCACTGGCGTTCCGAAGTCTCTCCCCCGCCCGATACCATTCGAGCTTTCGCAGGATCGTGTCCTCCGCCGTGGCGACAGCGCATTCGAGCGGCTCGGGACCGAAAGACAAGCACCGCTCAAATCTTCTCCGCGCGAAGGAACGCTGGCTGTAGTCGTCGTCGCGCAGCGGGAAAACATCAACCTTGAAAGAAGTCCGATAGTGAATCATGTTGAAGGAGCGCTTGCGATCGAGTGCCTCACGTATCATCGCCGGATCGGCATAGAAATCCGGCTGCAGCAGCGTAGCCAATTCGTCCACTTGATCGGCGCGGAGGTCGGCGACGATGTTCAAAACCAAGGTCGGCCGGGAGATTCCATGAACGGAGCTGGCAACCGACCCTCCGGCCAGATACGGAATCTCCATCCGGTCGAGCACCTCCAGAACGCGCGCGACAGCGTCAGCCGGGCTGGCCGTCATGATCAGGGTCCCATCCGTACGCCCGGATCATGAGTTCCCTGGGGAGATGCCGGGCCGCCACCCGCAGCAATACCTCGTGATCGCTGGCCTCCGGATAGAGCCGCCGGACACCCATTTCGTACAGTTGCAAAACGAATTGCGCGCTATTCAAGACCACAGCCAGCTTCTCACCGGCAGGCATCCGGCGCTGCAAATCGAGCCAGACCTCCATGGCCCGCGGATCGGTGTCGGTGAATTCTTCCGGGTGCGTCAACTTACGTTACTTCCTACCCGTGGAGTTTAGCAGCCCCGCGCTAGAATAGGCACCATGAACTATTACGGAGCTAAAGATCTTGCCGCCTCCTTCCGGACAGTGCGCAAGAACACCTTGACCATCGCGGAAGAGATTCCGGAGGACAAGTACAGTTATCGCCCGGCCGAGGGCACCAGAACCGTCGGCGAGCTGCTGACGCATATCGCGCTCGGCGGCAAGTTCCAGGAGACCGTCGTCCTGAACGAGAAGCGAACCTCCATGGAAGGCTTCGATTTCATGAAGCTCATGGGCGGCATCGCGGCCGACGCCGCCAAGCCGCGCACCAAAGCCCAAATCATCGCGCTGCTGAAAGAGGAAGGCGAGAAGTACGCTACCGCCGTCGAAGCGTTGTCCGACGATTTCATCGGCGTCGCCGTGACCATGCCTCCCGGAGGCACGCCCCCCAGCCGCACCCGTTTCGACATGCTCGCCGCTGTCAAGGAACACGAAATGCACCACCGCGGCCAATTGATGCTGATCGAACGCATGCTCGGCATCACGCCCCACCTGACCCGCGAGAACCAAGCCCGCATGGCCGCCATGCAAGCTGCCATGGCGCAAAAGGTCTAGCGCTTAGAGAGGCAGCCGCGAGGGTTCCGCGTCCCGCACCCTGCTCGGCCCCGCGGCTGCCTCCACCGTTTCCACGAAGCGCCCTGCATCGATCGGCTTGTTGATGAACTGATCCATCCCCGCCGCCAGGCAGCGCTCCCGGTCGCCTTTCATGGTGTGCGCCGTCAGCGCCAGAATGGGCGTGTATGTCCCGCGCGCGCGTTCGATCTCGCGAATCCGCGCCGACGCTTGCAACCCATCCATGTCCGGCATCTGCACGTCCATCAGAATCACGTCGAACACTTCCCGTTCCACTCGTGCCAGCGCCTCGCGCCCGCTTGCCGCCAGCTTCACCGCATGACCCCGCTTTTCGAGCAGCCGCTTAACCAGGTGCTGATTGATCAGATTGTCTTCCGCCAAGAGAACACGTAACTTTAATGGCGGCGTGCCTTCTGCAGCGCCGACGGCCTCCACCATGTTTTGCAAACTGACGCTGTCGATCGGGCGCTCCGCCGGCAGCGCCGTCCGCGGCACTTCTTGAAAGCGCGCCGTGAAACGGAACGTGCTGCCGCGCCCCGGCTCGCTCTCGACGCTGATCGCCCCGCCCATCAGCGCCACCAGCCGCGAACAAATCGCCAACCCCAGCCCCGTGCCACCGTACTTGCGCGTAGTCGAACCGTCCGCTTGCCGGAACGCTTCAAAAATGATCTGCTGCTGTTCTTCAGGAATGCCGATGCCGCTATCGGAGACCGAGAAGCTCACGGCCCCTTCGCCACCTGCTGCGGGCTCGATCACCAGACCCACCCGCCCCTGCGCCGTAAACTTGATCGCATTCCCCAGCAAGTTCGTCAGCACCTGCCGCAGGCGGAAAGGATCGCCAACCACCCGGTCAGGAATCCCCGCATCCACGCGGCTCTCAAAACTCAGCCCCTTCTGCTGCGCCATAAACCGGAACATCCGGCAAGTTTCGGCAACACACTGGCGCAGCGAGAACTCGATCGGATTCACGTCCAGCCGCCCCGCCTCGATCTTGGAAAAGTCCAGAATGTCGTTCAGCAATTCCAGCAGCGAGTGCGCCGACAAGCGCGCCATTTCCAAATATTCCCGCTGCTCCGCCGTCAACTCGGTAGCCAGCGCCAGGTCCGTCATGCCAATCACACCGTTCATCGGCGTGCGGATCTCATGGCTCATGTTCGCCAGAAATTCGCTCTTGAGCAGATTGGCTTGCTCCGTGCGAGCCTTCTCCTCCAGCACCTTTTGTTTTTCTTCGGAGAGCTGGCGCGTGCGCTGTGCTACCGCCACTTCCAGCCGGACCTTTTCATCTTCCAACCGGTAAGTCCGCCGCCGCCACAGCGCGCGCCCCAACAATAGCAGCAGCACCGCCGCCCCCATCCGGAACCAGCGGCTGGCCCACCACGGCGTCACCACCTCGAAGCTGATGCGCGCCGGTTTCGCGCTCCACAAGCCCTGCGCGTTGCGCGCCTCCACTTCGAGCGCGTACTCGCCCGGTGGCAGATTGGGGAAATTCAATTCGCGCTCCCCCGTCTCTACCCATCCTTTGGCCGCGTTCGCCATCCGGTAGCGGAATAATACCGACGATTCCTGTGCAAACGTAAGCGCCGCAAAGCGCACGCGTACCGAATTTTCGCCGGAGGGGATTTTCGCCGGCACACTCGACGTGAACACCACCGTCAGCGGCACATTCGGCGCGGCGAGCGTCGAAGGCTCGAAGCGCGACAATCCACGGCTCGTCCCGATCCACACCCCTGCGGAGTCCGCAAAATAGGCGTTGGTGTTGCAGTCGTCCCAGATCAGTCCATCGGAGCGGCCATAGTGGCGCCAGTTCGCATGATCGAAAACATCTACCCCGTGGTCCGTCCCTACCCACAGCCGCCCGTCTGTATCGAAGCCCAGGAAAAGCGTCTTATCGGAGCGCATTCCGTTAGCGCTGCCGTAATGCGTTATCTCCAGCCTGCCGGAAAAATGCAGACGTGAAACCCCGAACGCATCGCGATAGCCCACCCAAATCGACCCATCCGCGTCTTCCGCCAACTGTCCGACGCCTTCTGAACGCAGCCCGTCGCGTTTCGTAAAGCGTGTCCACACGCCGTCCGCCCAGCGCGCCAGCCCGAAGTCGCCCGCAGTCCAAATCTGCCCGTGCGAATCTTCGATGGTCTTCAAAAATCTCTCGCCGAATTGCGTCCCGATGGGAAACTGCTGCTCAAACTCCGCCTTCGCGCCATAGCTTACCGGAGCCAGACTGCGGAACAACCCCGTGTTCGCCGAAACCCACACCAATCCTCGCCGGTCCACCATCACCGAACGCACGCCGCCGACCGGTAGCCCATTGGCTTCACCGAACATGCGAATCTGTTTTGTCCGCGGATTCAACTGCCGCAATCCACCCGGCTCGCCGCCGATCCATAACGATCCATCCGGATTCGCCGCCAGCGCCCGCACCATCTCGATCCCCGGCACCGCCATTTGTTTCCACGCTGGCCCATCCGCATAATTCAAACCGAACTGCGTTCCCACCCACAGCGTGCCGCTACCGTCTCGCGCCACTGACCACACCGATTCCCGGCTCAGCCCTTCATGCGTGTTCCAACTCTGCCATTCCCCATAACCTAGCCAACGCGCCAGGCCCGACCCCAGCAGCCCCAGCCAAATCGACCCCTCGCGATCCTGAAACACAGCGGAAATATCGTTGGTCGTCACACCCTGATCGGCATCAACAATGTCCCAGCCGTCGCCTGTCCGCCGCGCGAGTCCGCGATTGGTAGGCACCAGCAATCGCCCCGCCGGATCCAGCGCCATCGTCGGAAATGTGTTGCTGGACGCAGGCAGCCCCGTCTGTAACTCAAATTTGTCCGAGCCGCGCGCGCGCCGATACAGCGCCGACGCACTGCGCACCCACAAATTGCCAGCAAGATCGACCAGCAGAGCGTCCCATCGATCCAGTGGCAACCCTGCGACTTCCCGGGCCGCGTGCCCATCCCACCGGCAAAGATTCAGTCCGCAGCCAAACCACACCATGCCGGAAGGATCCGTGTAGACGCTAACCACTTCGTCGCGATTCACCCCCGCCGGCGAAGCGATGCGCCGAAACGCCATGCCCTTTTCACTGACGACCAAGCCGCCGTCCGTCGCCAGATACAAGCGACCGTCGCGGTCCGATGAAATCCCTTGCCGCCCGATCAGCTCGCGTCCACTCAACGAAACCGCTTCAAAGCGTTCGCCCGCGCGCCGCGCCAGCCCGCGATCCGTCCCCACCCACAAAGTGCCATCCGCCGCTTCGTAAAGCGATTCGATGCGCGTCCCTGGCAGCCCCTCGGTGGCAGTGAACGCCGTGAAGTGGTTGCCGTCGTAACGATATAGCCCATTCTGCGTGCCTGCCCACAGGAACCCCGCACGATCCTGCAGCACCGCTTGTACCGCCAGATTCTTCAGCCCTTCGTCGTCGCCGTAAAATTTGAAATTGTAGCGCTGCGCCGCGGCCGGGAGCGCACAGAGGGCGATCAGCGCAAGTGGACGGAACAGCACACCCAAAATTCGGCGGTTCTCCTTGATTTCGTTAGGGTATCCTGAAACCAGATGCACCCTGTAGAAGCCACGTTGCCGCAAATCTCCGAGACGGTGGTCCACCACGCCGCCGAGCATCGCGAAGCCTTTGTAAATGCCTCGCCCTTCAAACACGCCATGATCGAGAACTTCTTCGATCCAGCCTTCGCCGAAAGGTTGCTCGCCGAATTCCCTAGCTTCGATCCCAAACTCGCCATGAACGAAATGGGCGAGCTAGGCGGGAAGGCCGTCAATACGAAAATCCGCGAGATCAGCCCGGCCTACGAAGAGCTATACGAAATGATCGGGTCGCAACCCTTCCTCGATCTCATGAGCCGCCTCACCGGTATCCCCGACCTACTCATGGACCCCAAACTCTACGGCGGCGGCACCCACGACAACCGCCACGGGCAGGAACTGGATGCCCATGTCGATTTCAATTACGACGAAGCCCAAAAGCTCCACCGCCGCCTCAACGTGATCGTGTACATGAACAAGGAATGGAAAACCGAATGGGGCGGCGCCATTGAAATCCATTCCAACCCCTGGGATCACGAACACAACCAAATCCGCGCCTTCGACCCCCTGTTCAACCGCTGTGTCATGTTCGAGACCAACGAATATTCCTGGCACGGCTTCCCCAAAATCAACCTGCCCGCCGATAAGCGCCACCTGACCCGTAAATCGATTTCGATTTACCTCTACACCAAGGAGCGCCCCCCGCAAGAAATCGCACCCCTGCACGGCACCTTCTACGTGCAGCGCCCTCTGCCGCCCGAATTCCGCGAAGGCCATACGCTTTCCGCCGACGATGTGAAGGCCCTCCACGACCTGCTAAAGCGCCGCGACGACTGGCTCCGCATGTATCACAAGATGGAGCTCGAAAAGAACGCCGACATCGCCATCAAGAACCAGAACATCGTCGACTTGCGGACCTACGTGCGCATCCCTCTAACCGGCTACGTGATTCAAGGCGCGTCGCCCATCGGTATGTTCTCAGATCAATGGGTGGAATCCCACGCCGATGTGGAAATCCAGCCGCTAGCGCCCGTATCCGGCGTGCTTCTGCGCGGCTGGCGTCCCGACAAAGCCCCGCCCGCTCGCGTTCGTTTGGCTGTAGGCGATGCGTCGGTTGAGAGCGCCGTTGGTGAAGGCAACTTCGAAATCAGCCTGAAGCTTCCCCAGACAGCCGACGCGCCTTTCCGCCTGCGCATCGACACCGTCTCGCAAGGCCGCGCCGTCGACCCCGCGATTGACAGCCGCGACTTAGCCTTCCGCGTAGCCGAAATCCGCGCCCGCCACCCGCTCGTCCAAACCTTGACGAAGATGCTCGGATGAAACCGCGCGTTGCCGTAGCCGGAGCCGGAGCCTTCGGCAAAAACCACCTGCGCGTCATCCACCAGTCCGAACACGCCAACCTGGCCGGCGTCTACGACCTTGACCCCGCCCGCGCCGCCGCCGTAGCCGAGCCCCACGGATGCCGCGTCTTCTCGAGCCTAGAAGAACTGGCCGCCAACTCTGACGCCGCCGTGATCGCCGCCCCCACCGTCACGCATTCTGAGATCGGCTGCCAACTAATCGCAGCCGGCTTAGACGTCATGGTGGAGAAACCCATCGCCCACACGCTGGAGGCCGCCCGTGCGTTAGTCGCCGCCGCAGAGCGCCACCAGCGCATTCTTCAAATAGGGCACCTGGAACGCTTCAACCCCGCCGTAATCGCACTCTCTGAAGCCATCGGCAAACCCCTGTTCTTCGAAATCCACCGCCTCAGCGAATTCACCCCCCGCTGCCTGGACGTCGACGTGGTCCTCGACCTGATGATCCACGACGTCGACATCATCCTCGCTCTCACCGGCGAGCGCCCCGAGGAAATCCGCGCCGCCGGCATCCGCATCTTGTCCGACAAAGTGGACATCGCCAACGTGCGCATCCAATTCCCCAGCGGCTGCATCGCCAACCTCACCGCCAGCCGCGTCTCGACCGAGCGCGTGCGCAAACTGCGCCTGTTCCAGCCCCACGAATACATTTCGCTCGACTACAGCCGCCAGGACGCCGTCCGCTTCCGCGTCAAACCGCCGATGGCCATCGACTTTGCCGCCCTTCCGGTAACCAAGGACGAACCGCTGCGTCTTGAATTAGAGGGATTTTTCGAGAGCGTGTCGACACGCCAGCCCCCGCGAGTCACTGGCGCCCAAGGTCTGGCAGCACTGGAAGTGGCTTTCGAGATCCTTGATAAAATTGAGGCGCATTACCGCCTGGTGGAAAAAACGCTGGCAAGCACGTGAACACAGACCGCACCCCCGACCCGTCAAATGACCTAAATCTCCTGCGCGAATGGCGCGAGCCCATCCCGCCTTCGAGAATCGTACTCGCCATCGCTGGAGCCATCGTTTACCACCTGGCGGCCTTGTCAGTGGTAATCACCGCGATCAATGCGCCGCTACCCGAGCGCATCCCCGATTTCGTAGTCGACGTCCGCAAAGCTATCCCACTCTACATCCCGCAGGACCTGACGCAACGCGATCCCAACCGCGGCAAAATCACACGCGACCTGGATGTCCGCAGCTCCGCGCCGCCAGCACCCGTCCCGCAAGCCCCGCACTTCCGCGCCCCCATCCCCGCCCCTGCGGCAGCCCCGTCCATCCCCGCGCCCATCGAGCCTCCCAAGATCGAAGCCGAAGCCGCCCCGCCCCCGCCCGTAGCCTCACCCGGAATCCTGCCGCCCATCGCGCCCCCGCCGCCCGAAAAACCCAAACTCGCCTTCGAGCCGGTGGGTTCGGGCGGTACTTCCCCGCGCCCCAATTACAATCCCAACGCGAAGCTCCCGCCCATCGCCAACACTGTTGAAGACACGCTGCGGCCGGCCATCCCGCCAGCCCCCGCGCAGCCTTCCGCCGGAGTCACCATCGGCGACATCGACGAATTCACCAACATCCCCAGCCAGAATCAAGCCCCCTCGAACGGGCCCGCCCGCAGCAATCTTCAACTCTTAAGCGACCCCGCCGGCGTCGACTTCAAACCCTACCTGGTGCAAGTCCTCGCCGCCGTCCGCACCAACTGGCTGTCCGTAATCCCCGAAAGCGCCCGCTCTGGCGGCCGCAAAGGCCGGGTATTAATCCAGTTCATCATCGACCGCCGTGGAGGCGTTCCCAAGCTGGTCATCGCCGAACCCTCCGGGACGGCCGCGTTTGATCGCGCCGCCGTAGCCGGAATCAGCGCCTCCTACCCCTTCCCGCCTCTCCCCAAGACCTTCAAGGGCAACGAAATCCGCCTGCAACTCGCGTTTACGTACAATCAGCCCAGATGAACCGTCGTTTCCTCTACGCCATGCTGGTCTACGCAGTTCTGGCGATTCTGGCCGCTTTCACCCTGGACGGTGTCATCCGCATCGCCACATGGGTGCTTTTAGGCGGTTTCGCGTTGAAAACATACTTAGCCGTACTGAAAGACCGCATCGGCTAAGGATGAGACATATCCTACTTCGGATCATTTTAGGCCTTATCTAAGGGGAAGCTTCTAGGTACTATCCGTACCTTACCCGCTAAGCTTCTAAAAGCCGGAGGGTTTTTCTGTAGATTCCGATCCCAGATCGGTTCCCGCGTTCCGGTTTGGCATTAAACCATGGAAAAGCAGTTCCAAAACGGTACGGGAGCAGGCCCAGATGGAAGATCGGCCTCCACGCGGGAGGAGATCAGCCCCGTCCTTTCCAACGCATTAGTGTTTGATTATCGGTGCTTTAGGCGGATTTCGACAGGTCCCTCGGCAGGAGTTTTCCGGACCTTTATACCGTTTGGCCTAGAGCGTGCCTTTTCAAAGGCGTCGGAGAAACGAACATGAGACTAAAAAATTCCAGTGCCGCCGCTGTCGCTCCCGCGCTGCAGCTTCCGCCTCACCAGATCAAGACCAAGCCTTCGCAGAGCAGACTGCGCGCCGTGCCCAGCAAGGGAGCCGCGCCGGCCAAGCCCCCCTGCCAAACCCATGGCTGTGAGCAGCACGCTGCACACCCGCGCGTCGGCGAAAGCCGAAGCGACTGCGAAATTGGCCGCGGCCCAGCATTCGGCCAAAATGGCCCGCCGCGACCGCGTGGTGCTGGAACACCTGCCCTTAGTGAAAGCCATCGCCATTCGCGTGCACGAAAACCTCCCAGTCCACGTCGATGTGGACGATCTGGTTCACGCCGGAATTCTCGGCCTGTTCGACGCCGCGAGCAAGTTCAATCCCGAAAAACAAGTTGCCTTCTCGAGCTACGCCAAGCACCGCATCAAGGGCGCGATTCTCGATAGCCTGCGCCAGCTCGACTGGGCCTCGCGCGATATGCGCCGCCGCCACAAGCAAGTGGAAGCCGCCACGCGCGAACTGGCCGCCACGCTGCAGCGCAATCCCACCGAAGCCGAAGTAGCGCAGAAGCTGGGCATGGACCAGGAACGCTGGCGCAACATGATGCTGGACCTCCGCAACGTCGGCCTGGTCTCCGCTTCCACCCGCTCCAACGAAAACGACGATCTGCCGGCTCCCGACTTCCCGACCAGCCCCGACACTCATCCCGATTCCATCTGCGCCCACGAACAATTGCGCAGCGTGCTGGGCGTCGCCATGAAAACTCTTCCGGAACGCTACCAGAAAGTTGTGTCTCTCTACTACACCGCCGAAATGACCATGAAAGAAATCGGCGGCATCCTGGGCATCAACGAAAGCCGCGTGTCGCAGATCCACAAAGCGGCGCTCGAAAAGATGCAGACGGTTTTACAAACCAATGGCATTAGTTCCAGCCACGCGTTCTAAATGGGGGCAGGCCTCCGGGCGCGCTCTTGCGCTAAACTCGCACCATGCGCCTGCAAGCGTCCCTCCTGTTGCTGGTCTGCGCCCGCCTAGCCAGCGCCCAGACCCCGGACTGGCCCAAGGTCAACCAAGAACTGCTGCGCCACTACCAGGCCCTCATCCGAATCGATACCACTGACCCGCCCGGCAACGAAACCAAAGCCGCCGAATACGTCCAGCACGCTCTCGAAGCCGAAGGCATCCCGGTAACCCTAGCCGCCAAAGATCCCGCGCGCGCGAACCTCATCGCACGCCTGAAAGGTAACGGCACCAAGCGCCCCATTCTGCTTGATGGGTCACCTCGACACCGTACAAGTGGACGCCTCCAAATGGACCGTCCCTCCCTTCAGCGCCGAACTCAAAGACGGCTACATCTACGGCCGCGGCACCGAAGACAACAAGTGGCAAGTCGCCGCCGGCCTGATGACCATGCTGCTCCTCAAGCGCAGCAACGTCGCCGCTCGACCGCGACGTAATCTTCGCCGCCGAAGCCGGTGAAGAAGCCGCGACCGGTCCCGGCATCGAACACCTGGCCAATGACCACTGGCCCGAAATCGACGCCGAAGCCTGCATCGCCGAATCCGGAAGCGTGGTCAGCAGCAACGGCCAACTTCGCTACGCGATAGTAGAAACCGCCGAAAAGCTCCCGAAGGGAGCGCGCTTAGTAGCCCACGGACCCTCCGGCCACGGCTCCCGCCCCATGCGCACCAGCGCCATTCTGCATCTCTCCACCGCCATCGAAAAAGTAGCGCTGTGGGACCCGCCCATGCGCCTCAACGACACCACCCGGACGTATTTCGAAAAGCTAGCCACCATCGGCACCCCCGCCGAAGCCGCCCGCTACAACGGATTATTCAGCCCCGTAAAAGCCGCCGCCAGCCGCGAATACCTGGCCGAGCACGATCCCAGCAAATACTCCATGCTGCACACCTCGATCTCGCCCGACATCATCTCCGGCGGTTTCCAGATCAACGTGATCCCCTCGCAGGCCGAAGCGACACTAGACATCCGCGCCCTGCCCGATGAAGACATGCCGGCGTTCTACGCGCTCATGCGCAAGATGATCAACGACCCCGCCGTCGACCTCATCCCCGAATCCAAAAACCAGCGCCCAGCCGCCCCGCCCTCGCGCATCGACTCTGATGTGTATCACGCCATCGAAGCCTCAAATCGCAAAATCTACCAGATCCCGACCATCCCCACCATGAGCACCGGCGCCTCCGACATGGCCTTCCTGCGCGCGAAGGGAATGCAATGCTACGGCGTCGGCCCCATCGTCGACGAAGAAGACGCCGCGAAAGGCTTCGCCGCCCACAGCGACCAGGAGCGCCTCCGCGAAGACGCGCTCTACAAATTCATGCAGTTTCAGTGGGACGTGCTGACCACGGTGGCGATCTCGAAAAAATAGCCTGCAAGTTTATGAGAGCGATTTTATTTAAGCTTATCTGCGCTGCAAGTTTACTGGCCCAAGGGCCACCCGCCGAAAAGTACCAATCAATCAAGGTGACAAAGATTGTCAACGAACCGACTGTTCCTGAATATCACTACCGCCTCGGATCCTGGTGGGTGGCCAGTTGTTCTATGCCAGTCAATGCTGAAGAGGGATCAGAGGTTAAATACGCGATAGAGGGAAAAGTCCTTTACATCATCGATGGCGAGGGCAAAAATCATGAGTGTCGGTGGGTTGAATTCTCCCCTCCGTTCCGCCCAAGAAAGAAATAGCCCTACAGCCAGCTACATGCTTTCCGAGTTCAATGGGGCTTGCTTACGAAGGTGGCGATGACTAAAAAATAGCTAAGCGGCTATTTTGATCTTTCGAGCCTTCCAGCCGTACCTTGGCGAGATAGCAGCGCCCAAATCGGCAAACCGAAAACTGCAGCCTGCATAAGAAACCCAACGCCGAACACCAGGATCGCCACGGTAGTCATCTCAAACGGCGGTGGGAACAGATGGCATATGTCGAGGACCCGGTTAAATAGACTAACGACCAATTCAAGAGGGGCCTGAGTGTATCCCAAAACAATTTGCCAAGTGGTTAATGGTTGCGCTGAGTCCTGGTGGATAACAAAGAAAAGGACAAGGGCTTCTACAACTGCTCCGATACGAATCGAGAGGAGTCCGCGCCTCATCACTCAATCATATATTGGCTCGTTCCTAATCCATCTGCGGTTTCGATTCAATCTGAGACAGTGCGATAAAAATGGGGCTAGCGCAAGCGCCTGCTAAAATCGTCGAGTAGGTGTCTTCCGCAACCAAACCACTCACCGTCCGCCAGTTCTTTGGCCGTAAGGGACTGCTTTCCGAGTGGCATGCGAACTACGAATACCGCGCCGGGCAACTGGCCATGGCCGAAGCCGCCGAATCCGCGCTAGCCGAAAAGAAGCACCTGATCGTCGAAGCTGGCACCGGCACCGGCAAAACACTGGCATACCTCGTCCCCGCGATCCTCTCCGGCAAGCGCGTGGTGATTTCCACCGGCACCAAAAATCTGCAAGAGCAGCTCTTCTTCAAGGACATTCCGTTCCTCGAACGACACCTAGGACCGCTGCGCGCCTGTTACATGAAGGGCCGCGGCAACTACGCCTGCCGCCAGAAAATTTACGACGCCGAAAAGGAGCCCATCCTCGACGGCCTGGAAGAAGTCGCCGACTTCCGCATCATTCGCGAATGGGAGAAGACCACCGAAACCGGCGACCGCAGCGAAATCAAGACGCTGCCCGAAGCCAGCACCGCCTGGGCCAAGATCGACGCGCGCAGCGAGCTGTGCTCCGGACAAAAGTGTCCGCAGTTCGAGCGCTGCTTCATCACCGCCATGCACCAGCGCGCGCAGGCGAGCGACATCATCATCGTCAACCACCACCTGTTCTTCGCCGATCTCGCCGTGAAGGGCGGACCCATGGGTGGAACCAAGGGGGGCGAAGCTGGCGGCATCATCCCCGACTACGGCGCCGTGATCTTCGACGAAGCCCACGACATCGAAGACGTAGCCGGCCAGTATTTCGGAACCAGCGTCTCCACCTATCAATTCGAAGAAGCTGACGCGCGACGTAGCCGGCCTGGCGCACCGCAAACAATTCGGCTCCCAGGAACTCGACCGCATCCTGATCACACTAGGCGACCGCGCCGCACACTTCTTCGGACTCTTCGGCGCCGCCGAAGGCCGCACCGGTTTCCGCTCCCACGAAGCGTTCCTGATCCAGCACGAAGAAAAATATCGCGACATCCTGGCCGCGCTCGAAATCGTGGCTCTGCAACTGGAACTCCTGCGAGCCGCCCCCGAAGAAGCCATCCCGCTAGTGAATCGCGCACGCGAAATCTCCCGGCGCTTGACGTTCTGGATGGAGTCCGGCAACAAAGCCTACGTCTATTGGATCGAGCGCCGCGGCCGCGGAACCTTCCTCCAAGCCACTCCTATCGACGTATCGCAACTCCTCGACGAAAAATTGTTCGACGCCATCGACACAGCGATTCTGACCTCAGCCACACTCGCCGTCGCGGGAGAATTCGAGTTCACCAAACAGCGCCTCGGTCTGCGCAACGCCCGCACGCTGGTTGTCGAAAGCCATTTCGATTACAACCAGCAAGCCCTGCTCTACGTCCCGCAAGATTTGCCCGACCCCCGCAGTCCCGCCTTCACCTCCGCAGCCGCGCGCGAAATCATCGAGATCCTGATGCACAGCCGCGGCCGCGCCTTCGTGCTCTTCACCAGCTATCAGCAGATGCGCCTGATCTACGACCAAGTCTCGCTCGAAGTGCCCTTCGAAACGCTCATGCAAGGCACCGGCCCGCGCAACGCGCTGCTCGAAGAATTCCGCGCGACGCCGCAACTGCGTGCTGTTCGCAACGTCGTCGTTCTGGCAAGGCGTCGACGTGCCGGGCGAGCAATTGAGCTGCGTTATTATTGATAAGTTGCCGTTCGCGGTGCCGAGCGATCCGGTGGTGGAAGCGCGCATCGCGGCCATTCGCAACGAAGGCGGCGATCCGTTTTCGGATTATCAGGTTCCGCAAGCGGCCATCGCGCTGAAGCAGGGATTCGGCCGGCTGATCCGCAGCCGCACCGATCGCGGAGTGCTGGCGCTGCTCGACAACCGCATCACCAAGACGCGCTACGGGCAGATTTTTTTCGACAGCCTGCCGGATTACGCGTTCACCACGAATCGCGACGACGTAGAAAGGTTTTTTGACGATGTTTGAAATTGCCGTAGAACAAAGATTCGCCTCCGCGCACGCGCTGCGCAACTACAAAGGCCGCTGCGAGAACGTGCATGGCCACAACTGGAAAGTGCGCGTCGTGATCCAAGGCGAGAAACTCGACGAGACCGGAATGCTGGTCGATTTTCTCGACGTCAAGAGCTTCATGGGCGAAATTCTCGACCGCATCGACCACCAGTTCCTGAACGAGATCCCCCCGTTCGACGTAGTCAACCCGTCAGCCGAAAACATCGCGGAATATTTTTACCAGTGAGATGACGGGAAAGCTGGAAGACACGCCCGTCCCCGTGCGCATCAGCGAAGTGAAAATCTGGGAGACTGATATTCAGTCGGCCACGTACCGGCCATAAGGTTCGCGTTAGCGCCCGAAGTAAGCCGCGTTCCTTTGCGCGAAGTCAGCCCACTTCTCCGGCAAATCATCGATCGCGAAGATAGCGGAAACCGGACACACCGGTACGCAAGCGCCGCAGTCGATGCACTCCACCGGATCGATGTAAATCATCTCTTCGTTCGCGAATTTTTCGCTATCTTTCTTGGGGTGGATGCAATCGACAGGGCATGCGTCGACGCAGGCCGCATCCTTCACTCCAATGCAAGGTTCCGCAATTACGTACGCCATAAATCCTTTTCACCCTGGGGGTTTGGCCGGGCGAGGGTTGAACTATACCAATAGCACAGGGAACGCAATTCCGGCAATCGAGGTACAGCGGGTGGCTCCGGGGGGCGCTCGGGAGGCGATTACACCCCCTGAATGGCGCTAGCGGATCGACGTCAAATCCCTCTGAATCGCGAATTTGACCAGCCCGGCGACGTCGTGGATGTCCAGCTTGCGCATCAAACTTGCGCGGTAAGTATCCACGGTTTTGGGGCTCAAATCCAGGCGTGCCGCGATCTCCTTGGCGCGAGTGCCCTCCACCAGCAGCGAGAACACCTGGTACTCGCGCGCACTCAAAGCCTCCAGCGGATCGTCGGGAGCCGCCTTTTGCCCCGAGCTGAACATTTTCTCCAGCTCGAGCGACGGCGAAACGTAGATTCCGCCGTCCAGAATCTGCTCGAACGCTTCGAGCAAATGATGCGCCGGCCCGGACTTCAGCAGAAATGCGTTCACCCCAGCCCGCAGCGCCTCGACCACAGTTTTGCGGTCTTTGCGCGTCGAAAGCACCACGATGCGCGTCGTCACCTTGGCTTCCCGAAGCTTGCGGACGATTTCCAGGGTGAACAGATCCGGCAGATTCAGATCGAGAATCGCAATATCTGGCTTTTCGGACTCAATCAACCGCAGCGCCGCCGCCCCCTCGGAGCATTGCGCCACCACCGTGTAGTGAGGCTGCGCTTGACACAACGCCGCCAGCCCTTCCCTAACCAGAGTTAGGTCATCGGCAAGCAATATGGAATAGGTTTTCGGCTCTCTGGCAGGGACCATTGTTTTCTAACAACGTTTTCTAACAACCGCCCTCGGGCAGTTAGAAGGGTCCTGAGACGCCCCCTTCACATAAGAGTGAAGGGAAGCCGCCGTAATTCTCTCAATATTCCTAGGCGAACGGTTCTGAGCCAGTCCCGAATTGGCCCGCGCCTAGAAAGGGCTTATTTGAAGCTTTGGACCGCCTTGGCCTCGTCGTCGAACACTTCGAACACGGTATACAACTTAGTAATCTGCAACAAATCTTGCACGCGCTTGGTCAGGTTCAAGAGTTTCACCACGCCGCCCTGGTTGGCCACCGTGGTAAATCCGGACACCAGTTCGCCAATGCCGGAGCTGTCGATGTAGGAAATCTCGGCGAGATTCAGCAGCAATTTCTTGTGGCCGCCGGCCGCCAGATCGCGGATGGTATCGCGGAACATGCTGGCGCCCTCACCCAATGTGATGCGGCCCGCCGCATCCACCACCGTCACGTCACCCACTTGGCGGGTGGTCAATTTCACACTCACAGGGAAACCTCCTTCACTCTCTTGTTTTGCTTTACGTCGCTTTAGCCTTGTACTTTACCATTTTCACTTCAGTGCCTTGCGGCGACCGTTTTGAAATCTGGAATTCATCCATGAACGCCTGCATCAGCATGACGCCCCGTCCCGAACCTCTCAGTAGATTCTCGCCGGCCAGCGGATCGGGCACGGCCGTTGGATCGAAACCGTCGCCCTCATCGCCGATCACCACCGTGAGACTCTCCGGGGTGCGCGTCACCTTCAAATGCACTTTCTTCCTGGAATTGTAGCGATTGCCATGAACCACGGCGTTCACCATGCACTCACGTAGTGCAATGCCCACCCGGTGCAGATCGTCTTCGTCAAAGCCCAGCGCTTCCGCCTCATTGAGGACGGTCTGTTCAGCGCTGTCCACGCTTTCGAGTGTCGATTCCAGCACCTTTTCCACGGTGTGTTCCTGTACCCGGTCCGCCATAAAACAATGAGACGAGTCAGCCGCGTCGCGCGAGCCAAGTCGAACCGCTACATTAGAATAGTGAAGCCTCGAAAGTCAAGAGCAGGCGCGGCGTTGGCCTTGGTTCTGTGCGCGGTTCCAGCTCTCGCCCAATTGACGGCCGAGCAGAAACAGTTGAATCTGGCGTCTTTCGAAGCCGTGTGGTCCGCTATTCACGACAAGCATTGGGAAGAGAAACCCGCCGGCCTTGACTGGCAAGTCATCCACGAAGAATACCGCCCGCAAGTGGAAGCCGCGACCTCGACCGACGCCGCCCGCACCGTCGTGCGCGACATGCTCGGCCGCCTGCATCAGACTCATTTTGCGATCTTCCCCGCCACCGTCTATCAGGTACTCGACCCCTCCGGCGCCGGCGACGGCTGGCCCGGTTTTGAAGCCCACGTCCTCAACGGCCGTGTCATCGTCACGGAATCGTTAAGCCCGGACACCGTCAAGCTCGGCTGGGAAGTCTTGCTGACGAACGGCGCCGATCTGCCGTCGCTGGTAGCCAAGCTCCAAACCGACCCCGCCGTTCACGAGTTGCAGCTCGAACGCGCCGTGGCCGCGCGCCTCTCCGGACCCATCGACGCCGTCCGCCCCATCGTTTTCGCCGATGCCGCCAACGCCCGTGTCACCCGTGACGTCAAGCTGATCCCGCCCCGCGGCAGCTTCTCCGGCTTCGGTAACTTGCCCCCACAGCCGGTTTTTTTCCAATCTAAGATGCTCGGCAACACTGGCTACATCCGCTTCAATATGTTCCTGGATCTGGTGCACGTGATGACCGAATTCGGAGACGCCGTCCAGAAATGCGCCCATTGTGACGGCATCGTCATCGATCTGCGCGGCAATCCAGGAGGCATCGGCGGCATGGCCATGGGCATGGCCGGTTGGCTGGTCAGCCAGCAGGGACAGCGCTTAGGCACCATGTACATGCGCGGTGCCACCCTCAACTTTGCCATCAACCCGCGCGCGGAAGCCTACGGCGGCCCGGTCGCCGTGCTGGTCGACGGCAGCTCGGCATCCACCTCTGAAATCTTCGCCGGTGGACTCAAGGATCTCGGCCGCGCCCGCATCTTCGGCACCCGTACCGCCGCCGCCGCCCTGCCCTCCGTGATCACCCGCCTGCCCAACGGCGATGGCTTCCAATACGCCGTTGCAAATTATATTTCAGAAGGCGGCCAGGCCCTCGAAGGCAACGGCGTCATCCCCGACGTCGAAGTGAAGCTCACCCGCGAAGCCCTGCTCGCCGGACACGACTCCGTAGTCGACGCTGCGCTAGATTGGATACGGAAGCAAAAGGAATCGAAATGACCAGACTGAAACGGATCGCCCTCTTAGCCGCCGGCGCAGCCTTCGCGTCCTCCCTCGCGTCGGCGCAAGACGTGCCCAAACAGGATCTGCCCAAAGCCGAAACCATCCTCGACCGTTTCATCGAAGTCACCGGCGGCAAAGCGGCCTATCAGAAGCACACACACGAGAAGATGACGGGAACGATCCTGGTGCCCGAGGTCGGCATGACCGGCAGTCTCACCCGCTACTCTGCCGCTCCCGATAAAGAATACTCCGCTCTCCAACTAGGACCGCTTGGCAAAGCCGAATCGGGCTTCAACAACGGCATCGCCTGGGAGAAGAATGCCATCACCGGCCCCCGCGTGAAGAATGGCGACGAGAAGGCGCAAGCCGAGCGCGAAGCCCGCTTCAACGCCCAAGTCGACTGGCGCAAAGTCTTCGCCAAGGTCGAAACCACCGGCTCTGAAACCGTGAACGGTGAAGATTGTTACAAAGTTCAGGTGACGCCTATGTTAGGCAAGCCGGAAACGCAATTCTACTCGAAAAAATCGGGATTATTGCTGAAAACCGCCGCCACCGCCGTCAGCCCCATGGGCGAAATCCCGGTGGAAGTGGAGGTGTCCGACTATAAGAACTTCGACGGTGTCCTGGTCGCAACTCGTTCCAAGTCGAAAATGGGCCCGCAGCACCTGGAAATTACCATCACCGACATGAGTTTCGACCAGCCAGTTCCCACCGACGTGTTCGAACTGCCCGGCGAAATCAAAACCCTGGTCGACAAGGCCGCCAAATAACGCGTGCTGTTTCGGGGAGCTCAATAACCTTCCGGCCGGTCAGCCGCTCGATAAAAGCGCGTTCGGCAACTACGGCAGCGGAACGGCCAGCGTCCGAACATTCTCTGAAAGGCGGCATACATACCCTCGTTATGCGAGCGGCGTACGCTACTGCTTCCGCACTTGGGACACGTAAGCTGGTCTCCAGCCCCCGGCCGTTCGTGAGGTTTTCGCGGACTCAACCATTAAAGCGTAACACCACACTAGTATTTTTTTGCAATCCACGTTATAAACGTAAATTGGAAGCCTTGTTCCGATCCCTTTCACTTCGCTTGCGAATGCGCCGCGCTGGTTACATCCTCGCGTTCGCGCTGGCGGTGGTCTATGGAGTCGTCGCCTTGCGCGGACCCCAGGGTGTTTCCGCGCTTCTCGACAAGCGTCAGGAAGTCCGTCAACTGGAAGAGCAGAACGCCGCCCAAGCCGCCGAAAACGAACGCCGCCGCGAGCGCATCAAACGCCTGGAAGAAAGCTCCACTGAACAGGAGATGGAAATCCGCAAGCAACTGAAGCTGCTCCGCCCCGGCGAGACGACGTTCATTCTTCCTGACGCCCCCAAAACCAACGGATCGTCCGAGGTCCCGCCGAAGCAACCCTGATGTGGCGGCGCGCCATCCTTCTGCTATTCTGCTGGACCGCAGCCGCCCAAACACCGCGCCCCATCGTCCTCCACGCCGCCCGTCTTTTAGACGTAGAAACCGGCCGCATGCTCGCCCCCGGTGAAGTCCTGGTCGTGGCCGGCCGCATCGCCGAAACCGGCACCACGGTGACCCATCCCGCCAGGGCCGAGATCATCGACCTAGGCGATCGCACCCTGTTGCCCGGCTTGATCGATGCCCACGTCCACCTGTTCCTCCATCCCGGCGCGGAAGACTTGCAGACGGTCCAGGAATCCGTAGCGCAGCGCACCCTGACCGCGATCCTAGCCGCACGGGAAGATCTGCTCGCCGGCTTCACCGCGGAGCGCGACATGGGAACCGAAGGCGCAGGTTCGGCCGACACCGCCGTCCGCAACGCCATCGACCAGGGCCTGTTTCCCGGCCCGCGCCTGCGCATCAGCGGCAACGCCATCGACATCCTCGGCGGACACGAAGACGCTCTGGGCTACAACCCCGAGCAGCGCGTGCTTCCCAACGCCACCCAAGCCAACAACGCGGCCGAACTCATCACCGCCATCCGCCAGCAATTCAAGGAAGGCGCCGACTTCATCAAGATCTACGAAACCGGCAAGGACTCGCTCACCGCCGGCCGTTTCTCCACGCCCTTTCAATTCACCCGTGAAGAGCTATCCGCCGCCGTTAACGAAGCCGCCCGCGTCGGCAGGCATATTGCCGTGCATGCCACCGGCGAGCCCGGAACGCTCTACGCCGCCCAAGCCGGAGTCGTTTCCATCGACCACGCCTACCAACTCAGCGACGCCACCATGAAGCTAATGCGCGAGAAGCAGATCTTCGCCGTCCCCACTTTTACAATTCTTGAATATTTTGCCGCGCACGCCGTAACCCCCGCAGCAGCCGCCCGCGATCGCGAGATACTTGCCTACCACGCCCAGGAATTCCGCAAGCAACTAGCCGCCGGCGTACCTGTTGCCATGGGCTCCGACGTCGGACCGTTCCCTCATGGCACCCAAGCCCGAGAATTTGTGCTCATGGTAGCGAACGGCATGACTCCGCTCGCGGCCATTCAAGCAGGTACGTAAACGGCGCGAAGTTACTCGGCTGGAAGGGCCAAATCGGCGTCCTCAAATCCGGCTATCTGGCCGACATCGTCGCCGTCCCTGGCAACCCGCTCGACGACATCTCCGCCCTGCAGAAAGTGGAGTTCGTCATGAAAGGCGGCGCGATCCACCGCCGCCCCTGAGTTTTACCAAACCCGGCAAGCCGGACCGCGAACCATCGGTTGGTTCTGGGTGCACGCGAACGCCTTCTGAAACTCCGGCATGTTCGAGACCGTTCCGTTAACCCGGAAATTCCCCGGCGAATGCGGATCAGTCTGCGCCCGCAGCCTTGCCGCTTCCGGGGTCACATTCTGGCACCAGATCTGCCCCCAGCCCAGGAAGAACCGTTGCGCCGCCGTGAAGCCGTCGCGTGGCGGCGGCTCTTTGCCTTGCAGTTTGTCCATCAGCGCCATGTACGCCAGACGGAGCCCGCCGTTGTCAGCAGTGTTTTCGCCCAGCGTCAACTTGCCGTTGAGTTTCACATCGTCGACGGGGCTGAAGCTGCCGTACTCTTGCACCAAACAATCCGCGCGCTGATCGAAAGCCTTAGCGTCCTTTTCCGTCCACCAGTCGCGCAAGTTGCCTTTGACGTCGAACTGGCGGCCTTCGTCATCGAAGCCATGCGTCAGCTCATGCCCGATCACGGAGCCGATCGCTCCATAGTTCACCGCATCGTCAACCTTGTTGTCGTAGAACGGCGGCTGCAGAATACCTGCCGGGAAATTGATATTGTTCTGCTGCGGATCGTAATACGCGTTGACCGTGGGCTGGCTCATGCCCCATTCTTTCTTGTCCACCGGCTTGCCGATGTGCGAAAGTTGTCGTTCCATTTCGTAAAATCCCGCACGCTCGGTGTTGCCGAAAAAGTCGTTACGCGAAATGCGCACAGTCGCGTAGGTCTTCCACTCCTCATTGGTGCCGACTTTATTCAGCACGCCGTGCAGCTTCTCCAGCGCCTGCTTGCGGGTTTCGGGCGTCATCCAATCGATGTCCTGCAGATCGGCCGCCATGGCTTTCTCGATCTCGCCCACCAGTTCATGCGTGCGGCGCATGCCTTCGGCGCCCAGCGTGGTCTCGACGAACTTGCGGCCCAGCGCATCCGGCAGCTGCTGATCCGTCAAATCCGTACAGCGCTTCCAGCGCGGACGCATTTCCTTGGTGCCGCGCAGAACCTTGCCGTAAAAGTTGAAGGATTCCTGCTCGAAAGGCAGCGACAACGCATTCGCCGATTCTCGAATCACAGTCCAAGCCAAATACGCCTTCAGATCGTCAAGCGACGCGGAGCCGATCACCGCATTCATTCCTTTGATGAAGTCCGGCACATCCACGTTCAGCGATTCGAAATGCGGCGCGCCCGACGCCACAAAGAATTTCCCCCACGCAAAGCCCGAGCCCAGTGCATCCACCTCGCGAACCGTCATCTTGTGATAAACCTTCATGGGATCGCGGCGCGATACGCGATCGAGAGAAGCCTTCGCCAGTTCCGTTTCGAGCACCATTACCACTTGCGCCTGCTTGGCGGCCTCCTCCGGCTTGGCCCCCGCCAGCTCCAACATTTTCTGCATGTGCGCCACGTATTGCCTGCGGATTTCAAGCGACTTGTCATCGGTCTTCAAGTAGTAGTCGCGATCCGGCAAACCCAAACCGCCTTGATCCAGGTCCGCGATCACAATGGCCGAGTTCTTAGGATCCGGCCCGGAGCTGAATTGGAAGAAGGGCGCGACTCCGGCGCGGAACAAGAACACCACGGCATCGGTTAGGCCCGCCTTGTCCTTGAGCGCCGCGACGCGGTCGAGATCCGGCTTCAGCGGAGCCGCGCCCTTGGCGTCGATCGCCGCCTGGTCCATGCACGACGCGTAATAATCGCCCATCTTTTGTTCCAGCGCCGTGCGCCCCGGCTTCACCACCGCGGCCGCTTCCAGAATTTTGTGGAGGACTTCGCGATTGCTGTCCTGCAGCGCGTCAAATCTTCCCCAGCGCGATTGATCCGCCGGGATGGGATTCGCCGCCATCCAGGCGCCGCACGCGAATTGATAGAAGTTGTCGCAGGGATTCACGCTGTGATCGATGGCGGTGGGATCGAATCCCGGAGCGGTTTGGCCCCAAACGGCCGTCGTGAACAGGGAGAGGGAGAACAGGGAAAGGGACAGCAGGAAAAAGGAGCTGAGAATCCTCATGGCTTTATTGTATGTTGACGCTCGCAACGCGAAGACGTACCGCTAGTAGTACTCCGGTACGTCAGGCGAACCCTATTTCGAACTAAGCGCTCTGCCCGATTGGGTCACCCGCTCGCGGACCCTACAATCGAATTAACCGCAATGCTCATGACTCGCCCTGGAAGATCGCAATACACGGAAGTGGAAGCAGCCGAGGAACTTGGCGTGTCGGTGGAGCATCTGCGCAAGATCATCCGCAGCCACGTGGTCGACCAGGAAGAGGACGCCAACAACATTCCTGTCCACACCTTCCAGCCCTCCGACCTGCTTATCCTGCGCCTTCTGGCCGGGATGCCCACGAGTCCCACACAGCGGGATTGAGCAGATTCGGCGGGCGTTTTCCCGTCAAAGCCGCTAGCGCATTTTCTGCCGCCATCAAAGGATAGCATTAATCTATCCTTGCGATTTATGAATGGGCAGGTACGCGGGGGGGGGAGATGGAGAGAGCGATGTGTAGACCCATGGAGCAGCTGTTTTGCGACGTCCCAGCGGCGCTAAAGGAAGATCTAGCAAAGCACCTTCGACATGCCGAATGGAGCAAACTGGGAGTTGCTTTCCTGCGAACTCCGCTGCTCCCCGTGGATGCACAGGTGGGTGTACTCAATTGCTACTATTAACAATTGCAAATTTAGCAATACAT
>CAVVZG010000132.1:0-6088 GCA_963752205.1 Bryobacterales bacterium | reverse complement strand
CTCTACGGCACCCGGTTTCTGAGCTATCTCGCCGTGCAGCATGGCCCGGAGAAAGTGATCGACTGGGCCGCCAGCCGTCCCGGCAGCAAAGCGTATTTCAGCGCCCAATTTCGCCAGGTGTTCGGAACCGGCCTCGAAGAGGAATGGTCGCGCTGGATCGCCGCCGAACGCCAGTGGCAAAATCAGAACCTGGCGCAGATCCGTCAATACCCGGTGACGCCGCTGAAAAAGTTGTCGCCGCAGGCGCTCGGTTCCGTGTCGCGATCCTTTTACGACGACACCACCCACAAGATTTACGCAGCCGTGCGCTATCCCGGACCAATGGCGCACCTGGCGGCGATCGATCCGGAATCAGGCAAGATCACGCGCCTGCACGACATCGAAGGCGCCGCTTTGTACTACGTAAGTTCGCTGGCCTTTGACCGTGCCGGCCGCAAGCTCTACTTCACCACCGACAACAACGATTGGCGCGACCTCAATGTCTACGATCTGCAAACCCGCAAAGCCACGCGCCTGATCCAGAACTTCCGTACGGGCGACCTCGCCTTCAACCCGGTCGACCGTTCGCTGTGGGGCGTACGCCACTTGAACGGCCTGTCCATCATCGTCGAAACCACAGCGCCCTACCACGTAGCAACGCACCGTTTTCAATTTCCCTACGGAACCGACGTCTTCGACCTGAATATTTCCCCCGACGGAAAATCCATGAGCGGAATGCTCGCCGACACCACTGGCCGCCAGAAATTAGTGCGCTTTGCGATCGATAAACTACGCGCCGGCGACGGCGCCTTCGACACAGTCCACGATTTCGAATTCAGCACCGGCGGCGGCTTCACATTTTCCGCCGACGGGACAAAGTTGTACGGCACCTCCTACTTCACCGGCGTCTCCAACATCTTCCGTTTCGATGTGGCCAGCGGCGCCATGGACGTGCTGAGTAACACCGAAACGGGGTTGTACTGGCCGATTCCGCGGCCCCAAGATGGGGGCACCGATCGCCTGTTCGCCTACGAATACACCGCCTCGGGCTTCCTCCCGGTGTCCTTCGACGCCAAGCCCTTGACCGACGTCAACGCCATAAAGTATTTCGGCCAGCAAGTGATCGAGAAATACCCAATCGTTCGCGATTGGAAACTGCCGCCAGCGGCCGAGATCAACGTCGCCGCGCTCACGACCAAGGCCGGCGCGTACGTCGCGTGGAAGAACCTGAAACCCGCGGCGCTATATCCCATCGTCGAAGGATACAAAGACACGGCGTCCTACGGCGCGCGCATGGATTTCACCGACGGCCTGGGTCTCGCTGCCTTGCATCTGACGGCTGGCTACTCGCCCGGCTCGTCTTTAGAAACGAAAGAGCGCGCGCACTTCGGTGCCGATTTCCGGAATTGGGGCTGGCACTTCACCGCGGCGTACAATTACACCGATTTTTACGATCTTTTCGGCCCGACGAAAGTGAGTCTCAAAGGCTACGCCGTGAAGCTGGCGTACAAGAAGAGCCTGCGCTACAAACCGCCGCGCTCGCTGGATCTGGATTGGAGCGTCGCGGGCTATGCCGGCCTGGACCGCCTGCCCGATTACCAGAACGTGTCGCTGCCCGTCAGCAAATTTTTGGAGGGCCGGATTTCCTTGACGTATTCACGCCTGGAAAGATCCTTAGGCGCCGTCGACGACGAAAAAGGAATCCGCTGGCAGGTGGCGTCGCAGGGAAACTACTCTAGCGGAACTTTCTATCCACGCTTCTACGGAACGCTGGATTATGGATTCCTTACGCCGCTGCGAAACTCCCCGGTGTGGATCCGCACATCCCTCGGCAAATCCTTCGGCGACCGTACGCAGCCCTTCGCAAACTTCTACTTCGGAGGCTTCGAGAACAACTATATCGATCACTTGTCGACCAGCCGGTACCGCGAATACGACACCTTCCCAGGCGTGGCGATCGATCAGATTGGGACCACCGATTTTGCGAAGTCGCTGGTCGAATGGAATCTTCCCCCGGTGCGTTTTCGCCGCCTCGGCACCACCTATCTGTACTGCAACTGGGCGCGCCTGACTTTATTCTCCTCGGTGCTGGCTGGCAACCTGACTTCCGCGCCGAACCGCCTGGTTTATGGAAACGCGGGCACGCAGTTGGATTTCCGCGTCGTCATCGCGTCGTATTTCAACAGTACGTTTTCAGTGGGCTACGCGGAGGCAGTGGAAAATCACGGCCGCACGTCTTCCGAAGTAATGGTGTCGCTAAAGTTGTTATGACCTTGGCGGCTTACCTCTCGCGCCTCGCGATCTGCATCCTGCCGGTGCTCGCACTTCTAGGAGCGTTGGTCCTGCTGGACAGTTTCAAGCTAGCTCCGCTGCGCCGCTTGCTGGCATCGCTCGCCGCTGGAGCGGCGGTGTCGGTGATTGCCTACCTCATTAACAATCTGTTGCTGGGAGGCAACGGCGTCCCGCACGCCACCTGGATCGAGACACCGATAATGGAAGAACTATTGAAGGCGCTGGTGGTGTGGTGGTTCCTGCGCACCGGCCGCATCGGCTTCATGGTGGAAGGCGCGATCTACGGATTCGCCGTCGGCGCCGGCTTCGCTGTGGCGGAAAACATTGTCTACCTGCATTACCTGGGCCCGGCCACCCTTGTGATCTGGCTGCTCCGCGGTTTTGGCACGGCGCTGATGCACGGCGGAGGCACTGCCATCACGGGAATCCTGGGAGCCAGCCAGGTTCACCGCGGCAAATTCGCCCGGGAACTCGGGCTGGTGGCCGGATGGGCAATCGCCTCGGTGGTGCACATTCTTTACAACTCTCCGTTGCTCCCTCCGGAGTTCGCCGCGGGATTGGTGCTGATCGGAATTCCGGCTCTCATGGTCGTGATCTTCACGCGCAGCGAGCGCGCCGTTGAAGGCTGGCTGGGCGAAGGCTTCGATGCCGACATGCAATTGCTCGCCGACATTTCGAGCGGCGAATTCAGCCAGACGCCTTCCGGAATTTACTTACGCTCCCTGCGCGATTCCTTCGCGCCTCCTTTAGTGGCGGACATGTTGTGCCTGTTGCAAGTCTCGACCGAGCTTGCGATCCGCGCCAAGGCCGAATTGATGAAGCGCGAAGCGGGCTTTGGCTCGGCTGACGACGAAGAAGTGAAGTCGCGTTTGGTGGAGCTGCGCTATCTCGAAAAGAACATCGGCCCCACCGGCCGCCTGGCGTTGACTCCGCTACTGGCCGGGCGCGAGCGCCGCTTGTGGGAGCTTCGCCAGTTGGGCTACAGTTCGAGTTAACGCTATGGATATTTCGTCGACCAAGCAAGAACGCGGCGTCCTGGTGACGCTGGTGGGACGCATGGACGCGGTCACCGCCGTCCAATTCGAGCAAGCCTGTGACCCGTGGATTAAAGGCGGCGAGAAAAACATCGTCGCCGACATGACGCGCCTGGAATATATCAGCAGCATGGGCCTGGGAAGCCTGCTTGCGGTGGCCAAAAAACTCCAGCCCAACGGTGGCAAGCTGGCGATTTGCGGGCTTACCGGCATGGTGAAAGAAGTTTTCCGGCTCTCGGGTTTCGACAAGCTGATTCCAGGCTTTGAAAATGCCGATGCAGCCTTCCAGAAGCTTTGAGGAAGCCGGCGGATTCCGTTGGCTCACGCAGCCGGCCGACATGGCCAGCTACGTGGCGCTGCGCGAATTTATCATGGACGCTGCCAAGTCCGCGAAGCTGAGCGAAGAGCAACTTTGGAAACTGGAATTGGTGTTTGAAGAGGTGGTGGTGAATGTGATCCGCTATGCGTATCCTGCGGAAACACCGGACACCGTCAGCGTAGGCTATGCCGTCACAGAAAATCACTTCGCGGTGCAAGTACGCGACTCCGGCAAACCGTTCGATCCTATTGCAGGCGACGATCCCGACCTAACGCTGGGCATCGCCGAGCGGCGCGTCGGTGGATTGGGACGCTTCCTCACACGCCAGCTCGCGAGCCACGCCGAATACGCGCACCGGGACGGCTGCAACGTATTAACTTTCGCGATTTAGGCGGCGCGGCAAGCGAATCTGCCCTACAGGATACAAATCGTGCACGGCCGCGCCGCGGATCAAATTTCCGAGATCATAGCAAGTGCGCGGGCGTTGCCCGCGGCTTCGCTTCACAGTCAGAACGCAAGTACACGTTCACTTCCTCCAGCGACCCGAAGAAACCCACGAAGGCGTGGTTCAGATGCGCCGGACGCCGCCGCGATTGCCGGAAATCGCGCGCTCGAAACTGATCGGTGAAAGAAATGACGGCGGTGCCCAGAGGACGGTATTCGTGCGTGCCCTGCGCCCAGGCGAGGCCGGGTTCGGGGTCGATCCACAGCGCGAATCCCATAACGTCACCCGCCGCCGCGAGCCGCCTGTTTCAGCACTCGCGCCGCGCGCGCCGGGTTGAACACTCCGCAAGAACAGAATCTGGTCATGCAGGCCGCCGCCTGTTCCGGCGTGCGACGGCCTTCCTTTACCCAATCAATCATTTTTTTGGCCAGCGAGTGGCTCACCATGCCGTGTCCGCACATGGTCGAAAGCGTCAGGACATCCGCGTTCGGCAGCTTCTCGGTCTTGCCTTCAAAACCCAACGAATAGCCGACGCTGTGGCGCGGAATGCCGGCGGCGAAACAACACTGCTCCGCACCATCGACCGAAGTCGAGATGTTGATGCTCAACCCTAAATCGGCTGCTTTGACGGTCTTCACGAAGTCTTCGGCGGCCACCCGGTTGTCGAACACTGCAGCGACGGTGGTCAGCGCATCCAGTCCGTCGATCACAGCCTTGAAATCGACCGTCGAATCGCGCTTCCAGTGCGCCAGTGGATTCATCTCGCGCGACGGCCGCAGCGCGCCTCCGTGAATAGCGTCGCCCAGATTGACCGGCTTAAACAGCACCGCCATTTCCAGAAACTGCCGCAATTTCGGCAATGCGCCTTCGTCGTTCTTACCGCGCGCGCACATGGCGAAGACAATGTAGTCGTCCGCAAAACTCGGCGACGGTCCGAAGCGATGCAGCGTATTCGTCATGCGGTTACACGCCCCAGTCCAATATTCGTTTTCGCTCGTTGGGGATGATAGCCAAGCTTTTCGAGAATCGGCGCCACCACGCTCTCTTCTCCAGCGTCATCGCAGCGCGCGCCGACGCCCAGCGCAACCACCGTGTCGATCTGCTTCTCGACATTCCATACCAGACGGATAATTTCTTCGGCGCGCTCTACGGGAACTTTGATCTCGATGATCGCGGAAAGCACCTTTTCGTTCATGATGTCTTCGCGGATCGTCCCCGTCGCGACATCGCTCATCAGCGAAGTGACTGGATTGCGTTTTTCAAACACCACTCCCGCCCGCGCCAGGGCCCAGCACATGGTTTGCAGATCGCGAAACCACACGCCCACCCCCGGACGGCCGAACTCGATTGTGAAGCCCACCTCTCCTGCTTTGACGCGCCCGCTGACGTCATTGGTTTTTACTTCCTCGGTCCCGCGTCCGTGTACTCCGGTCGATTCGTGGGGCACACGCGGATCGGAAAACGCCCGTCGCACCGTGCGCGGCCACACCAACTCATCCGGTGCAAACGCCGCCGTTGGACAAACGTCGGGTTCAGGATCGAAGCGCAGCCGCAGCGTCTGAAAAACTTTGCGCAACGTGCGCACGAACGTAGGGTTCAAATGTTCCTGGCTCAGCCCGTTGTAGCAGGCGTAACATTCGACACATTCGTTGGAGTTGACCGTCGCCCGCCGCTTCACGGGATCGATATAAATGGCTCCTACCGGGCAAACGTAGGTGCAGTTCCCGCAGGCGACGCACTTGTCAGGATCAATCTTCATGCAATGCGTTTGGTGGCGTCGATCTTCAAAAATAAAATGGCCGCGATCAAGCACAACGCGCTGGTGATGAAGAACGGCGCGTTCCATCCAAAGCGAGTCGCAGCATAAGTCACCACCGCCGCCGACATTGCACCGCCCACGTTGCCCAGCGTGTTCATCACCGCCGAAACCGACCCCGCGAAGTCGCCGCCGATGTCGAGCGGCACTGCCCAGGAAATCCCCACGGTCCATTCGAGGCCGAAGAAGGCCACGCAATAAAA
>CAVVZG010000131.1:0-8428 GCA_963752205.1 Bryobacterales bacterium | reverse complement strand
GAAGCCGACGACGCTGAAGTTACGGAGCTGGTGCACGAAACCGAACCCGCCAGCATTGCCCGTGAACTGGAACAACAACTTCCCGCGGAATAAAGTTCGCTCGAAACAATAAACTCTCAACTGGCTCTAATGGGTGGGGTGTAACACGCGATGAAAATTCAACCACTCATTTTGGCTCTTGCATTGGGAACGGCTTCCTTAGCTGTCTTCGCGCAGGCGCCGGACAACACGCAAGTCAACAAGCGGGATCGCTCCGCAGGCGAGGCCACCGCCGATCAACAAAAGAACAATCGTACCGATCTGGATCTCACCAAAGACATTCGTAAGTCCATCGTGGACGACAAGTCGCTTTCCACTTACGCCCATAACGTAAAGGTCATCAGCCAAAACGGAACGGTAACGCTCAAGGGGCCCGTGAAATCCGCGGAGGAAAAAAGTTCTATCGTTTCCAAAGCCGTTTCCATCGCGGGCGGAGCGGACAAAGTCGTCGATCAGATGTCGGTTAAACAATAATTCACGTTTTCAAAAGGAGCATTATGGCGGGAAAAAAGACGGCAGTATTTGGAATTTACAAGAGCTCCGCGGCGGCTGAACGCGCCGTGGACCAGATCCTGGCGGCAGGTTTTTCGAACAACGACATCTCGGTGTTGTTGCCGGATAACCAAAGCTCAAAGGAATTCGCGCATGAAAAGAACACCAAAGCGCCGGAAGGCACCACCACGGGAGCCACTGCCGGTGGAGTGATCGGAGGAACCCTCGGCCTGCTGGCTGGGATCGGCTCTCTTGCAGTACCGGGAGTCGGTCCCTTCATCGCAGCCGGTCCCATCATGGCGGCCTTGGCCGGCCTCGGTGTGGGCGGCGCGGTGGGCGGCGTCATCGGCGCTTTGGTGGGGATGGGAATTCCCGAGTATGAGGCCAAGCGCTATGAAGGCCGCATCAAAGACGGTGGCGTCCTTCTGTCAGTTCACTGCGCCACGTCTGAAGACATTTCCAGAGCGAAAAATCTTCTCAAGAGCACCGGCGCGGACGACATTGCCTCCGCGGGAGAGAAAGCAGTGAGTACCCACGACACGGAGACAGAAGTCCATTCGCACCGCTAGGTCTCAAAATAATCGGGCGCCGCCAACACGTTCCGCTGGCGCCCTTACTATTTTCAGGCGCTGGGCCCAACCAACCGAGCAAGGAGGATCGGAAAATGCTTTGGACAATCGCTGTAATTCTGTTGGTTCTATGGGCGTTGGGGCTGGTCACGTCCTATACGCTCTCAGGGTATATCCACATATTGTTGGTGCTCGCCCTCGTGGCTCTACTCATTGGCGTTATTCAAGGCCGTAGACCAATCGTTTGACGGGGGATCGATCCGGTATACGGCCCCCGCTGTAAAAGAGGGGCCGATGCCGCGTCGATTGGCCCTCGACCGCCCTTCGCCTTGATCATAACGTAAACAATTACTTACGCGAGATGGGTGAGAGGGATGAGCCGGGTTTACCGATCTTCGTTGCCCGAACAACAAACCTCAGAGGTGCGTAGCCAATGTAGCTGAAAGGGTAGCAGGTGATCAGCGTGAGCGTCGCGGCGTCACCCGGCTTGAGAAGCTCGGTCTGATCGGGATAGACGATGGCAGTCGAATCCACCTGATACTGGAAGTCACCTGCATAACCTGTAACGCTCACCTCATCGCCTTTCCTAATACCGCGCAAATCGCGAAAGAAAGTATCGCGATGTCCCGCCAACACCAAGTTGCCGGGCTCGCCGGGGCCCGCCGAACCTCGGAAATGTCCTACGCCCCGCGTCAGAGTGTCCTCGGTTGTTCCTTCGAAGATAACCGCGGACAGATCCAGACGAGGGACCTCGATACGCCCAACCAAACTGCCTTCGGGGCTGGCTGCCCTCGGCGGCGGAGACTTCCCTACGAAATGATCCAGCGTCCAGTTGCCTTGTGCCTGGTCATACTTCGCTCGTCCCCACAGGAACGCGCAGTAACCGATTGCGAGGCACCCTGCCACCCACAAACAGCCTTCAAGCCATGCCGCGACCGGACTCTTCGGTCGCGCTGTACCTATTCGGAGAGGTCTGCTGTTTGAGACTCGCATGAATCGTTTCTTAGGATTACCGCAGCTTCCTTCCATCGTCGCGCCCCCAAAAAGAAGAGCAATCCGAACACCGCGGAACTTCTATTGGCGCCGTTTCTTATGTCGGGTGGCTTTAGACAGTACTCGCGCGAAATAACAATAGAATAGGAGCCACCACCAGAATCACTCC
The DNA here is from genome assembly GCA_963752205.1 of Bryobacterales bacterium. Classification (GTDB taxonomy): domain Bacteria; phylum Acidobacteriota; class Terriglobia; order Bryobacterales; family Bryobacteraceae; genus Palsa-187. Next base: position 6,166 of record CAVVZG010000131.1, on the reverse strand, counting down.
GAGGCCGCCGGCCGGAAAATACCCCAGCCCGGGCTGTACGGCCACGTGGGCACATTGCCGACTATGAGAAAAACCAGAATGATCACCCATAAAGTATCCATTTTTTGTGCTCCTGTGGCGGAGTGCCACAACGTTAGAGCACCGGCCCCGGGCGATTGTTTCACCAACAGAATTTGCAGCGCTTGACGCTCGTGCGCGTAAGTCTGCATGGTGAACGCGATCTGCGCGATCAAACAGGCTCAACAGAAGTCAGCCGGAAAGATGGAGCCATCCTAAACCCGGTGGCTCCCTCAGAAGCTGACGTACGCGACCGGACGTCATGAGGCGCATACAATACTCGTTTCCGGATTGACATAGAGCACCGACCTGCATAAAAATCTTTAGTGCCGGGGGATCGGACAAGGCTAACGCCACAGAATCCGACCCTCAGTTCGCCCGGGAGATCAGCGTTGTTGGGCGCTGTTGATTGAATCCTATTGAACCGCGGCACTCGGCGAGCCATCCACGGGATTCCCTAAGATTTCGCCAGAAACCACTAGTTCCACGCGGCGATTTCGTTGACGTCCAGCGGCCGTCCCATTGTCGTCTACGGGCCTATTCTTACCGAAGCCCTGCGCGGTTACGATTCCCGAATTCAAACCTTGCGACACCAAGTAAATTCGCACCGCGTTGGCACGATTCTCCGACAGCTTCATGTTGTATTCATCGCCACCGATGCTATCGGTATGCCCTTCCACTGCGATCTTCAAACCGGGGTGGGCCAGGATGATGCCGGACACCTTCGCCAGCTTCTCGCGTGCACCGGGCTTGAGCGTATACTGCGCGGTATCGAAGAGCACGTCCGACATATTGACGATCAGACCACGCGCCGATTCGCGAGTTTCCAGGATTTGGTTGAACTGAATGATTAGTTTCCGTCGCAGTTCGGCCTGCTCCTGCTGCGCGCGAACGGCGGCTTCACGGGCCTGGTCCGCCTGCAGGGACAACTTCTGCTGCTGTTCTACAGCTTCCTGGCGCGCGCGGTCGGCCTCCAGCTTCGCCACCTCCGCCTGTTGACGTTCGCGTTGGGCATTCTGAGCGGCAGCCTGGGCGTCGGCCTGGGCTCTTTCAGCGGCGGCCCGATCCGCCTGCGCACGAGTTCGCTCAGCTTCCGCGCGGGAACGTTCCGCCTCCGCTATGGTGCGCTGACGAGTTTCTTCCTCTGCCTTCGCCTTGGCGGCGTTCTCTCGATTGAGCGACGCTTGCCTTTCCAGATCCAGCGCTTCCTGGCGTTCGGCGCGGATCGCAATCACGCGCGCATCCTCGGCACGCAGCACCGCTTCTCTTGCCATCGTAACGACCGGCTTCTGCCCCGGTTTCTGATTCTGGTTCCGGGTGGCCCAGGCCAGAGCGTCTATCGCCTTCTGATAGCTATCCGCTGCATACCGCGGAGCTCCCGCCAGGCGAGCCAGCATGACGGCATTTTCGGCTTCATATAACTCCAAAGGATTTTTCTTATCCACACGAATAGGCACGAATCCGCTAGCTCTGCCTTCATTAGTATAGATTCCGCGAGGCAAGAGCTCGTACTTGGCATTGATAATTTCGATTACGCCGCGCGTGTCCTTGCGCACCACGTTTTCCATCACCACCACGTCGCTCGGTTGGGTGACCGCGTAGTAAGGCTCGGCAGTAACAATCATGCCAAACGTCTGGATCTCGCTGGTCGTCTGGATCTCGCTCTTTGATCCGTTTCCGTAGTTATTGAGAGTTAGTTCGCCCAGATTAACCGGCCGGCCGTCAGGCGAAATGGCCCACAGAACATACGTCAGATACTCCGGTCCGAAGCTGCTGGGTGGAACGAAGTCCTTGAACCCCGCAGATACCCGAATGACGCCGCGTTGGCTCTCGACCGTGGCCACTCCCCGTCCCGGCGCCATCAGTGGAGTGCCTTCAAAGTTGATCTTGGTCGCACCGCCCAGATGGAGATAATTCACAGCAGGCGTGGAGCGCGACACAACCTGTATGCGGAAGATCGGCGTCGGCACTCCAGGCTCGGATTGTAATTCACTTTGCTTTTGGGCCGGATTAGGATCTTGTGCCCACAATAGGCTGGAAGCCGCGAATACTGAGATTGCGAGTTTTCGAAGAGGTTCCATGGTCTAGCTAATGTGCACGTCTTTGACCAAGATTGGCCCGGGGGAAGAAACTCAAGGACATAGGGGGGTGCGCCTCAGGCAAGTACTGGGCAGATATTACGGGAATGAAGTCAAGAATACCACCGGGCCTGCGATTCTGACCGGCGGAGTGTAAGATTAACCGGCATTACCTGAGGTCAGGGTCAGGGGCCGTGGCGATATAGCAGACAAGATGAACGAAGATTCGCCGTCGGGAAGATAGATTGCGAATCCCGCTGGCAATAAAAAATGCGGCCCTCAGGCTGCGGTATATCGTAGGGCGACGCGCCAAGACAATTCCAGTGGATCTGCGAGGTGCAGCCTTAGACCATGCCTTCCCAAATGTTCTTGGGCGGCTGACAGGGCCCCCCTTTTCGCCTCCGGTTCATTGACCGCGCCTAGATTCCCAACGAGCTGATACGTGCCCCATATCACGAAGGTCCAGTCGTCACTGTTCAGACTTTGACTCAGAAGGATCCAATGGTTTTTGTCGACTCTAGCAATTAACTCTTGAAACTCCTTCATTGGCGAGCCTTTCTATGTGGTACCGGCACTTCTGTGTCTTCCGGTCGGACAGGAGCATTTACGGTGCCAGTCGGAAAGAAAGAAGGCTAAGTGAATTCTAGAGCGTCTTTTCGAACCGAGACAGAAGGAGCGGAGAGGCGCACGAAACGTTTCTTGAAAACGAACAATCTCATTGAGTAGGAAATATGATGTTCAAGAATAAGGCCTGGGCGGCAGTGACGCCAGCACTCGCACGACGGCGTGTGCCGCCCACGTACCATTCGACATAGTAGCGGCCGTCGGCTATGGCGTTCCAGTCGTAGTTGCCTTTGGCATTTCGGGGGATGGAAAACATCTTCCAGGGCCCGTCAATCCTGATGCGTTTGACGATGTTGACTCGCGACACAAATTCTCTCCTGCGAGCCGCATTTTAACGGACAGCAGGAAAAACAGCAAACGATGTAATTAACAGAAAATAAAGGAAGTGGGTAGAAGCTGGCGTTTTACCACTGAATTACTCCCGCTTACCAACAAACTAACTATCGCAAACACCGTTTTAGGAGCTAGCCCCCACTGTGGCGCTCGGGAGTTGCCACAACTGCAGCGACACCGCAAACCCTTGCGCCGTTTGGTAGCGGTCGGTTGGAACATCCGAGCCCATCACGACAGCGCCGCCCACCTGCATGCTAGCGTGCTCAATCTTCTTGGCCACTTCGCCGGGATGTGGACCTCGGCCAGAGTGCCTTCGTGCGCCGCTCTACGATACTATGACATTCTGTGACCAAACGCACCAGTTGGGTGGAGACCGCAAACCAGCCGTCGACCGATTTCCCTCTGCAGAATCTCCCCTACGGCGTGTTTGGAACATATCCGCGGATCGGCGTGGCGATCGGCGACTCCATCCTCGACCTGCGAGCCTGCGCTGGCGTCGGCCTGTTGGACGGCCTCTCGCCCGAAACCGCGCACGCTTGCACCGTGGAGTCATTAAACGCCCTATTGGCGCTGGGCCCACACCACTGGTCCCTGCTCCGCCGCCGCCTAACTGAATTACTCGCAGCCGAATCTCTGCAACGTTCGCAGGTGGAGCCGTTGCTGACTCCGCGCGACGGCGCAGCCATGCACCTGCCAGCGGTGATCGGCGATTACACCGACTTCTTCACGTCGATCCATCACGCCTCGAACGTAGGCAGCCTCTTCCGCCCCGGAAATCCGCTGGCCCCGAATTACAAGCACCTGCCCATCGGTTATCACGGCCGCGCGTCGTCAATAGTCGTCAGCGGAACTCCCGTGCGCCGTCCTTCCGGGCAAATAGAGGAAGCCCAGTTCGGCCCCACCCGCGCCCTCGATTACGAAATAGAAGTAGGAGCCTTCATCGGCCCCGGCAACCGCCTGGGCGAACCCGTCCCCATCGACCAAGCCGGTTCGCACATCTTCGGACTGTGCCTGCTGAACGACTGGTCCGCCCGCGACATCCAGGTCTGGGAGTCGCAGCCTCTGGGCCCGTTCCTGGCGAAGAGCTTTGCCACCACCATCTCTCCGTGGATCGTCCCGCTGGAGGCGCTCGGGCCGTTCCGCGTCCCCGCCTTCGCCCGGCCCCCAGGAGATCCCGCGCCGCTCCCCTATTTGTATTCGCCCGGCGATCAAGCCCGCGGCGGTATCGACATCACCGTAGAAGTTTGCCTGGCATCGCAACGTATGCGCGAAACCGGTGAAACTCCTCTGCGCATCAGCCGCGGCAACTTTCGCGACACCTACTGGACTATCGCGCAGATGCTGGCGCATCACACCGGCAATGGTTGCAACCTGCGACCCGGCGACCTGTTCGGCAGTGGCACGGTATCCGGCCCCACGCGCGATTCACTCGGCTGCTTGCTGGAGTTGACCCGCCGCGGCACCGAGCCCTTCCGCTTGCCCACCGGCGAAGAACGCCGCTACCTAGAAGACGGCGACGAAGTGATCCTGCGCGCGTACTGTGAGCGCGAAGGCTGCGCGCGCATCGGCTTCGGCGATTGCCGCGGGATCGTAGCTACTTAATCTCGACCAGTTCCAGCGCCTCGCGGCTGGGCCCTTCGATCATCACCGCCCGCGCGTCGCCCAGCTTGTAAGTCTTGGTGAGAAACTTCACATGTTCCGCGCGCAGCTTAGCGATCCACGCATCCAGATCGCGCACGCTCAATCCGACGTGATCGTAAAGATGCCCGCGCGTCGGCACCAGCGGACTCTCGTCCTGCTGCACGTGCCACGTCAGCGCGACGTCGTCAAAAGTCACCCCCGCCGGTTGCCGCAGCATCCCTGCGCGTTCGAGCGAAGGCCAGGAGAGCTCCGGCCGCGCCACCTTGCAAGTCGATTCTGTATAAGTCGACCGGCTGGGCGCATTCAAATGCTGGTGATACCACAGCTCCGCGCAATACGGATCGTGCTGGAACATGTGCACGTGATTGAAGCGCTCCGCCGGCATGTTCCCTTGGTATTCAATGATGGCGCCGTCGGGAGCTTCGAGGTACGCGAACCCGGCGCCATGCGTCGGCTGCACACCCTTCGCCTTCGCGTCCGCAATCTGCGCCTTCGTCAGCCCCAGCGATCCGCCCACGCCCGGCCAAGTATCGCTGCTCACGAAAACCGATCCGCCCTCCTCCGTCGTATACAGCGGCAGCAGCTTCACCCCGCGAGCCACATACTCGGCCTTGTTCTTCTGCACGTCCACCACGTGCCATCCGAAATGCCAGATCGCCGTCTGCGGCGTCGTTGGCGGGGGACTCTTCACCTTGTTGAACAACACGTACACCCTGCCCGACTTCAACGCCGGCGCTCCCGCGAATGTCGCTTTCTCCGTACTCGGAATCTCTTGACGGTGGTGCAGGAGAATGTGCCGATCAAGATCGTGGTCTTCGACAACGGCAAGCTCGGCTTCATCGATATCGAGCAGAAATCGGCCGGCTTGGAGCCAACCTTCACGGACCTGAAGAATCCCGACTTCGGCAAAGTCGCCGAAGCGATGGGTCTCTGGGGACGATGCGTCAGGAAGGTGGGCGATCTCGAGGGCGCCGTAGCGGCCTGGCTCGCCGAGCCCGGTCCGGCACTGCTCGATGTGAAGATCAATCCGATGGAGTTGGTGATGCCGCCTTCCCCGTTCGTGCGTCCCGAGGCGGTCGTCGGCATGGCGGTCTACACCGCCAAGGCCATGCTCCACGGCAAAGGCGGCGATGTCTGGGAGATGATCGTAGAGAATATCCCCTGATCCCTTAAAATGAACGGCGGACGCGGGTCGCGCTCATGGGTATTCTGCGTGCCGCCGTTCACTCTCGTCCGCCGTAAGAACTCGCCAGAAGACCGCTCATGAAGTGCCGCAATTTACTCAAACCGGTGTTCCTGGTGCCGCTCGCCTCGTTGGCCCTTAGCGGATGTGACGGGCGGGGGGCGCCCTCTTTCGTGATCGTCGGCTCCTTCTTTCCGGGCTGGATGGTTTGCGCACTCCGTCGCCGATCCCAGCCACGCGCTCTTGGTGA
>CAVVZG010000130.1:0-15799 GCA_963752205.1 Bryobacterales bacterium | reverse complement strand
GCCCCAGACGATTTCACCGTACTGGCGGATTTCCCGGCGCCGCCCGCCGCGTTCGAGCGTCTGTTCGATCAGGTGGCGATTGTTTCGCATCTCGCGAAGGAGCGGCCAGCTCCTGGCTTAGGGCCCTTTATTATTTCCGAGCACGAAGCGGGCTCGCATATCCTGTTAAAGCGAAACCCCGTCTATTGGAAGCGCCAGGCCGATGGCAAACCGCTGCCACTGCTGGATGTCATCCGCCTGGAATTCCAGCAAAACCGCGATCTGGAACTCCTGCGATTCCGTCGTGGCGAATTGCAGCTTATCGATTCGCTGACTCCCGAGCTTTACGATCGCGTCGCCAAGGAGAATTCCGCTCGAGTGTTCGATTCCGGGCCTACCACCGATGCTGAGTTCCTGTGGTTCAATATGGCGCCGCAGTCTCCGATCACGTCGTATAAAAAGGTGTGGTTCCAATCGCAGGCTTTTCGCCGCGCCATTTCGGAGGCCATTCAGCGCGAGGATCTCAGTCGCGTGGTCTATCATGGGCATGCGAGCCCGTCGGCGGGCTTGATTTCGCCGGCCAACAAACAGTGGTTCAATACGCGGCTCACGCCGGAGCGCTTTAATCCCGTCTCCGCAGCCAGGCGTTTGGCGGAAGCGGGATTCAAACTACAGGGAAATAAACTGTTCGATGCAAGCGGCCATCCCGTGGAATTCTCACTCATCACCAATGCGGGTAGTAAAACTCGCGAGCCGATGGCGGCCATGATCCAACAAGACCTCGCCAAGCTTGGGATGAAAGTCAATGTCATGACGCTAGACTTCCCGTCGTTGATCGAGCGCATGACGCGGACCTTAGACTATGAGACCTGCTTGCTTGGCTTGGTGAACGTTGACATCGATCCAAATGAATTGATGAATGTTCTGCTCAGTTCAGCTGGCAATCACCCTTGGAATCCCTCGCAGAAAACGCCCGCCACCGTCTGGGAGGCCGAAATCGACCGCCTGATGCTGGCGCAGGCTGCCGCCGGCGACCCGGCTACGCGAAAGAGAAGCTTCGATCGCGTCCAGGAAATCCTGCGGGAGCAGTCGCCGATCGTCTACCTGCTGCATCCCAATTCCTTGTCGGCGATCTCTGCCAAGATCCAGGGTGTCAAACCAACCCCCTTTTTCCCGCATACCTTCTGGGACGCGGACCACCTGACGGTCGCCGGAGGGAAATGAATTCACTGCTCAGCTTGCGCATATCCGCCGGTTATCCCGGCAAACCGGACGTTCTGCGCAACCTGGCGTTCGAGATGGCGCCAGGCGAAATCGTGGGGCTGGTTGGGCGCAGCGGCGAGGGCAAGAGCACGTTGATCCTTTCTATCCTGGGATTGCTGGGCTTGAAGAACGGAACTTGCAGTGGAGAGATCCTTTTCCAAGGCCGGGATTTACTGGGTTTAAACCACAAGGACATGCGCCGGTTACGCGGACTTCAAATCGCGCTGGTTCCGCAGAGCCCATTGGCAGCGCTCAATCCCAATCTCCGTCTGGGCGCGCAGCTCGAGGAATGCTGGCGTGCCCACCGATCGGGTAAGCCTGAATGGCAAGCCCTGCTCGCCAGCGTGAGCCTCCCGGCCGAACGCGAATTTCTGCGGCTCTATCCGCGCAACTTGAGCGTCGGCATGGCGCAGCGCTTCCTGATTGCGCTGGCGCTGCTACACCGGCCCTCTCTGTTGTTGGCCGACGAACCGACGAGCGCGCTCGACAGCATTACACAATCCGACATTTTGGCCCTGTTCCAGCGCCTTAACCGGGAGACCGGAATTGGCATTCTCTATATTTCGCACGATCTGGCTTCGGTGGCAGCTTTGTCCCAAAGGGTCGCCATTCTACACCAAGGCGAGATTGTAGAATTCGCCCGGACGGCGGAGTTGTTCCAGGCTCCAAGGCATCCTTACACGCAGCAACTGATTTCCGCTATCCCTAGACTTCCTCCGCTGGGATCCGCGGAAGGCTTAGCGCAGTTGGGGCGACAGTTCGAGGCGGCGAGTCATCTTAGCGGCGATTGAGAGCAAGACGGTAAGCTCCTGGGCCCGGAAAGCATCGCGGCCCTGGCGGTAGAGCGAGACCACGTGCGTGACGCCAGCGACTGAATCCAGCGGGACAGCGAGTGCCGAGCCCAATGTGCTGAACTTAGACGGGTCATTCAGGTAGCCCGGCTCGACGGACGGGTTTCCGTTCATAATCGCCTTGTTGTTTTCGGCGACCCAGCCCGCGAGTCCCATGCCCATCGGAATCTCGAGTGAGGCAAACTGGGGCTGGGCTTCGCCATCCAAGTACACAGGAATCAGGGACTCCTTCTGGCATTGGTAAATTACCAATACATCGTAAGGGATCTCGCGCGCAAGATTGTCCCGCATGAAAGAGAATATTTCCGGCTTGCTCTGGCAGGAGTCCAGTTGTTGGCCGATTCGCTCTAAAAGCTCCAATTGCGCTTCGGCTGCCTCCATGGAGCGGTGAATACTGGCCAGATCGTTGGCGGTGGTTTCCGCTGACGCCTCAAAGCCAGCAGCGGGCGCAGCGCCACGCTCCACTTTCACGTTGGTAGAAAGCTGGCGTTTCTGTTCGCGGACGTTGGCCCTTGCCAGCTTTTCCAAGTCCACGTAGCGACGCGATAACAAATCGACGATCCTGGGATCGAAACTCTTCCCGGACTCCCCCTGCACAATCGCGATTGCCTCTTCCAAGGGCAACGCACGACGGTATTGCCGGTCTGAAGACAGCGCGTCCAAACAATCGACCGTGGAGAGGATCCGAGCCCCGATCGGAATGTCTTCACCAGACAAGCCATCCGGGTATCCGCTCCCGTCCCACTTTTCGTGATGCCCGCGCACGATGGGGGCCACCGGATAGGGAAATTCGACCTGTTCCAGCAACTCAGCGCCCACCACCGGGTGAATCTTCATTTTCTCAAACTCTTCCGGCGTAAGCTTCCCGGGCTTTGAGATAATGTATTCCGGCACCGCGAGCTTACCGATGTCATGGAGCAAAGCGGCGGCTTCGAGGGCCTTGAGCTCGCTTTCAGTGAGCCCTAATTCCCTTCCGATCTCCATGGCGTAGACCTCCACGCGCGCCAAGTGGTCGCGAGTAGTTTGATCCTTAGCTTCGACGGCCACCGCTAGTGTTTCAATGGTGCGGCGGTGCAGGGAGGCCAGCTCCTGGGCGTGCATTCGTTCCTTTTCGGCGCGCTGCTTGTCTTCTTCCAGGCGCTCCACGTAGAGGCGGTGCGAGCGATAGATCACAAAGAGCACAGGTAGGAGCAGCAAAGACGCCTGCCATCCAAACGCCTTGCTGAAGGCGTTCAAGCCCAACGCCACGGCGGCGCCGACTAAGTAATTCGGAAATGACCAGAAATAAGAGTCGCGCCACACCATCCAGGGCGACTTTCCTTCCGTGAGGGCGATCACTAGCGCTACTGAAAAGGTATTGGCCAGGAAGAACGTTCCGGCCGCGACTAGAAGCAGAAGGGGAGCTTCGAACCATCTGCCTAAGCGCATGCCTGTGTGAAATACGGCATAGGCGGCTGCGATCGAACAGGCCATGCTGGCGACGTTGAATACCGACTGAATCCAATTGGGGCGCCGGTTAGCCAGGAAAAAGCGCTGGATTAAGATTCCGACGCCGCCCATCAGCAGTGTCTCACCGAGGCTCAGCGATTCGATGCCGATCAAGATGAACAGAAAGTTCATGGACATAGTGCCGGACCCGGCCGAGAGCGTAACCTTCATGCCGGACGCCAGGGCCGAAATGCACAGGAAGAATACGGAGCGGCCCCAGTCGTCCGAATGCCAACTCCCAAGCCCATAGCCTAATACCGCAGTGCCGGCGCAACTCACCAGGAAAATATAGACCTGCGCGAGCCGTCTTGTGATGGGGCTGGGCTGCGGAGAAGGCGGGACTGTGGGGGGCATAGTACTGGAGTAGTAGTCTCCCTAGTGATCGACTTGTCCCCCGGAACGCTTTAGTGCGCCACGCATTGTCAGCCTTGGCGCACTTGGCGTCAACGGTGACGTCGCTGCCCGCTTCACTGGGAGGAGATTTTCAGGCAGGATCGAGGCGGTGCAATAAGTTAACACCGCATGAAACCTTGGTACGGGACCTGCTAATACACTGGCATGAGATTTTTTCGCAATATTGTCGCTGCATGCGGGTTGCTCATATTCAGTACTGGTCTTTTCGGGCAGAGTCCCAAGCTCGCGCCGGATGTTGTGGCCCTGCTAAATAACCCAGGGGCGTCCCAGCAGCAGGTGAGCCTGATCGTACAATTCAATCCTCCGAGCCTGCTCCAGTCGGTGCTGAGTTTAGGTGGCGTCCTCCCGGGGGTAACCAAGCTGGTCTATACACTGATTCCGGCCGTTTCCCAGGTGATGCCGGTGTCGTCGATTCTGAATCTGGTGGGCAATCCCAGCGTGAAGTACATTTCCCTGGACCGTCCTATTGGCGGCACGCTGGCGCACGCAACCGATTACTCGCACGTGGCGGTGGGTGCCAATATCGCGGCTGGCTACGGCCTGACGGGAGCGGGGGTCGGTGTGGCGATCTTGGATAGCGGTATTTCCAATCATCCTGACCTGGCCTCGCGGGTGGTTTACCGGCAGAGTTTTGTCGCCTCCAATAATCTTGACGATTACGGCCATGGAACCCACGTCGCCGGTATTGTAGCCGGCAACGGCGCGTCATCGAATTTAGGAGTCACCGGGATTGCGCCGGGCGTCAATCTGGTGGACCTGCGCGTCCTCGACGCCAATGGAATGAGCAGCGACAGCGTCATCATCGCAGCCATTGACCGTGCCATTCAGCTGAGTGGCAAATACAATATCCGGGTGATCAACCTCTCGCTGGGGCGGCCGATCTACGAAAGCTATACGAACGACCCGCTGGTGCAGGCCGTGCAAGCCGCATGGAATAAAGGGATCGTGGTGGTGGTGGCGGCGGGCAACTTTGGCCGCGACGGTTACGCCACGATTCTCTCGCCCGGCAACTCGCCTCTCGCCATCACAGTGGGTGCGATGAAGACGCTGGATACGCAGTCCACGGCAGACGATCAGATTGCCAGCTACAGTTCGAAGGGCCCCACCTGGGGAGACTTGGTGGTCAAGCCCGACGTGGTAGCCCCGGGCAACTTGATCATGTCGCTCCGTACGCCAGGATCCACCCTCGATCAGGAGTATCCAGCTAGCGCAGTTGATAACTACTATGCTCGTCTCAGCGGAACCAGCATGGCGACGCCGGTGGTGAGTGCTGCGGTGGCGTTGATGCTGCAACGCAACCCAACGCTTAGTCCGGATACAGTCAAGGCGCGCCTGATGAAGACGGCGTCGAAGACCTTCCCGATTGCTAGCGTGACCGTGGATCCGACTACTGGCGCCGTATATCCGGCGACCTATGACATGTACACAGTCGGTGCCGGTTATCTCGATATACCGGCTGCAGTGAACGATTCCGAGATGACGACCGGTTCTGCTGCATCCCCGGTCGTTTCGTACAATCTCACATCCGGGCAAGCGTTGCTCACTGCTGCGAGCCAATCGCTTTGGAATAACAACGTGTGGAGCCTGACGAACGTTTGGGGCCCTCAGGTCATCGAACCGCTCTCGGCGGCTTGGGGCTCCACGGCCGCTTGGGGGAGTTCAGCCGCGTGGGGATCTACCGCTGCCTGGGGTTCCTCAGCCGCCTGGGGTAGTTCGGCCGCTTGGGGATCTACGGCGCCCTGGGGTTCCTCGGCTGCCTGGGGTTCTACGGCCGCCTGGGGTTCTACGGCCGCCTGGGGCTCATCCGCTGCTTGGGGTAGCTCGGCGGCATGGGGCTCGTCAGCAGCTTGGGGCAGTAGCACCAACGGAGTCGGCGAGTAACCTAGGCCCGTGCAGTTCAAGAGCCGAAAGGACGTGAATGTGTTCAAATCACTGGGCATCAGGAAGTTCCCCTGCGCGCCGCTCCGATTTGGAAGTCTGGCGAGATATAGCCGGAAGTCATCTCGGTGAGGCGCGACCACGGGGTGCGCATCCCCGCGGCCTGGTGGCGCGTCGGGAGTATTGCATCTAGATGGGTGCGGGCGAGATCGTAAACTAACGTCCAACCGGACCGGCATCTGATTTTTTCGGCGGGCGGTACTCCGGGGTGTACTTCTTGCCACGAAATCGCCGATTGTGCCCGAATTATACAGAAGTCCGCAAGTGATTGGTGAAGAAAACAGGTAATTTAGCTGGAGTGAGTTCGGGTGAGAGTGCGTGAGCTGATTTGTAATCAGAGGGTCGGGGGTTCAATTCCCTCCGCCAGCTCCATTTCTGTCCCGCCCCCATCACGATCCTGCTGGTCCATCAGTTGCAAAAAGGACTCCGCTTCCGCGTAGCCAGGTCGCAGATGCAGCGCTTGCTTGAAATCGGCTCGCGCCCGCGCCCGATCCGGCTTGTAAAGCAAATGATACAGCCCCACGAACAAATGCGCCCTGGGATCCAGCGGTCTCATGCTCGCAATGCGTTCGGCGATTTCAGTGGCTTCATGGAACATCTCCAGCTGATGATATTCCGCGGCGAGAAAATCGAGCCGCGAGCCGTCCGCCGGATCGGCGGCGATCTCTTCCCGCAGAATCTCGATATACCAGTGATTCCTGCGGCGCCGCGATTCCCGGTCCGACGAGAAGGTGTGATCGATGCGGATATCGGTCTTCAGCAGTTGCCCGCCTCCCGCCAAAATCGACGCGTCGATGGTCTCGTGGACGCGGCCGTGGTACCGATAGCTCGGCCGGTTGGGAAAGAGCCGGACGACGTAATCGGTGAAGGGATTTTCGGAGTCTGACGAGTGATTGTGCCGTTCCAAGAAATAGCCCGCGTTTTCGTCCAGCGCGGTGAGCCTTTCGATGATGGGCGCGCTCGCCGGATCCAGCGTCTCATCCGCGTCCAGCATCAGGATCCACCGGCCGCTCGAGCGCGTCAAGCCATAGTTTCGCGCAGCCGCAAAATCGACAATCGTGAAATCGAACGGAATCACGTGCGCCCCGTAGCCCGCCGCGATACGCGGTGTTTCATCCGTCGAACCCGTGTCGACGACAATCAGCTCCCCCGCCAGCCCTTGCACCGAATCCAGGCACCGCGCGAGGTTGCGCTCCTCGTTCTTCACAATCATGCAGACACTGAGCGCACCCGGCATCGGCGGCATTGCTATTGCGATTATAAGACGGGTGAGGCTCTATTTCCCGTCCACCGAGAACGCCAGAAACACGTTCCCCGCCATCACAGGGAATCGCGAATACCCGGCATTGGCATACAGCATCCCGCCCACGATCGTCGGACCAGTGCCGTTAATCGCGCCGCCGCGCGCCTTGATCCCATTAACCGTCGTGAAATCCTGTAGCGTGTCGAAATCCCAAACGATCTTGCCGTTCGCCGTATCGTATCCCCGCAAGTGCCCGTCGAGCGAACCCGCGAACACCACTCCCGGAATCAAACTAGTAGCCCCCGGCTGAGCCGCGCTGCATCCCTTGGTCCCTAGGCAAGCGGGAGTCGGCGCCGGAGTCGTCCACAAAATCTTCCCGCTCGCGATCTCCACCGCCACCACGCCACCGCCCGCTTCCGGCTTCCCCGGATTCCAATCCGAAATCGAATAGTACGCAACCTTATCGTCGCTCGAACCGCCCCAGATCACGCCGCCCTGCCCGCCGCCATTGCCGATCCGCGTCTGCCAAACAATCTTCCCTTGCTTGTCCGGATCCAGCCCGTAAGCCATACCCGACTTCGCCGCCACCACCAGCAGCCGCTTCCCGCCGCCCAAGGACTTCAACATGGGAGAAGCCCCTACATCCAGGTTCTTTCCGGCATCCTGCGGGCAATTCAACTTCTGATCCGTATTGCATCCGAAGTTAAAGACATCCCCCGGCAGCAACTGCTGCGCCCACAGCTTCTCGCCCGTATTCAAATCCAACGCCACCACCGCATCGCTGGTATTCGTGCCCGGCTGCGTGTAGTTGACGCCCGTCCCGAAATACACCGCGTGCTTGGGAGCATCGACAGTCGGCGGAGACCACACCGACGCTCCCGCCGGTCCCCAAATCTCCGTCCCGTTCGTGGTCTTGCCCGTCAACTTGGCTTCCTCCGCAATGGTGAAGCTCTTCCAAATCTGCTTCCCCGTCTTGGCGTCGAGGGCCACCAGACTTCCGCGGAACTTGCAGCACACGAACGTCGGATTGCCCGCCGCCACTTCTTCCTCGCCGCCTGAAACCGGCACATACAGCCGCCCGCCTTCCAAGCGCGGCGTCCCCGTGATCGACGCCTCCGGATGCTCCTCCACGTGCACCTTCCACAACGGCACGCCCGTATTCGCATTCACCGCGTGCGCGTAAGCATGCAGATCCCCGAAGTACGCCGTCTGCCCGTCTCCCGAAATCGTGATCGCTGTCCGTACGCCGTCGTTGGCCTTGTACATCCAATAAATACAGCCCGTCTGCGCGTTCAGCGAATACACCGTGCCATCCGCGCTGCCCACAAATAGCCGCCCACCATAAACCGTCGGCGTGCCGAACGCCGTAGTCACGCCCGGAAATCCAAACGCCCACTTCAGCTTCAGCTTGGGCACGTCCGCGCTGCTCAACCCCGCCGCCTTGGCCGATTGAAACCGGCTGTTCGACGCGTCGATGCCCCATGAAGTCCAGCCCGGGCCCTTCATCGCCGGAGCCGCGCCACTGCAATGCGCCGAAAGCGGAATCGCCTCTGCGCCCGCCGTCCCCAGATATTTCGCAACCGCGTCCCGCTGCTCGCCCGAGAGCGTCTTGCCGATCGCCATCATCTTCCCGGACTCAAGCGCCGTGAGAATCGTCGTTACCGGCAAGCTGCGCAGCGTCGACGGCGCCGGCGCATCCGGAGCCCCATCGCGATGGCACTTCGAGCAGATGGTTTGAAATACCTTCTCCCCTTCCTGCGCCTGCACCGCGACGCCAGCGAACACAAGAAGCAAACCAAAACTAAGCGATCGCATCATGACTCTCCTCTTATGCCGGCCGAGCGTTCCCGCTCATCCCGCTATCAATCACGATTTTCGCGCCATTAATATACTTGGCGCGGTCCGATGCCAGAAACGTAACCGTATCGGCAACTTCGTCCATGCTGGCCCAGCGCCCCGACAAAATCCCCATCCTCTTGCAGAACGCGGCCAGAAAATCCGCCTTGCTCACGCCCGCCGCCTTCGACGCGTTCTCCGCCCAAGCTTCCCGCGCCTCGGTTCCCACCAATCCGGGGACAATCGCGTTGACCGTAATCTGATCCCCCGCCAGATCCAGCGCCAGATACGTCGTCGCCTGATTCATCGCCGCATTATTGATCCCATGCGTCAGCGCCGGCGACCAAATTAAGTTCGACGCCACGCCGCTGTTATTAATGATGCGCCCCGTCCCGTCCTTCGGCATCAGCGGAAGAAACGCCTGCGTGACGCGCAGCATCCCGACAGTCTTCAGGTTGATGTCCTCCAGCCACTCGGTATCCGCCCAAGTGATCTGCCGGTCCATGCGCCGTATGGGTCCGCCGGCATTATTAATGACGATGTGCACCGCCCCAAACTCGCTCTTCGCGGCCGCCGCCGCAGCTTTCACGGACTCGGCGCTAGTGATATCCGTCACCACCGCCAAAACTTTTACGCCATACTCTTTGCGAATTTCTTCCGCGGCTTTGTCGAGAACTTCCTTGCCGCGCGACAGCAGCACCAGGTTCACTCCCTCGGCCGCCAACCCGCGCGCGATCGCCTTACCAATGCCCTTGCTACCGCCGGTAATCGCGGCCACGCGACCTTTGAGTCCAAGTTCCATAACGGACTAGTATACTCCCGCCTGTCCATATATCATGAGTGGCATGCATCTTGTCCGTCGATCGGCCGACGTCGTTCTCAAACCGCACCCCGTCTATGAAAATCGCAGCGAAGGTTACCAAGTGGCCTCGCTAGTCGATCACACTGCAGGCTCGGTTCACACCGGCCTGAGCCTAAATCACCTGGCCGCAAACGGCACTGTAGCCCCCCACGTCCACTCTTATGAAGAAGGCTTCTACATTCTCGAAGGACAGGCCGTGCTCGGAATCAACGATCACGCCTACCGCCTCGGCGCTGGCGATTTCGGAGCCTTCAAAGTCGGCACCGTTCACGCCTGGAGCAACGCCGGCGAAGCTCCTCTGCGCTGGCTAGGAATGGCCGCCCCCCAACCCAAGCCTATCGGGAAAGAGCGCGACACCTTCTTCCCTAAAGGCGCCTCTATCCCTGCCAATATCGAACCCGTTGCCGGACTGCTAGGCCACTTCGACGTCTCCCAAATTCCCTCCACGCCCGACGCCCGCGCCGCCCTCCCTGGAGCGAACAACGTTTTCCTCCAGTGGATGATCGACGAAAAGTTCGGAGCCCGCCACCACCGCATGCTGTTCCTTGAATACCTGCCCGGCGCCAGCATCGCCCTCCATGACCACACCTTCGAAGAAGCCTATTTCATCCTCAGCGGCGAAGTCGAAGCCATCCTCGACGGCCAGCGTTATCTCGCCGGACCCGGCGACGTCCTCTGGACCGGTGTAGGCTGCATTCACTCCTTCTCCAACATCGGCCGCGAGCCCGTGCGCTGGCTCGAAACCTTCTCGCCCCAGCCGCCCGCCGAGAACGTCTTCCGCTTCGCCGCCGAATGGGAGCAGCGCGCCCGCGACTTAGAAGGCTGATCCGCCTCTAAATCCCCAGCCCGATGCCGATACGCTCTTTGCGTATCTATGCTGAGCCTCGCCCTTTTCACCCCCGACCCCGACGCCGCCTACGTCATCGATCAACTGGTCGCCGAATCCCACCAATTCAACCTAGTCATCACCGAAACGCCGATTCCTCCGCCCGGTGACTTGATCGCCCCTCTCAAGCGTTTCGATCCTGAAGTGATTCTGCTGGACCTCAGCACCTGGAACGAACGTGACCGCACCGCCGGCGATACCAACGATGTGGTCGGCCTCGCGGAGCACATCCAGGCCTCCGATCTCCGCGGCATCGTGATCGGTTTTCGCAAGCCCTGGAACCGCATACAGCAAGCCGATTTTGAAGCCGCCGGCATCGTCGATCTGCTCCCGCTGCCGTTTACTTCCCTGGATCTCGAAAAGACGGCCTACGAAGCGCTCCATCGCGATCAGCCCGTGACCAATCCCAACATCCTCGCGTTCCTGCCAGCAAAAGCCGGTGGAGGATGCTCCGTAGTGACGCTCAACACCGCCGCCGCCCTAGCCAACCGCCTTCATCAAAAGGTTCTCTTGCTCGAAGCCGACCGCCGCTCTGGCGCGCTAGCCGTCATGCTGAACCTCGAACCCCACCGCGGTCTGCCGCAAGCTCTGCAACACGCCGCCTCGCTGACACCCGTCGAGTGGCAAGAACAATACGTCGACGCCTTCGCCATGCATATCCTGCTAGCCGAGCCCAACCACCGCGGTCCCAATCCCGTGTGGGCCGACTATTACCAGCTTCTGCGCTTCGTCCAAAAACAATACGATTTTGTCGTGGTCGATCTCCCCGAGCTGGTCAATGAAGCCTCCGCCGAAGTGGTCCGCTGCGCCCGCGCAGTATTCGTGGTAGCGACTCCAGAACTCCCCTCGCTCCACATGGCCCGGCAACGCTGCGCCGAACTCGAAGTCTACGAAGTCCCCCGCGACCGCGTTCACATCTTGCTCAACCGCCGCGAACGCGGCAGCCTCCCGCTAGCAGATATTGAAGAAGCGCTCGGCCGCCCAGTTTTCGCGACCCTCCCCAACGACTACAAGCACGTCCGCGACGCCATCCTAGAATCGCGCCTGGTAGCCCCCGCTAGCCCCTTCGGCCAAAGCTGCCTGGCCCTAGCCAGAAAAGTGAGCGGCCTCCCCCGATCCTCCCGCCTCGATCTCACCTTCGGCATAATGAACAAACTCCGCAAAATCGCCAGCTAGCGGTAGAATCAGCTAATGATCCGCCCTCTTCTAGGACTGATAGCACTCGCAGTGTCGTTACCCGCGTTGTTACCAGCCGCCCCCTGCGGCACCGCCCAACCCGACGCCTACGACGCCCTGGCCCTCTCGCCCGCAACCCATAAGCTGCTCCTCGAAAACGACCGCGTCCGCGTCATCGACGTCACCCTCCCCGCCGGAGCCAACGAATCCCAGTACTCCCACCCCTGGCCCGCGCTCCTCATTGAAGACACCCCCCGCGCCGGCGCCATCCCCGAAGTGCGCAACTTCAAAACCACCTGGCAGCCCGCACACTCTCCGGCGACCATCACAGCCCCCGCGCACTATCTCAGCATCGAAGACAAACAAGCCGACTGCCAGCCCTCCAAAGACCTGCAACTCCCGCCCACCGACGGCGTAGTCATCCACGACCCCAGCATCAAAGTCCCCTTCGAAAACGCCTACGTCCGCGTGCTGGAGATCGAAGTCCAGCCCGGCGAATCCGAGCCCCCCCACACCCACACCTGGCCCTCAGTCGTCTACTACTACCGCCTCCCACCCTCGACGCGCGGAACCGCCGACGGAGCCCCGCCCTCCATCCGCCCCGAACTCAAGCAAATCCAAGTGACTTTCGACGCCTCCCCGCAACCCATCCACACCCTGCTCAATCGCGGGACGTATCTATACCAAGCCCACCGCATAGAAATGAAGCCGGTGATTCGATGAAACCCGCCCTCAAGTCCCTAGGCATAATATTGCTGGTCTTCGGCTGCATCTGGATTCTGCAAGGCTTCCGCATCCTCCCCGGCAGCTTCATGTACGGACAGATCCGCTGGTCGATCTACGGTGGCATCACGGCGATCATCGGCATCGCCCTCCTGATCGCCGCCAAGCGCAGCGTAAAATGAAGGTGCCATGCGTTACCTGGTCCGCGCCCGCATCAAACCCGGTAGCGAGCACGCCCTCCTGGAAGCCATCGAGAATCAAACTCTAGGCCGCGGCTCCGTAGCCGAAGGCGAATACCTGCGCAACATGCGCGAAGCCCGCCTCTGCCCCGACCAAACCGCCCGCTGGGTAGAAGTCTGCTACTGCCCCACGCCCTTGCAAGAAGAGCGCCCCTATTGGGAACGCTACTTCGACCTTACGCGGATACAAGACGCCCACGACCGCCGCGAATGCCGCGACCACAACGGCACGGAATCCTGGGCCTGCGAAAACTGCGATTGCACGGAGCGCCTGGAACAAAAGCTAGTGACTCTAGGCGAACCGTTCCTGGAAAAGCTCCGCCGCGACGTCCAGCAGCCCTAAGCCTTGGGGCGGGGAAATTCCTCGACGTGAATCTCGCCTTTGCGTCCGAAGTAAATCACTCTCTTGCCCGTCAGATACGCCCAGTATCCGATCACGCCAGCCGCCGTCGCCAGCGTTACGAACTCTGGATAACGCACCGTATCCGTCTGCGCGCCGCGGATCGCCGCAACCACCGCCGGCAATGCGAACTCCCCAGCCACAGCCGTGAGAGGAACCAACATCTTCTCCATGTGCGTGGCGCCATCGAGCGCGTAGAACGTCATTTCCCTCTTGGCGAAATCCACAAAATAGGATTCGACCCCGCTCTCCAGAAGTCGCCGCACAACCTCGGGGAAGATCAACCTCCCGGCCTGCGACTCCGCCATCGCTTCGTGTATAACGTCGGTGTCCATTAAGGCTGCCCCGGTGCCCCCGGCGGCCGGATCTGGTTGAGCAGCCCCTGAAAGTCCGGGTTGTTAATACTTCGTGATGATGCGCTTAGCCCCGTCAACACCCGCCGCGCAATTCGCCGGTCCGTCAGAATCCTCCGCGCTCTTCGATTGCTCCAGCAACTGCGTCACGCGCGCCTTCAACTTCGGAAACCCAGCAGCGTTGTTCATCCGGTCGCGAAGCTGATACACCTCCGCCGTAGTCCGCAACTCGCGCTCTTCGTCCGCGCGCTCCGTTTTCAGCGCCTCCTTCACGTCCGCCTGCCGCTCCAGCGTCGCCGCCCGCTCCGTAAATTTAGCGACATCCTTCATCCCCTGGAAATCCACCGCGACCGACCGCAGCTCACGCATTTTGTCGACGCTTCTCGCCTGACCCTCTGCCCGCGCCGCGCGCTTCGCGAAAATCTCATCGATCTCCTTTACATCGCGATCGCGCAGCCCGGCCTTCATCGCTTGGATCTCCATCCACTCCACGCCGTCCATCGCCAGTTCCACCGGCAGCCAAGCGTGCCCCCCGTCAAACACCTCCACGCGATGCGGACTCTTCAGATCGCGATCCAGCTCATGCATTTCCTGATGATTGAAATCGTCCGTCCCCGCGCTGCCGAAGATAGGAAAGCGTACCTCGTCGCGCGGATCATCCGGAAATGCCGCGCTAGAAGCGAACACCCCCGCGATGCTCTCCGAATCCATAGCCAGCTTCATCGCTACCCGCGCTCCGCCCGACATCCCCGCCGTGTAAATCCGCTTAGCGTCCACCGGAAATCTTTGATCGACATCCGCCGTCATCGCCTTCGCCGCGTTCAAGCTGACTTCCCACGGCCCATTGCGCGAATTGTTCGATCCCGCAATGATGTACCCGTATTTTTCCGCCGCCGCTTGATAGCGCTCCACCGCGCGCCGCCCGCGACCGCCCGCATCGAACGCCAGAATCACACTCCACTTACGCAGCGGCGTAAAATGCGACGGCAGATACAACGAATAATGCTGCGACGCGTCGGCCTTGCACTGCACATCGTCGATAATCTGCCCCAGCGGCAAACTCTGCGCCGCCACCATGCGGCCCATAGCCACGATCAGAATCCACCATCTACTCATGCTGATTATTACAACACGCCTTTGTTAGAATAGGCGCACTCACATCCTATGGCGATCCAAACTGAATTTGTAAACTTATCCGTCAGCGACGGCACCACCATGCGCGCCTACGTAGCGCATCCTGAAGGCGCCCCGCGCGCCGGCATCATGGTCTTTCAGGAAATATTCGGCGTCAACGCCCACATCCGCGACGTCACCGAGCGTTTCGCGCGCGAAGGCTACCTGGCCGTCGCCCCCGAGGTGTTCCATCGCACCGGACCCGGCTTCGAAAGCGGCTATACCGACATGAACCCCGGCCGCACCCACGCCCAAGCCACTACCGACGACGGTCTCGATGTGACCCGCGCAGCCCACGCCGCCGGCTTCCTCCGCCGGGCGCGCTTCGAAGCCCTGTACCTGACCCAGTTCGGCGAGACCCCCCACCAGACCTGGGTCCGCGGGCTCGCCGCGACGGCGCCGCCGCGCGGGCCCGCGGCGGGCGCGACGGCGGCGCTGGCAGCGCTGGCGGCGAGGCTCGAGGCGCTCTCGCCGCGGGAGCGGCAGCGGGCAAATCCACACTCATCAAGATCCTCAATGGCGTGTACTCGGCCGACGAAGGACGTTTCATCGTCGGCGGGACCGACATTCTGGTGAACAGGCCGAGCGAAGCCGCCCGACTTGGAATTACGGTGGTACCACAGGACATCCTGATGGTGCCCGAGTTCTCGATCGGCCGGAATATTCTGCTGGGTCGCGAGCGGGGTTTCGCCAGACCTGGCCAGTCGAGCGCCGAAGAGAGCAGAACCGTCAAGGCCGCGCTCGCCAAGGTCGGCGCGAATTTCGATCCGGGCACGAAAACTTCAACACTCAGCGTTCCGCACCTTCGGCTCGCGCAGATCGCCCGGGCGCTCGTGCGGCCCAGCGAAATCATCATTCTCGACGAACCGACCGCGGTTCTGTCGGAACCGGATGCCGAAACTCTGATCGAGCGCGTGATGCAATTCCGTGCCGAAGGAAAAGCGGTGCTCTACGTCACGCACCGCCTTTCCGAAG
>CAVVZG010000129.1:0-7939 GCA_963752205.1 Bryobacterales bacterium | reverse complement strand
AGCTAACCGTTCTGTTCTCCGCCTTCGCCAGTTTCCTAGGAATGTGGGCCATTAACGGACTCCCACGCCTCTATCACCCGTCATTCAACTATTCGCAAGCCCACCGCGCCTCCGACGACCTGTTCATCTTAGTGATCGAAGCCAAGGACCCCAAGTTCAGCCCCGCGCTAGCCGCCGAACACCTGCGCAGCGTCGGCGCCGGCGACGTAGAGGTAGTAGAAGGATGAAGCTCTTCGCCCTTGTCCCCGCGCTCGTGC
This sequence comes from Bryobacterales bacterium, assembly GCA_963752205.1. Classification (GTDB taxonomy): domain Bacteria; phylum Acidobacteriota; class Terriglobia; order Bryobacterales; family Bryobacteraceae; genus Palsa-187. The sequence continues at coordinate 7,682 of CAVVZG010000129.1, read as the reverse complement.
TACTAGCTGGGTGCTCCAGCGTGCAGCGCGACACTCCCATCCAGGTCTGGGACGACATGAAGCACCAGCAGAAGTTCAAAGCCCAAGCCCCCGTAGTCGGCATCTTCGACGACGGACGCTCCAACCGCCTGCGGCCCGAAGACACCGTGGCGCGCGATAGCTACTTTGACGCATCACCCTACAGCACCGGCCTAGAAAACGGCATGTACGTCGGCAAGAACCCCGTGCCCGTCACGCTCGAACTCCTCGAACAAGGCCAGACCAAGTTCAACATCTACTGCTCCCCCTGCCACGATCAAACCGGAATGGGCCACGGCATTGTCCCAACCCACGTCCCCACCTGGCAGCCCTCGAATTTAACCGAAGATCGCGTCGTGCAATTCGCCGACGGCGACATCTTCAACGTCATCACCAACGGACGCCGCACCATGCCGTCTTACCAATATCAAGTCGTGATCGCTGACCGCTGGGCCATCGTCGCCTACGTGCGAGCCCTGCAGCGCGCCGCTCACTCCAAACCCGATGAAGTACCGGCGGGAACCACCATCGCCGCTCTGAAATAACACCATGAGCCAAACCCATTCACACGCCGCCCCCGTCGCCGATAACTACCAGCTAGAAATCAGCCGCTGGAATACCGGACGCAACGTCCTGGTGTTCGCCGCCCTGCTCGGCATCATCGGCTGCATCGCCGGCTACGTCACCAATCCGGCGCGCCTGTTCCAGTCCTACATCGTCGCTTTCGCCTTCACAACGCTCATCGGCTTGGGAGCCTTCTTCTTCGTCATGGTGCAGTTCCTCACCGGCTCCGCCTGGAGCGTCACCATGCGCCGCATTATGGAAAACATCATGATCACGCTGCCCGTCGGCCTGATCCTGTTTATCCCCATCGCCATCGGCCTCGATCAGATCTACCCCTGGACCAACCAGGCCGCCGTCGCCGCCGACGCTGTGCTCAAAGCCAAGTCCAGTTTCCTGACGCCCAACTTCTTCATCACCCGCACCGTGATCTATTTCTTCCTGTGGTCGCTCTGGATCGGCTCCATTTACCACCAATCGACCAAGCAAGACACCTCGCACTCCGTCAAGCAGATGTACATCGCCTCCCGCTGGAGCGCCCCCGGCCTGTTCCTCGCCGTCGCCATCGGGACCTTGGCGTGCTACGACTGGCTGATGTCGCTCGAACCGCGCTGGTATTCGACCATCTTCGGATTAGTCATGCTAGCCGGCGGCGCCCTGTCCTTCTTCTCCGTCGTCACCCTGGTCTGCCTCGCCTTCCGCCGCGCCGGCATCCTCAAAAACTCCATCACCGTCGAGCATTACCATGACCTCGGCAAGTGGCTGCTCGCCATGACGGCCTTCTACACCTACGTCGCCTTTGCCCAATACTTCCTGATCTGGTACTCGAACATCCCCGAAGAAACCATCTGGTATCGCCACCGCATGGTGGGAGCATGGCTGCCAATAAGTTTGGCCATGCCGTTCCTGCGGTTTCTGATTCCATTTCCAATCCTGCTGTGCCGCCCCGCCAAGCGCAACCTGAAACTCCTGGGCATCATGGCCGCCTACAGCCTGATCGTCGAATACATCGATCTTTACTGGATCGTCATGCCGACTTATTACAAGAACGGCCCCCAGCCCCATTGGCTGGATCTGGCCACCATCGTAACCACCGTCAGCATCTGCGGCCTGATGTTCTGGAGCCGCTTCAAGAAACACAAAATGGTGCCTGTCGGCGACCTGCGCCTGGAACAGAGCCTGCATTTTGAAAACGCTTAAAGGAGGATCACGATGAGCGACTCGCATGATGAAGAATACGACCACCCGATCGCACACCACGATCCTAGTGAAGGCTTCGATCCCACTGAGCCCAATACCCCGGCCATCTGGCTGTTCACCGCCGGCAGCATCGTCGGCTTGGTGCTGGTGATCGTCGCCGTGCAAGGTTACTTCGAACAGATTTACAAAGACGCCGTCAGCGAGCGCGTCCTCACCGTTCCCAGCGAACTTTTGCAGGATGTCCGCAATCGTGACGCCTGGAACCTGAGCCACTACATGTACGGCGATCTCGATAAATCCAGCAACCGTGTACGCATGCCCATCGACAAAGCCATGCAGACCTTCGCTGCCGAAGCCGCCGCCGGCAAACTGTTCTACCCGGCCAAAGCCACCGCGATCAAAAAAGAGGAGCCCGCCGCAGCCGCGACACCCGCCGGCGCAACACCCGCGGCAGCGACCCCGGAGCCCGCCAAGAAATAAATGCAATTCCAACGCACACGGACGACGCTCGTTTTGCTCGCGCTAGCCGCTCTCCCGCTAGCCGCTCAGCACGGCTTGTCTAAAATTGGCGACGCCTCGCGGCTCCCCGCCAACGTGCGTCCGGCCCAACTGGTAGGCGTTGGCATCGACGAACATTTAGGTTCGTCCGTTGACCTAAACCTGACCTTCACCGCCGAAAACGGTTACCCCGTCGCGCTCGGCGAGTATTTCCACAAAGGCCGACCCGTCATTCTCAACCTGATCTATTACAACTGTCCCATGCTGTGTACGCTGGTCCTGAACGGCCAGACCGAAGCCATGCGTGAGATCCCCTGGACTCCCGGCGACCAATACGAAATCGTCACCATCAGCATCGACCCTCGCGAATCCTTCGACGTCGCTCAGAAAAAGAAAGCCATCTATATGGGCAGCTTTGACCGCCCCGCCCCCGGTTGGCACTTCCTCACCGATCGCGACGGCAACGCCCAGCGCCTGGCCAAGCAAGTCGGCTTCAATTATCGTTACGATCCCGCCCAGCAGCAATACGCGCACCCCGCTGCCATCATGGTGTTGACGCCCGAAGGCCGCATGGCCCGCTACCTGTACGGCATCCGCTACCGCCCGCGCGATCTCCGCTTTGCCCTCGCCGAAGCGTCCGAAGGCCGCACCACCATGGCGCTCGAAAAAATTTTGTTGTTCTGCTATCACTACGATCCCAAAGCCGGAGCTTATGTTTGGTTTGCCCTGAACCTGATGCGCGGCGGCGGGATCTTGACCGTCATACTCATCGCCGGTTTCCTGTGGCGGATGATCCGCTGGGAACGTAAACGAACCCTGGCCCGGCTCAAGGAAGGTTTTGCATAATGGAGTGGCTTCGTAGGCTGCTGTTACCGATCGATCAAGGCTCCGAGTTCGCCAAGCACATCGACTTTATGTACATGTCGATTTTCTGGCTGAGCGTCGTCCTGTTTTTTGGGCTCATGATCCCCATGGTGTATTTCGCCTGGCGCTACCGCTACAAGCCCGGCCGCGTGACCCCGCACCAGACCCACAATACGACCATGGAAATCGCCTGGACCGTGATCCCGCTCCTGCTCTGCGTCGGACTCTTCTTCTGGGGCATCATCGGCTACATGCAGTTCGCCGTCGGACCCGGCGAGTCCATGGAAATCCAGGTCACCGCCAAGCAATGGCTGTGGCAGTTTGAATTCCCCGACGGCACCAGAGCCGTCAACGAATTGCACGTCCCCGTGAACAAATCCATTCACCTGGTCATGACCAGCGAAGACGTTCTCCATGATTTCTACATCCCCGATATGCGCGTGAAACGCGACATCGTCCCCGGCCGCTACACCGAATATTGGTTCACGCCCGAGACCATCGGCGAGCATGTTTCGACCTGCGCCGAATACTGCGGCAAAGGCCACTCCGACATGCGCGCCAAAGTTTTCGTCGACACCCCCGCGGCCTTCGCGAAATGGATGGAAACCGGCGGCGATGAATGGATGCATCACACGCCTGAGGAATGGGGCCGCATCCAGTACGAACAAAAGGGTTGCATGAGCTGCCACAACGTCGACGGCACCCGCAGCAAGGGCCCCACCTGGAAAGGCATCTACGGCAAGCCCGTCAAACTGAACAACGGAACCAGTGTGCTAGTGGACGAAGCCTACTTGCGCGAGTCGATGATGCAGCCCGGCGCCAAAGTGGTCGACGGTTTTGAGAACATCATGCCCACCTTCCAGGGCCTGTTGCGCGAAAATGAAATTCGCGGGCTCATCGCATACATAAAGTCGTTGCAGTAAAGGTCATAAATATGGAACGTACACTCACATCCGGCGCAATCTTGGGGGACCGCCCGCGGCCCGCCAAAAATTATCTCAACGAAACCAAGGGCATCTGGAGTTGGATGTCGACAGTCGATCACAAGCGCATCGGCATCATGTATCTGTGTGCCGTTTGCACCGCGTTCCTGATCGGCGGCATTTTCGCATTGTTAGTTCGCCTCTCGCTCCTCAACCCGCAGCACACTCTCTTCGGCAAGCACTGGGTCACCGCCGAAATGTACAACCGCTTTTTCACGCTGCACGGCGTCGTGATGGTGTTCCTGTTCATCATTCCCGCCATCCCCGCCTCGCTCGCGAACTTCGTCCTCCCCATGATGCTGGGAGCCAAAGACGTAGCCTTCCCCCGCCTGAATTTAATGAGTTTCTATCTCTGGTGCGGCGGCGCAGCGCTTAGCCATCACTTCGATGATCCTCGGCGCAGTCGACACCGGCTGGACTTTCTACACGCCGTACTCGACCACCACCGATGGCAGCGTAGGCTTCATGACCATGGCCGCGTTCATCCTCGGCTTCTCCTCGATCTTTACCGGATTGAACTTCATCGCCACTACGCATAAGCTGCGCGCCCCCGGCATGGGCTGGTTCGATATGCCGCTCTTCGTATGGGGCATCTACGCCACCGGCGTTATTCAGATCCTGGCCACCCCGGTTCTAGCCATCACGCTAGTCCTGCTGCTGATCGAAAGAGTCTTCCAAATCGGCATCTTCGATTCCCGCATCGGCGGCGACCCGGTGCTGTTCCAACACTTCTTCTGGTTCTATTCGCACCCTGCCGTCTACATCATGATTCTGCCTGGCATGGCCATCATCAGCGAAATCATCCCGACTTTCTGCCGCAAGACGATCTTCGGCTACCGCGCCATCGCTTACTCCAGCGTGTCGCTAGCGCTCCTCAGCTTCATCGTTTGGGGCCACCACCTGTTCGTAGCCGGCGAAAGCGACCTGGCCAACGTAATCTTCTCGGCCCTCACCTTTCTAGTCGCCATCCCCTCCGGCGTAAAAATGTTCAACTGGCTCACGACGATGTACAAGGGCAACATCAGTTTTGAAACGCCCATGCTCTACGCCATGGCCTTCCTGTTCCTATTCGCCATCGGCGGACTCACCGGGATCTTCTTCTCGACCCTGGCCGTCGACATCCACTTGACCGACACCTACTTCGTCGTGGCGCATTTTCACTATGTGATGATGGGCGGCACCGTGATCGCCTTCCTCGGCGGCCTACATTACTGGTGGCCGAAGATGACCGGCCGCATGTATTCCGAAAAATGGGGACGCATCGGCTGCGCCCTGGTCTTCATCGGCTTCAACATGACCTTCGGCTCCCAGTTCATCATGGGCGGCCAGGGCATGCCCCGCCGTTATTTTAATTACCTCGACCAGTTCCAGCCCATCCACGCTTTCTCCACCTACGGAAGTTGGGTGCTGGGCTCGGGCCTGTTCCTGACCGCCATTTCGCTCTTAGCCTCGCTCAAAGTAGGCAAACTGGCGCCCGACAATCCCTGGGGCGGCACCACTCTCGAGTGGCAGTCCTCCTCGCCCCCCGTGGTGCATAATTTTGAAGAGCAGCCGGTTCTCGAACACGAACCGTATGACTACCGCCATAGGACGGTAACGCACGTATGAGCACAACCTCGGTTGATGTCCATCAAGACCCGCACGGCCACGACGGTGAACATGATCCGCATCATCAGCATCATTTCACCACCATGGAGCAGCAGTTCGATACCAGCAAGATTGGTATGTGGCTGTTCCTGGCAACCGAAGTCCTGACCTTCGGCGGCCTGTTCGCCGGCTTCGGCCTGATGCAGAACAGATACCCGCAAGAGTTCGTCGAAGCCCATGAAAAATTGAAGCGCTTAGCGGGCGCGACCAATACGGTAGTGCTGCTGGTATCCAGCTTCACCGCCGTCATGGCCGTGCTCATGGCGCGCACCAATCAGGGCAAGAAATGCGCCAGGTACCTGTGGATGACCGTCGGCCTCGCCGGCGTCTTCATGTGCGTCAAAGCGTACGAGTACACGGCCGATTTTTCAGAAGGCCTGTATCCCGGAAAATTCTATAGCCATCACGGCGATCTGATCGCCGGCAGCCACGGCTACGCCACTTTCTTTAGCTTCTATTTCATGATGACCGGGCTCCACGGCCTGCACGTCCTGATCGGAATGTTCCTGATGGGTTGGCTGGCCATCCGCGCCAAACGCGGCGAGTTCTCCGACAAATATTACACGCCCGTCGACCTAGTCGCCCTCTTCTGGCACTTGGTCGATTTGATTTGGATCTACTTGTTCCCGCTGTACTACTTAATCACATGAGCACGCATACCGAACACGCCGAAAATCCAAAAACCGAAACCCTCAAATACGTAGCCACGCTGGTCGTGCTGCTGATTCTCACCGCGATCACCGTAGGCGCATCCTACATTAATTTTGGCTCCGGCAACGTGGTGATTGCGCTCGCCATCGCGACCATCAAAGCTATCATCGTCGCGACGATCTTCATGCACCTGCTGCACGACAAGCCCGTCAACGCCGTCATCGCCGTAGCCGGCTTCGTGTTCCTCGGCATCTTCCTGATGTTCGACTTCATCGACGTCGATAGCCGCACCAACCCGCAGCCCATTAACTTGCACGCGCCCCCCGCCGCCACCGCCCCGGCCGCAGGAGCCCCCGCCGCTCCCGCTCCCGCCGCCGACCAGAGAAAAGAGTAGGCAATCATCCGCCCAGCTTCCACCGACGCCGACTTTGCGCAAGCCCGCGTCTTGTTTGAAGAATACGCCGCGGCACTTTCCATCGATCTTTGCTTCCAAAACTTCGCCCAGGAACTAGCGGAGCTTCCTAAAATGTACGGCCCACCCAGCGGCGCACTCCTCCTAGCCGAAATCGAAGCCATCCCCGCCGGCTGCGTAGCCGTCCGTAATCTCGACCCTACCACCTGCGAACTAAAACGCCTCTACGTCCGCCCCACCCATCGCGGCCACCGTCTAGGACGCCGCCTGGCCGAAGCCGCCCTCGAAGCCGCCCGCGCCCTCGGCTACCAGCGCATTCGTCTCGACACGCTCCCCGAAATGCAGCCCGCCCAACGCCTCTACGAATCCCTAGGCTTCCATGACATCCCCGCCTACTACGGCGACCCCATCCAAGGCCAACGTTTCATGGAAGCGGCGCTCAACTAAATGCCAGAACCCCTCCACCCCGCCGAAGTCCGCGTACTCGGAGCGCTCCTAGAAAAAGAAATCACCACCCCCGAATACTACCCGCTCACCGTCAACGCCCTAGTCAACGCCTGCAACCAAAAATCCAACCGCGAACCCGTCGTCAACTACACCGACGAAGTCGTCCAACAAGCCCTAGCCCTCCTCCGCCACAAAGGGCTCGCGGTGCGCATCAGCGGAGCCGGCCACCGCGTAGAAAAATACGGCCACCTTCTAGGAGAAAAGTTAAACCTAGGCCGCCGTGAATCCGCACTGCTCTGCATGCTCATGCTGCGCGGCCCCCAAACCGTCGGAGAACTCCGCGGGCGCACCGAGCGCATGTACGAATTCACCGAACTAGCCGACGTTGAACATTGCCTGGA